>WJMF01000024.1 GCA_014728085.1 Candidatus Zhuqueibacterota bacterium
AGACTTGGCTAAAGGCGGAACTATGTGCCGGAACAGATCGAAAAGTGGATTGAAAAATTGAATGTAGCAGGTATAGCACCTCCCCGGGTGTCCAAAGGACCCCGGGTGTGGTGCGGCGCCCGTGGTTTTACTGAGTAGGTTTAGTTTTTTATCTTTGGCTTTTTTGTTTGGCTCGGGGCGTTCAAGACACCCGGGGATGCGCTGTCGCGCAACACCCGGGGTCTGGTATATTTCTCGCACAAAGCCACAGAGACACCAGGGGGGGAACCCTTTGTGACTTGGTGGCTTGGTGCGAGTTCATATTTTCTTGCCATTCAGCAAAAAATTTATTCTAGCTCTAGTCTCTATCCAAACCTCGCCCCTATAGCTCAGGTGGATAATGATATTGACAAGCATCCCAAAAACCGGGCATTCGGCCTGCTTGCAAAACAAACATCAAAGACAGATTCGAGTCAAAAACTCAGTCTAAATCGCACTCTTCACCTTCAGGCCCAAACAACGTCGGTACTTCGCGACAGTATTCATACTCGATGCCCACATGAATATTAACCGCAAGAGTAATCCTGGCCGTACCATCAGCTGTTGCCTGCATGTCTATTTCCAATCGTCGCATGTCGTCTTCGTTTTTGAGTATCTTTTCCACTTCATCGGTAAATTTTTTGATATTGCTTTCAATCAACTGATTAATAATCGTGAGTGATGCAAAATTAAGAGGAACATTCCTATACAATGGTAAAACAGAACCATTTGGTAAGGTCAGTAAACCGGTTAGCATGATTGAATTGGCTGCACTGGTGGGTTCTTCGGTTACTTTGGCAGTAATTCCCTCAACCGCCACACGAGTTACACGGGCATCATCCGGCAGGCCCACTGTATTAAGTACAGTTCGTCGGGTAATGACAACGGGTCCGATGTCAGTGGTGTTCTCGAATACCAATGGATATGATCTTTCAAATTTCCACGTAACCACTGAACGAAATTTACGCATTTCACAGCCAAAATTCAGAATAAATACCAGTAATATAATTGTTATTATTGTTTTTTTCATAAACGCTCCTTTTGCTATTTTCCAAACCCAACGCCAACGCTCAACACATTTACATTGCTGAAATTATAATCTGCATACAGATGAAATATTGAAAGATTCATTCCAATCCCTAAAAGAAACCGGAATGAATTTTTGGATTCCAGTTCAAATGATATTTCTTCATTTCCGGTATCACCTTCGTATTGATACGATATATCCATGGTCGAGGATTCAAATGCCATTCCACTATACACATTCAGGATATTGAATGTTTTTCCCGCCTGAATCCCAATGCTCTGAGCAGTGGCTGAAACGATATCACCCACATCATAGGTTTGGCGAAAATAGCTTACAGCCAAATTCAACGGCATCTGTTGCAGATACTGATCCAAATTGTGTCTGGCTCCATAACCTGTTAATTCCACACGTCCAATAGTTTCATCAACATCCAGACTGATATATCGCAATAACAGCTCTGTACCATAAATCGATCCGATCGTTAGATGAGGAACGACCATAGGAAATCGGGTAAAATTCAAACCACCGGGAAAAATGTAACGAGTTCCGCCAACCCCTTCTACACTGGGTCCCTCGCTTTCACCAAAAATAGTAGGTGCCTGAACACTTGTCGTGGGTGTAAATGGTTCCTCTGTGGTTGCTGTAAATTCACGCTGTTGGTCTCCCAAAATCGCCATTTGACCCACCAGATTAATCGACAGATGAAATCCACTTTTGCGAACATGTGCTGATCTGAAAATCCCGCTATTCAAATTCGCTCCAAACACATCAGCCAATGGCTGCATATACGCTTGCCCGTTTTCAGACGTGTATTTTGACACATAGTCTTCAATATCCTGTCCATACAGAATAGAGCCGAATGAACTCCAAAACACAGTCAACAACAAAATTATTCTATACGTCATAGTCCCTCCACCAAAGATGAATATAGTTCTTGATAGTTTTTAGATACTCCTCCCGGGAAATATAAATCCCCTTCCCCCACATCGGGTTAGATATCGAGTATTTTTATCTAATGAAATAGTAAACATATCGAGTCAAAAAGTCCAGTAAATAATAAAGGTTCTTCTAACTTTTAGTTGGTGGTCGATATAGTTCACAAGATTCCAAAACCCACCGTTTATACGACACCACAGGGCCTGAGCAATCAGGCCTTTTTCTAAACATGCTCGCACAAAGCCGCAGAGACACCAAGGGGGGAACCCTTTGTAACTTGGCGGCTTGATGCGAGTTCATATTTTCTTGCCATTCAGCAAAAAATTTATTCTAATTTTAATCCCAATTCAACGCTTGCCCCTAAAGCTCAGGTGGATACCGCGCCCGCCCGCCGGCGGAGAGCCGGGGTTACTTTGCGTCGATGGAATACAGGTATTGACTTAAATAATTCGATGTTTCTGTAAGAGCTTGCAGTTTTTATAGAACTATCTAAAATGATCAGAGAAATTAAATTTATTTCCATGTCCACCATTCCGGGGACCATTTTCTTACATCATTTTCATTTGTAATAGGGTATTCGATGAACATTCGTAATCTTGCTATAACATCATTGAAATCGTTATACGAGTCACTGTTAATTTTTCGCATAAAGGCTTTCCAGAGATTCCTCTTTTTTGAGATATAATCTCTGCTGTAAATAAAAGTCCGTTTTTCAATGTCGGTTTTACGTTTGGAAAAAGTGGCATCCAGAGCTTTTTTGATTTTTACGTTATCAAATACATTATATTTTGCTAGAAAAAGTATATCATAAAAATCCTTCATCCGGCTATTGGCAAATCCGAGATAAACAATAGCTTGAAATTTTTCAGCAATCACCGACTCTAATGGATAATGTAATATTTTGGGAAATGCAGGGTCGTCAAGTATTGTTGGTAATTGAGCATTGATAAATTCCCCCGGGACATCATCTCCAAAGGCAATATCAAGTTGCATTTTCGATTTGATTATTCCAAGTTGGGCCTCGAATGTATAACGCAATCCTTCGTAATCGGTATCTTCTTTAATAACTTGACCCTGAATGTTATCGACATTAAATCTAACACTGTCTTTTAAATCTATGCATGCAATCTGTTGAATAAAAGATTGCAATGATTCAGCGTCATTTTTCAGATTAATACCCAGCATATCAATATCTACAGTTGGTCTAAAAGGATTTACATTCTGTGTTAATAATAAAAATCCACCTTTTAGGACAAAATGAAATTTATATTCAGATTCGCCCAATCTGGCCAAAAAACGTTCCTGAAAAAATTGTAATAGTACGGCATTGAAATTTCCTTTCTTTTTTTTGGTATAGTTTAAAAGCCTTGCTTTGGTTGATTCTTCAATATTTTTTACCAGTTTGGGGGACATTTCAAAATCCAGTCATAGCTTTTATTGCAGGTTCTACAATATGAGTTACTTTGCAAATTTTTGCTGTCTGCAAAAGTTTGTTGATTTCTTTTTCTTTAAGACGCATATAACTATTCAGCGATTCCATAGCAACATCCTCACCTATGATATGTCGAAGACGTATTGCATCACAAATAGATTTTTCTTTCTCGTATATTTTTATGACAGTAATATTGGTTTTTATTTTTTTAATATCTAATGAATAATAAGGTTCATTGAAACGATACAAACGAAGAGAAACTGTATTCAATTTGGTGTTTCTATGCGACGGAGGAATGGCCATATCAAAAGTGATTGGTCTGGTGGTCGTTAGATTGTGGTAGAAAAGCGCTGTGGTAAGACAAAATATACCTGCCGGTACACCGATTGTCGCATCGAAATAATCATATGTAAAATAATTGTGTTGAGGTAATTCATCGGGAGCAAGACGGTAAAGACCCCGTTTTATTTTTTCGATTTTACCAGTTTTTAAAAGTTTCCGAATGGTTGATGTGTGTACCTTATTTTTAATTAGTTGAGTAGAATTTAAATAACCACCTGATTTTTGAAAGAGGTTTATGATATCAGAATTTTGCATATTTCTCCCTTGTTAAAAATGCATATACAAATTAAAACATATAAGCACTTTTAACAAGAAAAAAATAGAGTTATTCTCATGCATGATTGCCATTCATTCGGTATAGGATACCACTGAAGGCGGAAAGACGAGGGGGACTGCCTTTGTGGCTTGGCGGCTCTGTGCGAGTTAATATTTTCTTGCCATTCAGCAAAAAATTTATTCTAGCTCTAGTCTCTATCCGAACCTCGCCCCTATAGCTCAGGTGGATACCGCGTCCGCCCGCCGGCGGAGAGCAGCGGTTTCCTAATTC
>WJMF01000142.1 GCA_014728085.1 Candidatus Zhuqueibacterota bacterium
AAAACGCCTGACCTTCAGAGGCACGCGTTCGTGCCGCTTGGTAATGTTGGAGCCGACACCGGGTATATAGATCAGGGGTTGCTTTGGATCATGAGTTAAGAAGAGAGAGATATCTTCCAGGGCATTGGCATCGGTTGGGCGCCAGGGATTGGTATAGAGCGCATCATAGCTTTTTTGGGTATATTTACTTTTAAATACAGACAAGGTTTGCACCCCTGCCGCAGATAACAAATCTTTGTGAACCATATCGAAATTACCGTTATGGTCGCTGACCGATATCTTGCTCAACGATTGCAATTTTTCCCTGCGAATCTGCACATAGTTTACAATATCATTTTCATCGAGATTGGTATCGTGATCAGAAGGATGGTGATGGTGTGCTTTGCAATACGCCGAGCCATAAGGTGTACCATCAGCCTCCTTGCATACCGGACCATGGGTATGGGTCGAAAAGGTAACATTGTATTTATCCGCCAGGTCAGACAGCATATCCGGTGCATATTTTCCGGCTGCCAGGGCCCATTCCAGCTCCGGCTGGATGTTGAGAAAACCGCCGTGTTGGTGAAAAAGCCTGGCCAGCTCCTCAAAGACAATGCTCTTGCGCCAGAAAAACCCTTCATGGCTGATCAGATTCTGCGGATCTTCGATGTGAATACTGAAACAGATATTCACCGGGGAGACGGGCGTTGCCGGTACTTTTACGCCGCCGACGGTAATCTCACCCACATCCGGTTCTTTCCAGACCGGAACGGTGACAGAAACGTCATCGATATACAATGCACTATTCGGCGGTACCTTTATACCGGCATGGGCATAGCGAAAACCGCTGGTGGTCGAGGTTGTGAAAGAGACCTCTATCCAATCGCTACCGATTGGATATTGTTTTCCATATACCGGTCCTTTGACCAATCCGGTGCTCTCAAACACCATGAAAGGTTGCACCTTACACACCGACCCGGCAGATTTAATCCAACAGGAAAATGAAATATCCTCTGCTTTATCAGGATTGATTCGAAGAGAAAACTCGACAGTGTCAGCGTTATCGTTGGTGATCTTATAGGCCCGGTTTCCGCTGTGCACCGATTCATCGGTCCGTTCGAGCTGTGGTTCTAAATGGTCAGTATCATTATAAGGGGATACCGTTCTTATATCGTGATCTGTGTTTTCAAACCCGCCGTCGGGATAGATGTTATGCGGCTCTTCAAGCTCGCTCGAGATGATAGCGCGGAGTGGATTGGCTGTAATTCCCTGTGCAGAGACTATTGACAAAAAAAAGAACAAGATTGGGATAAAAATAAAAAGTAATTTCAAGCCATTGCTTTTGTTGACAGCTCCGGTCATGATCAACTCCTCCAAATTCTAGAATAGAAAATAGTAACAACCTTTTAGGAAATAAGCAAATCGATCGGATTTGATTTATAAAAAGTTTTGCAAGCGAAAATTATAACCACTTTGATAAAGGATCACGGTTCGTTTCTACTTTGTAATACGCCGGTACCAGCGAAATATTGCATTTTTTATCGCTTTGCTCTTCTCTTTGTTGCTGAAAAACGGAGCACGGGAGAGTTCGAGTTGCAACAGGGTATTTCCTTGCCGTGATGGCGGGTAATATATCCCCCTTAAAACGGATCATTGGTGCGAACCTCGCCTTCCATTTTGTCCCGTAAACACCGGTAAAGGGAGTGTAAAATGAACCGGACTGCATACCGAGAGGGTAAACAATCGCAAAACGCGTCCAACTCGGACAATATTGTGATAATCAAGATGCTGTTCAGATGTACAGATTTAGAAATATTGAAACCACCGGCACGACTCAACAACAAGAAAAGCGAGGAAGCAAATATCAAGTCCGATATGGCAGAGCCTTGCAGATCACGATCGAGAAAAAACGCCTGTTAATGAACCAAACCAGCTGACCGGTCCGGTGGCGATACCCTTTTCTACCACAATAAAATTCAAAACTCAAATAATTAATGAATAAGTGTTCTGTTTTATCTGTTACAAAAACCAAAGGAACAAGTGAGATCCGAATGAACCTCAACTATGCATAAAAAATCTAAAAAAGTAGTCATACTTTACGACGGCATCTGTAATTTATGCAACGCCACGGTTACTTTCATTATAAGAGTTGATTACAGAAAACGCTTCCGGTTTGCTGCATTACAGAGTCGGGCAGGAGAGCGCTTGAGGAAACAATACCATCTCGGTGACCGCCTCTATTCCGTTATTTTGATCGACAATGGAGAGGTGTATGATAAATCAACAGCGGTATTGAAGATATTTCATCATCTCGGGTTTCCCTGGAAACTGCTTTCGCTGCTGATACACCTGCCCCGCCGCTATCGGGATCGGTTTTATGCCTATATCGCCCGCAAACGATACAACTGGTTCGGCACCCGCGACCGGATGCGGTTTTATACCCCTGCCGTCAAAAAGCGATTCCTGCAACTCGTTTTACCTTTTTTTCTTACCGGATCATTATTCCTTTCTTCTTTCCAATTTGTTTAACCCGTCGGTAAAGTCTCTGATGCGATTGAAACCGTTTTAGTCATGATTTCTTAATTCACTTTTTATATTACGCTTATTTCCTCTTAACAATGAGCGATTAAACTGGTTTAAAAATTCCTATCCAGCATAAGCAAGGTAAATCATCTTGTTGCCTTCAAACCGGTTAAAAATACATGAACGTCTTCTCTATCAAGAGGAGACAATCCGGTATGTATAGGTTTGTTTGTCTATATATTGATCAATCAAATTTTTTCTATTTTCTTCGCGAACTCTACGGTTTAAATTAAGTCTCTAAAGCGCCAGTTTCAATATTTCCACCACATCCTCTTTTTGCAGCTTTTTAAAATTTCCCTGTGGGCCGGATTCGGTGCACTTTATCGCCATCTCCTCAAAACGGCTGGAATCGATATCAACCTGCTCAAGCCGGGTGGGCAAGCCGATCTCATTATAAAAAGCCTTTAACTTTTTAATACCCTGTCGGGCAATTTCATCATCCGATTTCGAATTGGATTCTACGCCAAAGACCTCCCGGGCAAAATCGACAAAACGAAAAAGATCTTCTTTATAGACATAGCTCAGCCAGGCCGGCATGACAATGGATAATCCGGCTCCATGCGGAATATCATATATTCCGCTGAGCTCGTGCTCGATGTTGTGCGACGCCCAATCGCCGAGACGGCCGACGGTAAAAAAGTCGTTATGGGCATAGGTAGAGGCCAGCATGATCTCAGCCCGGGCATCGATATCCTCAGGATCAGCCATCACTTTGTCCGTGTTTCTGATCACTGTTCTCAGCGTCCCTTCAATCAACTCATCCGTCAGATCTGTGTTGCGCACGCGGGTGAAGTAGCGCTCCATCAGGTGCGACATGATATCAGCAACACCGATAGCGGTGAGGTCTTTGGGTACCGAAAGAGTCAGTTCCGGATTTAGAATGGCAAAACGCGGGCGCATCAAGACATCTCCGAGCGGGCGTTTATACCATCCCTCCTCCCTGGTGATCACAGACCCGACGCTGGCCTCGCTGCCGGCGGCCGGATAGGTTAACACACAACCGGTGGGCATAGCCTCTTTTACCGGTTCGCCTTCAAACAATTCCCAAACATCGCCATCATACGGCACGCCGACTGCAATCGCCTTGGCCGTATCGATGGGACTGCCGCCACCAATAGCCAGAATAAATCCGATATCGTTTTCCCGCACCCTGTCGATGCCCTCGTAAACAAGGCTCAGGCGAGGATTCGGCTGCACACCGCTCAGGTCCATGTGGCTGATATTTTCTTTTTCCAGGGACTGAACCACGGTATCATACAATCCGGTCCGTTTGATGCGATCGCTGCCGTATACCAGCAAAGCCGATTTCGAAAAAGGCGCTACCTCACGTCCAACCTCTTTTTCCTTATCCTTGCCAAAAACCAATTTGGTTTCATTCTGAAAGGTAAAATCCTGCATAAAAACTCTCCTGATCTTTATATTTAAATGTGAATAGTGAACAATAAAAATATACACGCATTCTCTTTTAACGTTCTTTTCTGCGCTCTGCGATTATTAAAAACTGATTGTTGAATGCAGATCTTAAAAAGCTGTGTTTCAAATAGCTGCTTTCTCACCATTATTTAACAATATCCACTTGCAACGGATGTATCATTTTTTGCATTTCAATTTCCGGATTTTCAGAGGTGATATAGCCATTTCGAATACGCGTACCACCGGACAGATAGGGTATTTCACAAAATCCGTTTGTACCGATATTGACCCAATCCTTAAAACGCCCTTGTGAGCAGGATTCCCGGTTTACAATTTGAAGGGCGCGAATGGTTTCCGAATAGGCATATAAAAGAGCACTGTTATCATGGCGGTTACGCAGAGCAAAATATTTTAAATCAAAGGGAAAAATGCATTTATCGACAATATTGAGCCAATCCCGGGCAATCTCGCTTTTTCGCGGCGGATCCCCGAGCAGATAGCGGGTAAAGCCGCGCTCTGGAGTGAAAAAGCGTATTTCCTGAAATGCGGTGCGGCCGTTTTTACTGACGTTGGTTTCATCCCCGACGGTCAGATTG
>WJMF01000143.1 GCA_014728085.1 Candidatus Zhuqueibacterota bacterium
ACTCTACTATTCCCCCGAACTGGAGAGCGTTCTGCGGCAGTGTCACGATGAAAACAAACTGCCCTCAGAACTCGGCGTGAACTGGAGTAAAGCGGGAAAACGAGTTAATGTCAGTGATTATGATTCCTTCAAAGGCATCTAAGGATGGCTTGAAAAACCGCCGAGGACGCGAAGGGATGCGGAGAAAAGAATGGAAAAACCGTATCTTTAAAATTTTTTCCTGGCGCTCGGTGGTTTATATTATCCTCACGCAAAAACGCAGAGGCGCAAAGAAAAAATCAAATGGCTTGGGGCATTTTTCAAGTCGAGATGCAGCGCCTCCCTACAGGATTACCCGTCAGACAGTCTGTGTGAAAACGTAATCATTATTGTCAATCTTTTCAACCTTGGTAGCCAATCGATTCCCCCTGAATTTACCTTATGACCCTATTCCAGCCGAAGCCTAATATAAATATAGATATAATTATCAAATTTAACCGTTCTGTTTTTCTCAGTGCTTTGCGGTTTATTAGCAATTTATATTGAGTTCCGGTTTAATCCAACCGCCGAGGACGCGGAGGGACGCAGAGAAAAGAATAGAAAAAATATTAAAAGTGATTTTTGATGGTTGAGAATATTCGGACCCTTTTTGGACATTTTAAGAATTAGTTGAAAATTTCACCTGTTAGAAATTATGCCAAGAATTATGAGCCAAGATTTTAATTTTTTTTCAGCGAATCTCGACGTTCTCAGCGGTTTACTGGCGGATAATATTGGGTTCCGATTTAATGACACCGCTGGAATCTTTAAAAGTGGCAAAAAAAAAGCCGCTGCTCGTTTTGCGAGCAGCGGCTTTTCTGTTTATAAAGAATTCAGGCTATCTCATTTAATATTCACCATAACCCAGAGCAAAAAGATGATAAAACCGACGATGATCCAGCTACCGCCAAAGCCGATTATATCCATTTTCCCCGGTTTCATGATCTCCCAGCTCGATTCGGGCCAGATTTTATCCTTTTTGAACTGTTCCGGGTTATCATAGGCGGCCTGTAAGGCTTTTTCTTCCTCTTCATCTGTCGGTTGAACCGGTGTATGCATTTTGGCGAAGAATCTATCAAGCTTTTTCTTGGAAACGCCCCGGCCAAAGATCGAGAACAAAAAGAGCAACAGGAAGGGAAACCCCCCGTCGAAGAGAAAACGGGTTGCGACCAACTGCGCCTTGGGCGCATTTGAAAAATCGATTCCGACCAGCGAAAGCACCCAGATTTCAGCGTGAAATCGCCCCAGACCGACTTTGCGAGAGTTGGGATCGGCTGGATCGACACGGGCTACGGTTTCAAAGAAAACGCCGACCGGTTCAATGACGCGGGTTTTGCGAATGGGCTCGCCGACATTTGTGGCCAGATTCATCTGGACATCTTCCAGCAAGGCCGTGGTTTCATAGGTTACTGTTTGTTCTTCGGTCTGCTGGGTAAAGTAGGGGCTGTATTTGATCGCATTTATATTGGGAAAAACATTGGGTATAATCGCATAGATAATCAAACAGATAAAAACCTGAACGATGACCGCAACTTTTCCCAGGCGTCTCCAGATAAATCCCAGCCAGATAGCGGCGCCGAAAATAGCGGGTATGGAAATAAAATATTTGTAAAGATCCAGCAGATTGCCGACATAGATCGCCGCGCCGATACCTCCCAACAGGGTGACGGCGATCACGACACGGCCGACATTGATATAATGGCTTTCACTTTTATTGGGCCAAATGGGGCCATAGAGGTTGCGAATAAACAAAGCCGAGTTTGAAATAGAGGCGGCGTCCAGCGTCGACATGTTTGCCGCCAGAATACCGGCCAGCATCAGGCCGATGGCGCCGGGGACGAGAAGATCGCGGGTCATAAATCCCCAGATCAGGTCCGGATCGTGCAATTGTCCGGCATAAAGACCGGCGGCGAGCAGGCCGGCGAGGGCCCAGAAGAGCATGATAAAGCGCTTGAAGAACATGCCACCGATCATTCCAAAGCGGGCTGTGTTTTCATTGGTTGCCGAGCCCGCCGTTTGCATGGCCGTGGCGCTGGCGATAATGGAGACCAGGTTGGCAAATGCCATGGCTGCAATGGTGTACCAGGCGTATTCACTCAACGTGGTCGAGCCGAAGAGCTCGAACATATAGTCCGGAACCGAGGCATGAAGCCCCGAAAACCCTCCTATTTTTGATAATCCCAGGGGAATCAGAATGAATGAAAAGGTGATCATTAAAAATCCCTGTATCGCATCCGTAATCGCGGCAGCGCGAAATCCTCCCAACATGGTGTATATCGCAACAATTATCGCATAAATAAGATAAAACAGGTTGGGGTCGGTATGCGAGACGAAAGAGTGGAGCTCGCCGCGTTTGTTGCGTTCGCGCAACTCTTCATAACGGCCCTGGTCCTCGGTGTCCAGCGTTTGTCCCTGGTCGAGCATATCTTTGTATTTTTGATATTCGCGGAATTGCTCGATGCTGAGCCGTTCCTCTACAGTACATTGTTCCATGGTTTTAGGGGTAAGTGCCATCATGGTTTTGCCTGCCACCATATAGCCGACACCACCGCCGATAAAGGCCATGAGCAGGGTAAAAATGGCAAAGGAACCGCCGAGAAACTTGCTGTCGAAACGGTCGGAGAAAAAATCACCGGTTGTGGTCAACCTGACACGGCGAAAAAAGAAAGTGGTAAACCAGTAAAACGGGGTCAGAAACAGCACCAGAAATTGTATCCACATGCCGCCGATACCCATCCGGTAAATCTCCCGTGATACGGCCACCGCCTGATCCGCATTGGTGGAACAGCCAAAGTTGAGAAAAAACTGGTAAAACTTTCCCAATTTACGCCCGGCCAGAAAAAAATCACCGGTATCTGAGGTTTTTTCTCCAGCCTTTTTGCCCAGATAGAGTATGATAATGATATAGGCAAGGATGACTGAAAAGTCGAGAAAATGAAGTCCGAAAATATGCATCAACTATCCTCCTGTTCCCTGGCTCCTTACTCCTGTACTATTAAAATAATATAATGAATCCATAAAGAATATTAAAATTTTTAACCAAAGTCAATCAATTTAATAGGTCGTCTTTGTCCTGTTATTGATTTTGCGTAAAATTAAACATTGAATCCGAGCAGAATTATTTGTAAAATAATCAATGTACAGTGACTATTGTCTGAACGGGTCCGAGTGGGCCTGCTGTTGACTTGAAAATATGAGGATGCTATGCAAGATTTGACTTTTGTGAAAACCGGAAAAGCAGAATTCGATGATTTTTATCCTCGCATTAAAGCTTTTTTACAACAAGATACACTGGATATGAAAATAGACAACAAGAAGATACGGGGGTATCGCAGTCCGGATACAAAATCGGTCTGGATTCGCGACTATAGCGACATGATGCGGGGATTCAAGTATTTTGAACCTGATCTCAAATCAACCGTCGAACACTTTGCCGAAACACAAGCGCAAAACGGCCGCATTTTTGATTATTTTACCACTTTTCCGGAAAAATTACCCTGTGAAAAGGAAAACTGGAGCAAATATGTCCGCGTACCTGTTGAAGCCGACGTTGAATTCCGTTTTATCAAGGCGGCTTTTCTTGCCTGGCAGTGTACGGGAGATGACGACTGGCTGCAGCAACTTTTACCCAACATTGAAAAAGCTCTCGAGTATATTATGACCCATCCCTGGCGTTGGGATCCGCAGCATCAGCTGGTCAAGCGACCCTATACCGTTGATACCTGGGATTTTGCCTATACCGCCGGTCGTCATGACTGGCTGCAATTCCAGATCACGGATGATACTTATTGGGGTATTATGCACGGCGACAACAGTGGCTATTATGAATCGTTCCGGATTCTCTCTTTTCTTTATGAATACTTGAACGTGACGGACCGGGCCCGCTATTGGTCACAACGGGCGGTTGAATTGAAGGAACGTATGAACAACGTCTGCTGGAATGGCCGTTTTTATACCCATTTTGTCAAACTCAATCCGGTGGATATTCCGGATTGCGACGAAGCCGAACAGCTCTCTCTCAGCAATCCGATGAATATCAATCGGGGCGTGGCAAGCCACGAAATGGCGGTTTCCATTATCAATGAGTACCGTCGCCGTAAAGATATTACCGGGGCGTTTGCAGAGTGGTTTTCTATCGATCCTCCTTTTCCGGATGGCATTTTCGGCGACGAGGTCTTAAAGCAGGGCGCCTATTGCAACGGCGGCATCATGCCGCTGGTGGGCGGTGAGCTGGCCAAAGCCATGCTGGACCATGGCTTTGAGCGTCAGGGCGTTGAGACCCTGAAACAATATTATAACATGATCGCTGAAAAGAACGAAACCTATCTCTGGTATTTTCCGGATGGTACGGCATCTTCGGTTGAAACGAGTACCAGTCCGGACGCCACGCCTACAGATGGCTGGGGGTCGAGCGCCATGCTTTATGCTTTTATTGAAGGACTGGCCGGTATTGAGAATGCATCCAAAGTCTTTAAAACCTTGAATGTATCCCCGAGATGGGCCGCTGCGGATGTGGACGATGCACAAGTCAGGGTGGGGTATGAAGCCTCAAACAAGAGCGTAAGCTATACCTACCGGAGGCGGAAAGACTTTATCGAACTGGATATGGAGTGTAGCAGTTCCAGGGTTCATTTTCACGTTTTGCTGCCGGACGGCCGGCGTGCCACCAACGTCAAAGCCGGTGGTAAAGAGCTGGAATTCACCAATACTCAGATCGAACAAAGCGCATATGTCGATTTTATGAGTGCTATATCAGCAAAAGAAAAAGTGGAAATTCAACTAAAATAGAGGAAAATTTGATGAAACGCAGAGATTTTTTCAAGACAGCGGCCACAGGCACGCTGAGTCTGGCCTTGCTAAAACAGAGCCGCGCCACAGCTGTCGATACTTTGGCCGGGGAACTTTTGAAAAATGATTATCATGAAGAGGCGTTCTGGAAGTTTGTGCGCCGGCAGTTTTTACTGCCCGAGGATTACGCTTATTTCAATACGGGTGGATTGGGTGCTTCACCGACTCTTGTGCTCGATAGTGTTGAAGAAAAAATGCGCCGGCGCGAAATCAAACCCGCTCCCGGTATCGATCATCACGAGTGGGAAATCGCCAAAGCCAAAGTGGCCGATCTGTTCGGCGCCGGGCCGGATGAGATCGCCCTGACCAATACCACCACTGAAGGCAATAATATTGTTATCAACGGTCTGCCTCTTAAACGCGGCGATGAGATTATTACCAGCACGCACGAGCATGTCGGTTTGAGCATACCGCTTTTAAATAAAATGGAGAGAGACGGGGTGGTGGTGAAAACTTTTGAACCGGACATGGAAAACGGCCCGGGAAATGTCGATCGTATCGAAAAGCTCATTACCCCGCGTACCCGTTTGATTTTTGTCAGCCATATCACCTGTACCACCGGCCAGCGAATGCCGGCAAAAGAAATATGTGAGCTGGCAAAGGTTAAGCGCATATGGACGGCCTTTGACGGCGCCCAGGTAGTGGGCAATCTGCCCATCGATGTAAAGGATTATGGCTGTGATTTTTATACCACCAGCGGCCACAAATGGATGATCGGCCCCAAGCGAACCGGTGCTTTATATGTGCGCAAGGAGATGCTCGATGTGTGCCGCCCGGTGACTGTCGGCGCTTACTCTACCAGGGCAAATGATTTGAAGGAAGGCAAAATCGAGATGCATCCGACGGCTCAACGATATGAATATGCCACCCAGAATGATGCTCTCTATGTGGGACTCGGTGTGGCAATCGATTTTCTCAATCAAATCGGCATGCAGAGGGTCTGGGCACATAACCGCCACCTCGCCGAGATGACCGTAAAGGGCCTGAAGGATATTCCCTCTGTTGAATTGCTTTCTCCGCAACAGGAAGCGTATCGCACCTCGTTGATAACCTTTAAACCGAAGCGAAAGCTCTATAATAACGTTTCCTCCGAACTCACGCAACGCGGGTTCCGCGTTCGCACGGTGTCCGAAGCTGATTTGGGCGGGGTTCGCGTTTCGCATCATTTGTATAACAATCAAACCGAAGTTGAGAATCTGTTGCAAATGATCGAAAATGTCACCTGATTTTAGATTTATAACCAATGGAGTGAATAAATGTCGATTGAACACGCTTTAAAAAAAATCAAAACAGTTCGTATTCATCCCAATGCACCGCTGGTGGCGGAAACAGCCGCCAGAGAGATATGCAACCGTATCGGTAGCAGACTCGTCCGCTCCGGCGACTCTGGTTTGAAGGAAGGGGTCTTTATCCTGGCCGTTGCCGGCGATGATACCGTTTCTCATCCCGCAGAGACGGATGTAGAAATCAAACTGGAGAGCGACGGATCGGGCTATCTATCGGTTTCCAAAGCTTGTTTTTTATTTACCTATACCTGCTATCTTTTGGAGCGCCTGGTTAATGAAGATCTCTCTCTCTTCAAATCGGGAAAGCGATTCAAGTGCGCTTATAAATGGCATCGCTCTTCCTATGACTATTTTATCGCTCAGGAGGGGCGTATTCAGCGCCACATGGATAAAGATCTCTATTTTCGTACGCTTGCCAAACACGGTTTTACCCACTGTGAAATCAATGGTCTGGCCTACCCTATGGGCATCGAGGAGGACAGGAAAGGGGAAAGTTATGCCATGTTTTATACCTATTGTGCGGCGCTGGATCAGTTTGTCTATAGTGAGCTTAACAAGGGATTATATCCCTCCTGTTATCTCTCTGCCAACCTGCAAAATTTACTGGAGAATGCACAACTGGCGGCGCAATACGGCTTGATTCCGGGAATGCTCTGTTTCGAGCCGCGCTCTGTACCGGAACATTTTTTTGATCGCTATCCCATGCTGCGGGGGGCCCGCGTCGATCATCCGTTTCGCAGCTTCAAACCGCGTTATACCATGACGTTGGCGCATCCCAAAGTTCAGGACCATTATGCAGAAATGATGCAGAAAATCATGCACCATGTTCCGGAATTGGGTTTTATCACCATTTGGACAAATGATAGCGGAGCCGGATTCGAATACACCCAGTCTCTTTATGTCGGCCGCAACGGCGGTCCCTATTTGATTCGGGAATGGAAAACCGAGAAAGACATTGCAGAAGCAGCCGCTGCAAATATTCTCAATTTTTTTCAGGTTCTCAAAACCGCTGCTGCCACCGTCAATCCTCAGTTTCGGGTCATTACCAGAATGGAATCGTTCTACGGAGAGCATGACCAGATCTGGAACGGACTCGGCAACGGCCTCGATGTAGAGACCAATTCCCTGGTCAGCAGGGGCTGGGCGATGCCATATCATCATCCTCGCTATACGGATGTCTCCGATATCAATGGGGGTTCCATATATCAGGCGCAGTTTGATGAGAAGGAAGAGGAAAAAATCAAAGCGTTGAGAAAAAAAGAGGCAGGGGCGCATTTTTATATGACTGCCGGGCCGCATCTGCTTTTTGAACCGTTGATGGGCATTCCTTATCCGCGCTTGTGTCTCAAGCGAGTCAAGATGCTGAGGAATCACGGGGTTGAGCATCTGGCCAGGTCAGGTGGCATCCATCCGCCCAATTTGGTTCCTTTTGATATCAACAGCGCCCTTTTAGGGCATTACCAGATCAATCCGGAGATGGAACCGGAAGCCGAACTGGCGTTTTTTGCCCGAAGATGGGCGGGAGATGGCTATTATCAATCCCTGCTTGATGCCTGGACCGAAACAGAAGAAGCGATTCTGGCGTTTCCGAATGTGACGGCCATGTACACCGGACTCGGATTTACCTGGTTCAGACTCTGGGCCCGCCCCCTGATTCCAAACCTCGATGCGGTCTCGCCTCGGGACCGTGCCTATTATGAAGATTTTATGTGTACCACGCCGCATAACACCAATAATGTCGATCTAAGCCGGGATGTTCTCTTTAAACTCACCACTGCCGGGCATTGTAAAAAAACGATTGAACGAATGGATAGCAAGCTCTGGCCGCATATCGATAAAGCTATCGATATACTTCAGCAGGTGATCGAGGACGCGAAAATTACGGATCCACAAAATATCTTTTATGATCAGCTGATCCGCTGCAAAGCCTTAAAGTGCTGGTTTGTCACGCAGAAAAATATCGCCACCTGGATATACGCCGTACACAGTTATATGCACACGGTGGATGAGACAGCACGTGAACGCTTTCGAACATTATTAAAAGAGATGATAAACGCTGAAATCGAAAACAGCAGAACGTTGCAGCTGTTATGGAACAGCGGTGTGGAATTTATGATTGTTACCGACAAGGGCGAGACGCCCGAAGTGTATGGTGATAATCTACCCGATCTGTTGAACAAACGTATTAAACTGATGCGAAAGCATATTAACGATGAACCTTATATCGATCCGGACTATATGATGCGCAAAGCCGGAGAAATGTTGAAATAGAAACGACTTTGCTTTATCACCCATGATGGGTGGTGTGAAAAGCGGAAAGGACAGATCATGTTTGAACTCGGAATCGTAACCGATGAAATCGATCTCGATGTTAAAAAATCGATTAAACACGGCCTGGATTTCGGCCTGAGCAAGTATGAAATACGCTGTTTGGGCAGTTATGAAAAGCGCATTCCCTATGTGGATCAGGCGGATATTGATTTTTTGCTCAATTTGCTGACCGAGGGAACAATCGAAATTACGGCTCTCTCTCCGGGGACGTTTAAAATAAAACCCTCCGAGAGCGATAAATTGCAAAAAGAAATGGAAGAGACTCTGCCGAAGACATTCGAGTTGGCAAAAAAATTCAATGCCGATAAAATTATCACCTTTGGATTTATGCGCGACGGCACAGAAGAGTCTGAGGTTGTAGAGTTGCTTCGCCGTGCCGGTAAAATGGCGGCTGAACGTAATCTCAAACTCGCTGTTGAAAACGAACCGGGCGCTTATCTCGATACCGGCGAAAACACTGCCCGCCTGATCAATAAAGTCGCCATGGACAATGTTAAAGTCAACTGGGATCCGGGCAACGCCCTCTCTGCCGGTGATATACCCTATCCGGTCGGATATGAACATGTCAAAGACCTGATTATCAATTTTCATATCAAGGATTCAATTCCGCTTCCGCCGGACAAATGGGAAAACAAACTGCTCAACGATGGCGGCGTAAACTGGCTGGGGCAATTGAATGCCCTCTATAAAGATCAGCTGCTACCCTATTTAACTCTGGAAACCCATGTCTTTCCTTTGCTGGAATCTACGGAAGAGGATCTAAAGCGTTTGGATGTTCTATTCGATGCCGTTAAAAAACTGAATCCATAAACATCAAGGAAACCACCATGAAGAATGCCGCCCGTTTTCGCGCTGCCCTCAATTTTGCGCCGGTCGACCGGCTGCCGGTTCTGGAATGGGCCCCCTATTGGGACCTGACCGTCGACCGCTGGCACGAGGAAGGACTGCCCGCCTCTTTGCAGAACTGGGAGGAGCTGCAGGACTATTTTGAGCTCGATCCCATGCGGCAGTTGTGGGTATGGCCCTACAAACCCGGGGCGCCCGAGGTGCCCAAACACTGTCCCGGTTTTGTTAAGGATCGAAAAGAGTATCTCGACTTCAAAAAGCTGCTTTATCCGGATCCGCCCTTTGATCCCGAAGAGGTCGAGCCCTGGCTGCAGGCCCATAAGGATGAAGAGGTTATCCTCTGGTTTACTCTGCATGGATTTTACTGGTTTCCACGTGAGATTCTCGGCGTCGAGCACCAGATGTTTGCTTTTTACGACCAACCGGACTTGCTGCGAGAAATCAATGATGATTTGCTCGCTTTTAATCTCAAAGCGCTGGAGCTGACCAAATCGCTGTGCCGGCCCGATTTTATGACCGTGGCTGAAGATATGTCCTATCATACCGGCCCGATGCTGTCGAAACAGAGCTTTGACGAATTCTTGATGCCCTGCTATCAGCCACTGGTGCCTGAATTAAAAGCCGGCGGTATGATTACCCTGGTCGACTCTGATGGCAATGTGATGCCGCTTTTACCGTGGACCGAACAAGCCGGTTTTGAAGGCACTCTGCCTCTGGAACGCAATGCAGACAATGATTTGCAGCAGATCCGCAGAGATCATCCCCGGGCGAAGCTGATCGGTGGATTCAACAAACTGGTGATGAACCAGGGTGAAAACGCCATGCGTGCGGAATTTGAAAATCTGTTGCCAATCATGAGCGGCGGTGGATATGTCCCCGGTGTAGATCATCAAACTCCGCCGGCAGTGTCGTTGCAGGACTATCAGCTCTATCTCTCCCTCTTGCGTGAATATTGCGACAAGGCTGTAAAATAATCCGGCCGGAAGGCATGTTCTTAATGAATCTTCTTGATTATTTTCATGAATTGTTCGCTTTGTCTTGATAAAGACGATTTGCATTTTACAGGATGGTAAATGAATCATAAAAAACCGGATATAGATTTCAGCTGGTTTCAAAATCATCTCGATGAAATAATTATCAATCGTTTCGATCCGGTCATCACCTCCCACGGCCTTTTTATGCCCTGTTTTGACCGCAAATGGAACCATATTCAGAACAAGTACAGCACCTTGTTGTCGCAGGCGCGTTTGCTCTATGTTTTTTCGACAGCCTACCGGCTGTATGGTGATGAGACCTATCTGTGTGCCGTAGAGCGTGGTATCGAGTTTTTATTCAGTAAATTCAGGGACAATCGTTACGGCGGTCTTTTCCACGGCGTTGATCCCGATGGTAATATTCTCGATGATCGCAAGAGCGGGTATGCCCATACATTTGTCATTTTTGGACTCGTGCATGCCTGGGCGATAACCGGAGATCCGCGGCATAAAGAACGGGCATTGGAAATGGTGCAGTTCATCCGCAGTCATTTCATGGATAAAGCGGGTGGACTTTATTTCTTCATGAGCCGGGATTTCAAACCAGAGACTGATTTTAAATCGCAAAACCCGACGATGCACTATTTCGAAGCTTTGCTTAAAACGTATGAAGAAACAAGGCAAAAAAATATCTTCTCCGAGGTAGAGCGCGTCGCAGATTTTGTTCTCAAAAAGCTGGTGCGTCAGCCGGATGTGATTTTACCTGAAATTTACGATAATCACTGGCAGGAACACCCGGAAGGCCGTATTGACCTCGGTCATCAGCTCGAATGGGCTTTTTTGCTCTCACGGGCTGTCGGGCTCGGATTTCCCGGGCGGTACCTCGATTATGGATATGCGTTTATCCGCAATGCGATTGCGATCGGTTATGATCCCGTCCACGGCGGACTGAACTCTCCGGCAACACCGCAAAAGACTCTGTTCAAAGAACGCAAAAACTGGTGGGAGCAGTGTGAGCTGGTGCGCTGTCTGTTGCATTATACCGTAAAACGAGGCCTGAAAGGCTATGAAGCGCCTCTGGAGAAATCGATAGACTTTATTAAAAATGAGATGATCGATCCGGTTTACGGCGGCTGGTTTACCACCCTGGAGGCTGGAAACGATCTCCATAAACAGTACAAGAGTTGTTCCGGCAAGGAACATTATCATATTATCGGCATGTGCCTGGAAGCACTGTCCTGCCGTGATGTCCTCAATTCCTGAGCAGACAGCAGGCAGTTTTCCGACTCGATCAATCCTTACATAAACTATGAGGTGAATCATGAAGCGTTTCGCCTTTATCCCGCTTGTCGCAACCTGCCTTATTATAGGAGACTGTTTAGCCATGCAAAAGACAAAATCCCCCTTGAACGGGCGCACCTACAAGAAGGAAGCCCTGCAGACCCTTGCTTTTCCGCTCGGCGGTATCGGCAGCGGTTCGGTGTCGCTCGGCGGACGCGGTGATCTGCGCGACTGGGAAATCTGTAACCGCCCCAACAAAAATGGCGAATTGCCCTATACCTTTTTTGCCCTCTGGGCTCAAAAAGGCAACGAAAAGCCGGTGGCCAAAATACTGGAACGGCAATACCTGCCGCCCTATACCCGGGGCGGGTTCGGTATACCGCAAAATCAACTCGCCGGGGTAGCGCGGCTGGACGATGCCGAGTTTACCGGCGCCTATCCGTTTGCACACATGCGTTTTTTCGATAAGGATATGCCGGTCGATATCGAGCTTGAGGCCTGGAATCCGTTTATTCCCCTCAATACCGACGACAGCGCTATCCCGGTTGCGATTTTTTCCTGGACTCTGAAAAATTCCTCCGAAAAAGCGGTCAAGGCGTCGATAGCCTTTTCTCTTGCCAATGAGATCGGCAATCTCTATACCGACGTTCAGGATCACAAACCGGGTTTGGGCGAAAATATCAATCAATACAAAGAGAGCGATGTTGCGCGGGGTATTTATCTCTCTTCGCTAAAGGTAAAGCCGGAAACGCCGCATTATGGCTCCATGGCCATGCTGACACCCTGGCGCGAGGTCGACATTCAGACCGAATGGTATCGCGGCGGCTGGTGGGACAAATGCCACCTTTTTTGGGATGATTTCAGCGATGATGGGGTGGTAAAAACGATAAAAGAATCAAAACCGTCCAAAGAGGGGCAAGGAGCGCATGCCTCTATGGTGTTGCATATCGATTTGGCGCCCGGGGAGGAAAAAACCGTGCCGGTGATACTGGCCTGGCATTTTCCCTGGCGTGAGAATTACTGGAACCGCGAGCCCGAACTGCGCGGCAAAATGATGAAAAATCACCTTGGCGATCTCTTCGGTGATGCCTGGCAGGCCGGGGTATATACGGTCGAGCATCTGCAACGGCTGGAGAGAGAGACGCGTATGTTTCAGCAGGCGCTCTTCTCCTCAACCCTGCCCGAGCCGGTTATCGATGCGGTGTCGAGCCAATTGTCGACGCTGAAAACCAATGTCTGTCTGCTCTTAAAGGACAAAAAGTTCTACGCCTTTGAGGGAAATGGCGATGACTTTGGCTGTTGCTGGATGAATTGTACCCATGTCTGGAATTACGAGCAAACTCTTGCCTTTCTTTTTCCGGATCTGGAACGCAGCATGCGTGAAACCGAATTTTTGCACAACACCCTTGCGAATGGCTACATGCCGTTTCGCACCTTGTTGCCCATTCAGGACTTTTGGTGGAAATACAAACCGGCCGCAGATGGTCAGATGGGCACGATTATGCGGGTCTACCGCGACTGGAAACTCTGCGGCGACGACGAGTGGTTGCAAAGCCTGTGGCCGAAAATCAAGCTGGCGCTCGAGTTCGCCTGGAAGGGGTGTGGTGACCCGCCGCCGAAGGGCCTGGAATGGACCGCGGAAAAATTGCTCCTGCCCTGGGATGCGAACCAGGACGGCGTCATGGAGGCGGAACAACACAATACCTACGACATTGAGTTTTATGGTCCCAATACCATGATGGGTACCCTCTACCTCGGCGCCCTCAAGGCCGCTTCTGAAATGGCCGCCCGAATGGGGGATGACGAGGCGAAAACGCTTTACCTAAAGCTGTATGAACAGGGCAGAAAAAAATATGATCGTGATCTGTGGAATGGCGAGTATTATAGACAGGACGTACGCGTATTGCCGGGTTTGCAGGTTCCGGAACACCTGGTTTCTCCGCAAAACAAGGCATGCGGACCGGATTGCAGGTGCAGTCAGTCTCCGGGAGGTAAAAAAGCCGCTCTGTCGCACGATCAAACCGTTCCCAAATATCAATACGGAGAGGGATGTCTGTCGGATCAATTGCTGGGACAATATCTGGCCCATGTCTGCGGCCTGGGATATCTGTTGGATAATAATCATGTCAAACAGGCCGTCAAAGCCATTTTCGACAATAATTTCCGCGATCCCATCGGCGATTTTTCCAATGTTCAGCGCGTTTATGCCCTCAATGACGAAGCCGGATTGCTGCTGTGCTCCTGGCCGAAGGGAAACAGGCCGGTTCTCCCCTTTGTCTATAGCGACGAAGTGTGGAGCGGTATCGAATACCAGGTGGCGGCAACTTTGATTTATAACGGCTGGACAGAGGAAGGGCTGGAGATGGTCGAGGCGGTACGGCAGCGCTATAACGGTGTTCGGCGAAACCCGTGGGATGAAGAGGAGTGCGGTCATCACTATGCCCGTGCCCTGGCCAGCTGGTCGGTTTTGCTCGCCCTCTCCGGTTTTCATTATGACGGTGTTGATGCAGAGATGCGCTTTGCGGCGCAAGTCTCAGCCGATGATTTTCAGACCTTCTGGTCTACGGCTTTCGCATGGGGAGTGTACAAGCAGCAGAAAACACAGGCCGTTCTGGAGGTCCTTTATGGCCGGCTCAATCTGTCGCGTCTGGTTTTGCCGCCCCTGGCTCGTCAGGTACAGGTTGCCCTGGATAACAACCGGGTTGAGATAGAGTTGCATCGCGATGAGGATAAGATGATTCTGCAGATGCCGGCACAGACTATGGAAGCGGGTTCAACTCTGGTTATTGAATTTTCAGGTACCGAAAAATAGACCTGAGAACTTTTAATTATAGAGCGTGTTTATTTCTTCCGCAATAATGTGCAGTCCTTTTTCTGTAATGTCGTCTTTACCGGCGTAGGTGATGCGGATGCATTCATGCTGGTGTTGCCAGGGTTCTTGCAATCCCGGGAAAAAGTAATGTCCCGGCACCACCAAAACCTCTTTTTCTTTCAGGCGTAAATAAAGCTCCTGGCTTGGCACCGGAGAAGATTTTAACCACAGCCAGAGAAAAAATGCTCCCTGAGGTTGATGGATGGCAAAGCGGCTGGTCTTGAGTTCGCTTTTCAGCTGTTCAACCGCCTGGTCCGCCTTTTTTTGATAAAAGGGACGGATAACCTCGTTGCTGAGACGCAGTATTTCCCCGTTTTTGATCATATGGGTAACCATACCTGCGCCGACCCGTATCGGCGCCAGGCTGATAATGGCGTTCATGCGTTCCAGGGCGGTAATCACTTCCTTGTCGGCAATGACGATGCCGGTTCGCAGGGAGGGGAGTCCGAATTTGGAGAGGCTCTGGCAAAGGATCATGCCGGGTTTCCACAGCGGCTGAGCCGGTTTATAAACGATATTGGGAAATGGCGCGCCATAGGCGCTGTCTATGATCAGGGGAATATCGTGCTCGCGCGTCATGTCATACAATTTTGCAATCTCTTCGTCACTGATGACATTGCCGCTTGGATTGGTTGGACGAGAAATGCAGACCGCCCCAATATCAGATGAGATCTGCAGACGGTCGAAATCGATTTTGTATTCATAGAGGTGCTCATCGATCTCGGTGATTTTAGGTTTGAACGCAATAAAAAAGTCGTCGTTCAAGCCGACGTCACTATAACCGATATATTCGGGCAGGATGGGCAGCAGGATTTTTTTCGTTGTACTATTTTTCATCTCCCCGGCAAAAAGGTTTAAAAGCATAAAAAAAGTCGTCTGGCTGCCGTTGGTCAGGGCGATGTTTTCGCGCGTTACCGGCCAGTCATACGTTTGCTGATACAACCGGCTCAACGCTTCGATGCATTCCACATTGCCCTGTGGCGGATCATAGTCACCGATCATCTTTTCAAACTGATCTTCGCTCTGCATGATGCGCTGCATCTCCTGGCGGAAAATGGCCTCCATTTCACCAATGTGAGCGGGATTGCCGCCGCCGAGCATAATCATGTCGCGTCCACCCGAAAGCGCTCTGCCCATGTCATCCATGAGCTGCATAATACCTGAATATTGCGAGAATTTTGCGCCGAAACGGGAATATTGCATATCTATCCCTTTGCTTATTCCTCTCGATTGAATGAGTTTAACAACAGTTATAAAATACGAATAATACTATTTTTTTATTGATATCATACAAAAAATTGTTTATTTTTTTGAAACATTACACACTAGTATGTAGTTAAATGACTAAACGCGAAATTGAAAGATTACTTAAAAAAGCCGGCTTTGAAAAACGAACCGGTGGTAAACATGACGTTTGGATCAAAAAAGGATATCCACCAATACCTGTGCCAAGACACAAAGGAGATATTCCGATTGGCACAGCAAAAAGTATCCTGAAAGCAGCAGGAGTGGAGAAATAGATATGAGATATTATTATGCCATTTTTAAACATAACAAGAATACGGTTCAAGTTGAATTTCCTGACTTATCAGGTTGTGTAACATTTGGTGATGACTGGGATGAAGCTTTGGAAAATGCCACCGATGTTTTAGCCGCCTGGTTGGCAAATGCAGAACCTCAATTTGTACACAAACCCAGCTCCTTTAAAAAATTGTCCAAAAAATTCAGCAATGAACAAATAATTCCTGTTGCACTTGATGAAAAAATTCTCGAATCCTATGAAGAGTTGAAGCGAATTAATATCATTTTCCCGTCTCGATTATTACAAAGAGTGGATGAACACAGAACAAAAACCGGTCTAAAAAGATCCACTTTATTAAAAATCGCCACAGAAGAATACTTGCAAAAGCAAAAAGCCCGATAAGGGGAGTAGTCCGGGACTTTTTGGCGTTAATCATCACCTGATCGCCGACATTTAACTTTTAATACTGAAAAATAGCATCCCGATATTTCGTTTTCTCTGGATTTGAATGATTTTGCAAAACTGCGGCAATTCAAGTGAATGTTTTTTTTACGGTAGTTCTTATACTGTTATCATTTCAATTTCTGCGGGAATCTTGCTGAGAATCACTTCTTTTAAATCTATCTTTTTACTCGCATTGTCAATATCAATGCCGACTATATTGCCATCAGAATCGTAGTCTAAAATAATACCTTCAGAAATTTCTTTGCTTTCTACACTTGTTTTCGATGACAAGTCGATATATAAAGAATCGGTATCTTTATAATATTTTATTTTCATAATTTAAATCTCCTGTCTGGAAACGCATTATGTATTGTTTTTTTGTCTTGCAGTGTGATGACTCGAAGAACGCGTCCTTTGAGTTCTTCAATTTCACCCCAAAATCGAAAACGATTATTTTCTTGAGGCTCAACCTTTAATGGTTTTTCACAAACCCGAATGCACCACTCTTTCTTCAGATATGGCCGTTTGCGCAAAAC
>WJMF01000144.1 GCA_014728085.1 Candidatus Zhuqueibacterota bacterium
AGCAAAAGATGATACATCATCCGGCCTTATTGCGATGTCCAAGCTCTTGATGCTTATAGTCCAGAGCGATTGCACACGTGATACTCGGCTCATTCCATGCTGTTTTCCCCAGCCCTGGATTCCTGCGTTCGCAGGAATGACGCCCGGTTGCTAGTCTGTAATAGCCAGCTTGAGCAGGAATGACGTCTCTACTCATTTACAACACCCCAGGTAAAAAATGAATCCCATTCTTTCTGAATGTTCATTTCCATCCAAACATTACCCAGTCAAAGGTTGATTTTTTCCTAGAAATGTATTAATCTAATTCTAACAGCAATCCACACGAGAACGTTTCTTGTCCACAAATTTTCATTACGAGGAGCATTATGACCAGTCGAGAGCGACTTTTGGCCGCCTGCCGGCATCGAGAACCTGACCGGGTGCCTTATGATCTGGCCAGTACCCAGGTCACAGGGATTTCCGTGTATGCGTATAAAAATTTGATAGATTATATGGGAATTGAGGACGATCATCCTGAAATATGTGATCATATTCAGCAAATCTGTCTGCCCAAAGAGTCGATATTGCAAGAGTTTGGAGTCGATACGCGGGGCTTGTGGCCGGTGACCAATCATACCGGTCCCTTTGACGATGAGGAACAGGGTGATTATCTGCATCATGAGGATGAGTGGGGATTTGACTATCGCATTCATAAAACACGTGGACTCTGGTATGATCTCTATCGGCATCCTCTACCGCAGGAAACCGCCACTCTGCAAGATGTCAATGCCTACTCTTTTCCAAGGGGCGGTGACGCGGCACGGGTTGAGGGGCTCAGGGAGCAGGCTAAACGGTATCGTCAGCAGGGATATGCCGTGGTACTCAAAAGCGTTTGCGCTGGTCTCCTGGAGGTGGCCATTCGTATACGAGGTATGGAAAATGCACTCACCGACTTGTTGATCAATAAACCGGTGATGGGGGATATTCTCGACGGCATCCTCCAGGTCAAACTCGATTACTGGCAGACTGCCCTGGCAGAGCTCGCCGATGTCGTCGACATTGTTGCTGAAGGCGATGACTTTGGTACCCAACTTTCTCCTCTCATTTCACCGGAAACGTATCGCGAAATGATCCGGCCCCGGCAAATCGAGATGATTCAGAGCATGAAAAAGTGGGCGCGCGATTCCTATGTCTTTTTTCATTCCTGTGGTAATATCCGGCCGTTTTTACCTGATTTTATCGATATGGGGATTGATATTATTAATCCTGTCCATATTACAGCAGAGGGCATGGATCCTGTAAAACTGAAAAGGGACTTTGGTAAGGATGTGGTGTTCTGGGGAGGCGGCATCGATACTCAGGATGTGTTGCCTCATGCCAAACCCCAGCAGATCCGGGATCATGTCAAAAAGAATATCGATGCGCTGGCACCCGGCGGGGGGTTTGTATTCAATACGATCCATAATATTCAGGCCGATGTGCCGCCGGAAAATATTCTCGCCATGATCGAGACGTTGCAGGATTATGGACGGTATTGAGAGCTTGATCAGAGACGCTGGTCTCACGCAAAGGCACCAAGGCGCAAAGAAAAAAAAGTATTAAATCAGGCTGCTGCCCAAATGTATCTCATTTGAACCGGAGGAGCTGAATGGAAACCAACTATCCCAACCGCTATCGCTGGGTGATTCTTTCGTTGCTGTTTGTGGCGACGACGGTCAACTATATGGATCGGATCGTCCTGTCTGTGCTCATTCCCACGATTAAATCGGATTTAAATCTCAACGATATTGCATTTGGTCATATTCTCAGTGCTTTTCAGCTGACCTATACGCTTGGTTTTCTGTTTGTCGGCAAGATGATCGACAAGCTGGGTACAAAACTCGGGTATTTACTCTCGATTCTTCTCTGGTCTGCTGCCGCTGCCATGCATGGAGTTTGCAAAAGCGCTTCCTGCCTGGCCATATGGCGCGGTGCATTGGGGATTACCCAGTCCGGTAATTTCCCGGCTGCTATTAAATCCGTATCCGAGTGGTTTCATGTGCAGGATCGCAGCTTTGCCACCTCGTTGTTTAATGCCGGTTCGAGTATTTCGAACATTATCGGGCCCCCGCTCATCGTTGCGCTTGCGTTGCAGGCGGGTTGGCGATGGACGTTTGTCGCGTTTGGACTGTTGGGATTTTTACTGGTGACTGTATGGCAGGTACTGTATAAATCCGAGAAACAGCCCGAATTAGAGCAGGATCAGACCAAAGAACATATTCCCTGGTTGCAGCTCTTGCGAGATCGGCGCAGCTATGCCATCATGCTGGGCAAATTTTTTACAGACCCGGTATGGTGGTTTTATCTGTTCTGGATGCCCAATTACCTCTCTTCCCAGCGCGGCTTTGATCTCAAGGAAATCGCATTTGCCACTCCTCTTATCTATATCGTGGCGACACTGATCGGCTTTGTAGGCGGCTGGTTTCCCGGATTCCTCATGCGCAAGGGATGGAGTGTCAGCCGGGCACGTAAAACCACTATGGCTCTTTCAGCTGCGCTGTTGCCCGTAACCGCCTTTGCTGTCTTTGCTCCCAGTCCCTGGCTGGCCATTGCCTTGGTCAGTCTGGCTTGTGGAGCTCATAATAGCTGGTCAGCCAATATATTCACGTTGACCAGTGACTGTTTCCCGTCCAGAGCAGTGGGGTCGATGACCGGGCTGGCCGGATTTGCCGGCGGGCTGGGAGGACTGTTGTTTGCAACGCTGTTGCCCGGATATATTGTGGAATATTTTGGCTATGTGCCGATTTTTGTGCTTATGGGAATCCTGCATCCTATTGCATATGGCTGTGTACATGTTTTTTTAAAGTCAAGATGAGTAAAATGAGAAATATCTATATGTTTGCATCGTTTATGAAATGTAGGTTTTGATCGTCTTGTTACACCTTTTGTGCTGACATGAATCATTACAAGGATCACTCCTTAACAGGATCGAGGAATATAGGACAGGTAAAAAATTATGAATCAGACCTATACAAACCCCTTGCGGGAAGGCATGCGGCTAAAGCGTATGCCGGAATCCAATACCCTTGTCATCATGGGAGCCACCGGTGACTTGACCCGACGGAAATTGATCCCGTCGCTCTTTAGTCTGTATCGACAAGGATTTTTACCGAACCAGTTTCGAATTATCGCTTTTGCCCGGCGGGATAAAGATGACAAAGAGTTCCAAAACGAGATGGCAGAAGCCCTGAAAAAATTTTCAGGCTATAAAAACGATTCCAAAGAACAAATTCAGCGGTTTGTCCAGTTGATCAGTTATCATCGGGGTGATTTTACTGAAGACGCAGCGTTTGAACGGTTGAAAAACCGGTTAAAAGAATACCAAAAAGAAACCAATGGAATCAGCAACCGCTTGTTTTATCTGGCCACCCCCCCGTCGGCATTTGAGCCCATCATCGATCTTTTGGGCGAGCATGAATTGGCGCATCAAAAAGATGGCTGGACACGAATCATTATCGAAAAACCCTTTGGCGAGGATCTCGAGAGTGCAAACGAACTCAATGATATGATTACGCGTGTCTTTGATGAAAATCAGATCTACCGTATTGACCACTATCTCGGCAAAGAGACGGTGCAAAATATTCTCGTGTTTCGATTTGCAAATGGCATATTTGAACCCATTTGGAATCGGCGCTATGTTCAACAAGTACAGATCACTGTCGCTGAAGAACTGGGACTCGAAGGTCGTGCTAACTTTTTCGAGTCTACCGGGATCATGAGAGACATTGTCCAAAATCACATGATGCAGTTATTGAGCCTTGTGGCCATGGAGCCCCCCTCATCGTTTGATCCGGATGCGGTACGTGATGAAAAGGTCAAGGTGTTACAGGCCATTCAGCCTATACATCAGGCTGACATCGAAAACCAGGTCATTCGGGCACAATATGCCGCAGGCTCGTTGTGGGGCGAAGAGATGCGCGGCTATTTGCAAGAAGAGGGCGTTGATCCCCATTCCACGACAGAGACGTTTTTTGCCATGAAATTGGGATTGAATAATTGGCGTTGGGCAGGCGTGCCGTTTTATATCCGTGCCGGCAAGCGGTTGCCCAAAAAGGTAACGGAAATTGCGATCTATTTCAAGGATGCACCCTTGCAAATCTTTGGACCGGAAGCAGAGGATTCTCTGGCGACCTCAAATGTCCTGGCCCTCAACATACAGCCAGACGAAGGGATTTCCCTGGGATTTGATTCCAAAGTGCCGGGCTATAGCAGCTTGATCCGGCCGGTCAATATGGAGTTCCGTTATGGTACCAGTTTTGGCGATGAACCGCCTGATGCCTATGAGAGATTATTGCTCGATTCCATGTTGGGCGATGCCACACTGTTTACCCGAGCCGATGAGAATGAAATGGCCTGGCGACTCATCCAGCCGATCCTTGATTACAATGCATCGTATCGTGATGTAAAATTGCCTCAATATTCCATCGGAACATGGGGACCCAGGGAATCGGATCGATTGTTGTACCAAGATGGATTTCAGTGGAGACGTTTATGAATAATCTGACTATCGGAACTCCTGTTGCGCTGAGAGATATTGAAAAAAAACTGACCTCGCTTTGGCAGGAATCCGCTGACAAGGAGGCAGGAAAGCCCGTTATCAGGGCCAGTACCATTAATTTTATCGTGCTCAGTCATCATCCGGATCAGGTCGAGTCGATCAACAGAGTTGTGAGTGAGATCAGCGATCATCACCCCAGTCGCATTATCGTGGCCCTCGTAGATCCGGATAGTAGTTCGGCAGATATTTCCGCCAGGATTAGCCTGCAATGTAATCTGAATGTCGCGATGAACAAGCAGATTTGTTTTGAACAGGTGGTGCTCGAGACTGGTCCCGGCGGATTTGCCAAACTCTCTGGTATCATATTACCTCTGTTGTTACCCGATTTGCCGGTCTTTTTGTGGATGGCCGACAACCAATTCGAACTGATCGATGATTTGCATCCTTTGCATGGTGCGATCGATCGCTTGCTCATCGAATCATCGGGTATGGTCGATGATTGGTCCGCTTTTCAGCGATATCGCAAACAACTGTTGGACATTAACGAGAGGATGGGCATCAGTGACCTGCACTGGGGATACCTCACCGAGTGGCGCGAGGCGCTGGCTCAGTTTTTTGACCAACCCGCTCGACAGGATTGGCTCGAGAATATACGTGAAATCACTCTCTTGCATAAATCCGGGGGGGCAAGTATCGACGGCCTCTTTTTGGTCGCATGGATGGCTTCCCGGTTGGGTTGGACCTTAAACTCTGTTTCCGATCGCGAGAAACTTTTGATAAAATTTACCAGTGCCAAGCAAAAGGTTGATGTACGATTCGACAACCAGGGCAACCGCCCGCTCGACCGCGTTGTTATTCATTCCGATGATAAAGAGAGATCTATGCATTTCACAGCTGAATTTAAAGATGACCATATTGTGATGGAGGTTCGTCAGGGTGAAAAGATTATAGAATCAGGAATGGTGGCCGCTCCCTCTGATGAACTGGGAGCGCTGGTTTGTCATGAATTGGATTTGCTGAAAAACGATCGCATCTATCTGGCGATGCTCAATATTTTGGAGAATCATAATGATTGAATGGGATATATATTCCTCACCTGACTTGCTATTTAGTGCCTGCGCCGAACAAATGATAGAGATTGCCCAAAAGGCGATTCAACAACGAGGCTCGTTCTCGGTGGCTCTTTCTGGTGGATCCACTCCCCGGGGGTTGTATAATGAATTAAAAAGTCATTATGCAACGGAAAAGTTGTGGCGGGATAGCTTTTTTTTTGTGAGTGATGAGAGAAATGTTGCACTGGATAATCCTGAAAGCAATATGGGGCTTGCCATGTATAGTTTATTGAATCCGCTCAATATTAAAGCCCCGCATGTCTTTCCCGTTATGACCCACATGCAATCTCTGGAATTGGCTGCCCGGGATTACGAGATGCGCATTCAAACTCAGGTAGGGCAAGAGGGACAGTTTGATTTAATACTTTTAGGACTTGGAGACGATGGTCATACTGCTTCTTTGTTTCCGGATACACCCGCATTAAAGGAACAATCCCGCTGGGTGGTTGAAAACTGGGTGGAAAAGCTGAATACGTGGCGCATTACATTTACCTATCCTTTGATCAACAGGGCCCGGCATGTAATGTTTTTGGTGCAGGGAGATAAAAAAGCAGAGATTGTGGCGGATATTTATCACGACCGAAAAGAGTATCCTGCCAGTTTTATCGATCCTGCAGACGGGCGACTGACGTGGTTACTGGATGATAAAGCGGGAAAAGGCTTGAAATAGGACTTTATATGGCAAAAATTTTCAATGACATCACAGAGACCATAGGACGTACACCGCTCGTTCGCGTCAACCGCCTGGCAGCGGATGTGCCCGCAACCATTCTCGCTAAACTGGAATTTTTCAATCCTCTGTCATCTGTCAAAGATCGTATCGGACTGGCCATGATTCAGGCTGCTGAGGAACAGGGTAAAATTCATAAAAAGAGTGTGATCGTGGAACCGACCTCCGGCAATACCGGGATCGCCCTGGCCTTTGTCTGTGCCGCGAGGGGCTATCAGTTGGTTCTAACCATGCCCGAAAGCATGAGCATCGAACGCAGAGCATTATTACGGGCTTTGGGTGCCGAGCTTTATTTGACTCCTGCTGAATTGGGTATGCAAGGGGCCATCGATAAAGCCAAAGAGATTGCCGGCCAGCGCAAGGATGCATTTATGCCGATGCAGTTCGAGAATCAGGCCAATGTCGATATTCACTACCAGTCAACGGCGCAAGAGATCTGGGAAGATACGGATGGAAAGGTCGATGTGCTTGTGGCTGGTGTCGGTACCGGAGGAACGATTACCGGTGTGGGCAAGTTTTTAAAAGAAAAAAAGCCAGAAATCGAAATTGTTGCTGTGGAACCACACAGCTCAGCTGTGCTCAGCGACCAGGAGCCGGGTTCTCACAAGATCATGGGGATCGGAGCCGGATTTATCCCGCCGATTCTCGATCAGGAGCTCGTGGATCAGGTTATTACCATCAGAGACAAGTATGCTTTTGAAACGGCACGCCAGGCTGCCAAACAAGAGGGTATCTTGTGCGGAATTTCGTCAGGTGCGGCTTTGCTGGCTGCGCTGGATCTGGGGAAAAAACCGATACACCGGGATCAGACCATCGTGGTGATCATTCCGTCAAGCGGAGAGCGGTATTTGAGTACAGATTTGTACAGGAATTATATGTATTAGGAAGGTATATTTAGACAAAGAGCTAAGAGACGGTCGACTATTCTGTTTTGAATTGATAAACTATTGATATATAATCGTGCTCTAGTTTTCATCCTCTTGCTTTTGCTTGTCTTGATGTGTGAAGATATAAATGATGCTTGCTAATCCCGTACTACTTAATAGAGGTCCCATAATATGGGCAGCTGTTGACTCGGAATATAAAGCAATAATTACACCACAAGTCACAACGAACAGAACAATAAAAAATGCGAATATTTGACCCCATTTTCTTTGCTGAAACTCTTTTCGAATAGCAAATTCGCCTATTCGATAGTCTTCTTTTTCAAGAAACTGACGGTGTTCTGCTTGCTTTTCAGCCATTGCAATAATTCGTTCTGCTGCACCTGGTAGAATTCTGTCATAATACTCTAGATACTCAGGAGGAGGTAGAATTCCTTTAAACTCTTTTTTCTCTAATACAACTGAAGGCTGTTTTCGGGTTGCCCTGGCTGCTCATGATTTGCCCTTCTTGGAATACTAGAGGTGTGTGATTGTTTTTTACGATTTTTGCTCATGATCATTTCGATGAAAAGAAAACGCTGTTGAAATATCTTTTCCTACTTTGTGCCAATCATCAGCAATGGCATGTTTGTCGGAGAAAAAAGGTGTTCTTTTTGGTATATATGATACGCTTTTTCGAGGATAAAGGCTTAATATGGTAGAAGCACCCTTTAAATAGTCTTTCTTTGACATTTTATTTTACTCCTCGTTAATATACTAAATATTATAATATTTAACAAAAGATGCAAATAAATTGTTTCAAGAGATATAACACTTTATAAATAGTGATAACTTTTTTTGTTGATTGAAATGTAATACCCTTTGCTTTAGAAATACCTTGTTCAGAAATGCTGTTTATGCAAAAAAAGTAAAATTTATTTTAGGAATGATTATGGATGGCACAAGCAAACGATTGATGGATTCTGCATCCAAAATGATCGATACCTATGAAGAGACCGGTGGTGTAAATCGGATTGACGGCAAGAATCTGCCCACCCTAAAAGCGGTAGTAGAGATATTGGATGATTTGATGCAGATCCTGTTTCCCGGCTATTTTGGCTCTCGCGTTCCGGCACGATCCAATGTATTGTTTTTTATCCAGAGTGCCGTCGATTCAATCTATTTACGATTGACAGACCTGGTTACACGCGCCTTGCAAAGCGAATGCAAGCTGGAAGATTGTCAAAAATCAATGTGCGAACAGATGGCCGAGGATTATGCCCTGAGATTCATCGATCGTTTGCCCGAAATAAGATCCCGGCTAAAGCTGGATATTCGCGCCGGTTTTGAGGGAGATCCGGCAGCCAAAAGTACTGAAGAAGTGATCTTGTGTTATCCGTTTGTCTATGCCATTTCTGTGCACCGTATTGCGCATGTCCTGTACAATTTGGAGATTCCGCTGATCCCTCGTATCATGTCTGAATGGGCGCATCGCCGTACAGGGGTCGATATTCATCCCGGCGCTCGTATTGGTGAACGGTTTTTTATCGATCATGGCACCGGCGTGGTGATCGGCGAAACCACGGAAATCGGCAATGATGTCAAGATATACCAGGGCGTCACCCTGGGGGCCTTGTCGTTCCCCAAGAATCCCGATGGCAGTATCGTCAAGGGCGGCAAACGCCATCCCACCATCCATGACCGGGTGACGGTTTATGCCGGGGCCACGATTCTGGGAGGAGAGACTGTGATCGGAGAGGATTCTGTTATCGGAGCAAATTCATGGATTACGGCTTCTGTGCCCAGGCGTACATTGGTTACGTTTCAGGAACAACAAAGTTTTCGATCCCTGGATCGTTCACCCGAACCCGAATCCTCAAAGCCTGCGATCGATTTCCAGATTTGATGCATCGAGTGATTATCCCAGGGCCACATCCAGCGTCATCATCACGGCAAAACCCAGCATGGCGCCCATGGTTGAAATGTCGGTGTTTTTCTCTGCCTGTGATTCCGGGATCAGCTCCTCGACCACCACATAGATCATGGCGCCAGCGGCAAAGGCGAGTGCATAAGGCAGTATAGGGCGCATGACCAGAACCAAGGCTGCTCCGAGAACTCCTGCAATGGGCTCTACGATGCCCGACATTTGACCATACCAAAAACATTTAAAGCGACTCAGACCTTCCCGGCGCAAGGGCACAGAAACGGCTGCCCCTTCGGGAAAATTTTGAATTCCGATACCGATTGCCAGGGCTATTGCTCCGGCGAGTGATGCCGCCGGAAGGTTATGCGCTACTGCCCCAAACGCTACGCCAACAGCCAGTCCTTCAGGAAAGTTGTGGAGGGTTATTGCGAGCACCAGCAATACACTTCTGCGCCAGGTGGTGGGAATTCCTTCGACCTCTTCATCGGGTGCCCAGAGATGCAAGTGTGGCAACAGGGCATCGATGAGCCGCAGAAAAAGTCCACCCAATAAAAATCCCACCACGGCCGGCATCCAGGCGGGTAGTGGACTTGTAAGTTCAGCCATTTCAATGGCAGGAGCGAGCAATGACCAAAAGCTGGCAGCGATCATGACGCCGGCTGCAAACCCCAGCATGGCATCCAGAATTTTTCGATGAATCGTCGTGAAAAAAAAGACGACCCCGGCTCCAGAAGCTGTCATGAACCAGGTAAACAATGTACCTATCAGTGCCTGGATGACGGGTGAAAGTGATACAAACCATTCCATGATTTTTTACCTTTGTTTTATAAAGTAAAAGGGTCAGTTTTTGTATGATGGATCAGGCGCATGCAAAGATTATTCCTTCAATCACCAACGCTTAAAATACAAAATATAATAAATAAAACAAAAGTCACTCTTTCAGGCCTGTAGTTTTTATAAAAATAATATGTTCATTTTTTATGATTTTTGCTCCTTGATCTTGCTTGTCCTTGATTTTTTTGTTACTTTGTTACGCACCTGTTGAATTTGCCTCGTTTGGTTTCCCCATCTCCTTTTAATTGTGGAGTTTTGAATTGTCCCTGGTAAAAATCAGTGCTGGTTTCCAGTTCGCTCATCTCTATTCTCGACTGTTTTTTTTGGGTTGCTTTATTGCTTCCTTTCTTTATTGTATTATTACGCGTCAAGTCCCTTCTTCATACATGTTTATCCTGCAACTGTTTCTATTTGCGCTTGCATTCAAACGAGGTAAAGAATTCATAAAGGATTGGGCTCTGTTTTTTGTTTTTTTTATACTCTATTCGCAAAGCCGTGGCCTGGTATTTCAACTCATAAAATATACCCGATTGAATATTCATACTGATACTCTTCTTATCTGGGAAAAAGCTCTTTTCGGAGAAATCATTCCAACAATTTGGGTCCAACAATATGTTGCTGATGTACCCACTGTAATCGATTATTTTGCTCTATTTATCTATTTGTCATTTTTTTGGCTTCCGATGACCTTTGCTTTTTATTTGTGGATAAAAAATAAAGAGGTTTTTAAAAGATTCCTGACCGCTTTTGCTCTTTTGAGCTTTATGGGATTACTCACCTACCTCATCTTTCCTGCTTATCCGCCGTGGATGGCTTCTGATTTTGGATTATTGCCTCCTCTTAAGCGCCATTTGTGGAATCTCAATATCGGTCAATGGGCGCTCTCTATCTTTTCTGGATCAAATTATAACCCAATTGCCCCTCTGCCTTCTCTTCATGCTGCCTGGGCTCTATTGACTTCATATTTTATGGCCAAAGTATTTTACTCGCGTTTGGGAATACTGTCCCATTTCTTTTATATCTACTTTATTCTTGTATCCATGACCATTATTTATTCAGGGGATCACTATGTCGTTGATATCCTGGCAGGTGTCCTTTATACCATTATAGCAGTTATTCTAACGAATCCAGAAATTGGAAAAATGCGATTTATGGCAAAAAAGAGACAAACAACATGATCTCGTAAAACCAAGTGTCAAGGCTTGATCATTCCAATTTACAGGGTTTTTTACGTGTCGAAAATTTAATTATGGACAAATCTTTTGAATATTTTTTTTCTGGTATTGGTCGTTATTTGGTTAGACGTTTTGACAATTGAATATTGCATTGGGAATCTCTGTCCCCGCTGAAAACGTATGGGTTCAACATTGTCTTACATTAGAATTTTGACATATTCGCATATTTTGTAAAAACCGTATCCTGAATCTAGTCCTTGCAAATGATATCCCTTTAAACGAGCATATTTGTAATGTTTACAATGAAAATTTTCAATGATAATCTCCTGAAAGTGATAATATGACCATTTAGTCAAGACCTGGGGCATGATAACCGGTTGATAATCCCGATCTTTTCATATCTTGTTTTTTTGACATAAATTTATGATATTTAAGCCAATGTGAACCATTCTTGATTGTCTAGTTTTACGATCTAGTGAGGAGGGAGCATGCGCCGTCGAAAGTTCTTGACGACTCTGATGGGGTCGGCAGCTGCCGCAATAAGTGGTGTCGGATGTGGTGAACGTTCATCCAATGAGCGGATCTCTGAATCGAGACCTTTGGGCAAAGGTTATATCACCGAACCCGCCAGAGAAATTCCTGTCATCGAAGAACCCGATGTGCTGGTTGTCGGTGGAGGCCCTGCAGGCGTTGCCGCGGCATTGGCCGCTGCCCGGGTGGGTGCCAATACCCTACTGATAGAGCGCTACAATCACCTGGGAGGATTGTGGACCGGTGGCCTGGTTTTACCCTTGCTTTCTACTCATGCAAGAGATAAAGCCGGCCAATTCAAGCAAGTGATTTTTGGTATTGGTGATGAGATTGCTCGACGTCTGGCCGACCTTGGTATGGCTATTCATGAGGTCAATCCTGTGATCGACCCCGAAGCCGGTAAATATGTTCTCGATGCGATGATGCTCGAGTCTTCGGTAAAGACCCTCTATCATTGCTGGGCCTCCAATGTCATTGTCGAGAACGGCTGGATCAAGGCCGTTGTCCTGGAAACCAAATCAGGCCGTGTCGCCATCGCTCCCAAAATGGTTGTCGACAGCACCGGCGACGGCGATATCCTTCACTTTGCAGGAGAAGGCTATGAGAACATGAAATATCATATCGGTCTGGTTCACCGACTGGGTAATGTGGATCAAATCGATCCTTCCAGACCGGGCTATGAAAAGTGCAATGTGGGGAAACCCACCCCCATCCCCAGTGTCAATTGGTTCAATATGCACGGAGAAGATGATCAGGATGGCATCGATCTGTATACCTTGTCAGAGTTGCAGCAAAAATATCGAATTCAGATCTGGGAAAACACCCAGAAAATTCGTTCCACTCCGGGTCATGAAAAAGTATTTTTGCTCGATACAGCCTCGCAAATAGGTGTACGTATGTCCCGGATCCTCGAGGGAGAATACCGGCTGACACTGGAAGATTCGATGACATTTAAACGTTTCAGTGATGTCATCGGCGTCAGTGGCGCCTGGACCTCTATTCTGTACAAGGGCGAGAGGATCCCCGTAAAGGAGCGCCCCTTGTGGCAGATTCCATATCGGTCTTTGCTGCCTCAAAAAACCAAAAATCTCATCGTATCCGGGCGATGTTTTTGTTTTGAAAAAAGCCTGGTTGAGGACACTCGGATTATCGGAACCTGTCTGGTTACCGGCCAGGGTGCAGGTGTTGCCGCGGCTGTGGCTGCACAGTCCCAAACCTCTGCACATAAAGTCGATATCGCCGGGGTACAATCGATTTTAAAACGTCAAAACGTCAACCTCGGATGAGAGTGCACCGTCCTATTCGTTCCGGGATGCTTGTATTGGCCGTATTCTTTTCACTGCCCCTTACTCTGGCAGGATGGGGAGGATTATATATATGGTCAAGTCCATATTTATTGCTAAATCGACTGATTTCCACACAAACCCTTTATTGGTTTGCGCTGCTGGGGGTAGCAAGTCTTGTTTTGGTTGCACTGAGACATCGCTGGTTTTGTCGATACCTTTGCGCGCCGGGAACGATGTGCCGTTATGTCTCCAGGTTCGGTTTAAATAAGAGAGCATTGAACCGGTTTCCCAGGCTTGGCTCCGGTCTGTTCATGGTCGCCATAGCCCTTTCGATGCTGGGTTTCCCGGTTTTGATTTTTCTCGATCCTGTCGTCATGTGGAAATCGTTTTTTGATGGGTTGGCCGTGCATCAGGATGCGACTTTTGTTGTCCTCAAGAGCCTGGGGCTCTTTGCAATTCTGTTGATCAGTGCCTTGTTTCCGCATTTGTGGTGCGCCCGCCTTTGTCCCCTCGGCGGATTGCAGGATGTGTTTTCAAAAGTGAAAAGGATATTCTCTCAACATAGAACAGCCCCTGAATTTCATTTGCGCCGATCGTTTGTCCTAATGATCGGCACTGTCGGGGTGGGGCTGTTCGCAAAGTCTTTTTTCAAATCCAGAGAGCACCCCATGCGCCCCCCTGGAGCTTTGCCGGAAGATCGATTCAAAGTCACCTGTGCCCGATGCGGCAATTGTGTTGCTGCCTGTCCCACGCATATCCTCAAACCAGACTGTGAATCGGATCTTTCCGGTCTTTTTACGCCTGTCATTACATTCGACAAGAGTTATTGTCTCCCTGACTGTGTCCGTTGTGGAAGCAAATGTCCGAGCGGAGCGATTACCCCTTTTTCACGGCAAAAGAAATCTGAATTAAAGATCGGCATAGCCAGACTCGTTTTTGACAAATGCCTTTTGGCGCAAAACAGCGAGTGTGACCGATGCAAATTTTATTGTGAATTCGATGCGATTAAAATCGAAATCAGCGATGGTGGAATCTCTGCTCGACCTGTGATTTCCCATGCAAAATGTGTGGGATGCGGTGCATGCAAAATCGCCTGTCCTGCGGACGCACTTGATATTGTTGCTGCGATTTAGTACTTTAAATTTTAATTATTATTCAGGGGTGCTTATGAACAGACGATGTTTTATGCAATTGGCTGCCACTGCGATGGCTGCCGGTACCAGTTCTTGGGTGTTTTCAAAGAGAGCAGCTGCAGAGCCGAAAAAACAACCGAACATCTTGTGGATCTCTTGTGAAGATATCAGTCCCAGGCTGGGTTGTTATGGTGACCAGGTTGCCCGGACACCGAATCTCGATAAACTCGCCAGCGAGGGGATGCGCCTGGATAATGTTTTCACCACATCTCCTGTTTGTGCCCCGGTACGATCCGGAATCATCACCGGAATGTATCCGACGACCATCGGAACGCACCACATGCGTACGAGCCATACCGGCCGTACCGATGAATTGCCAACACCTTATCAGACTGTTCCTCCGCCTTTTGTCAAAGCCTTTCCCGAGTTTATGCGTGCGGCGGGGTACTATTGCACTAATAATTCAAAAACAGATTATCAATTCTCTGATTTTTCCTATACACCCATTACCATCTGGGATGAGTGCAGCAAAACTGCCCACTGGAAAAACCGACCGGATAAAGATCAGCCATTTTTTGCGGTATTTAACGACACTCAGACCCATGAGAGCAAAACGTGGCAAGAACCTGAGATGACTGACCCGGCCAGCGTAGAGGTGCCCCCGTATTATCCCGATACCTTGCCGGTACGCAAGGCTATCGCGCGTTTGTACGATCAAATCCACAAGATGGATACCAGAGCCGGAGAACTGCTGAAAGAGCTCGAGGATGAAGGGGTTGCGGACAATACGATCGTGTTTTTCTGGGGAGATCATGGCGACGGGTTACCGCGAGGTAAACGCTGGCCTTATGATTCCGGCACATTGATTCCCTTGATTATTAAATGGCCGGATGTTATTCAGCCCGAAAGTGTGAATGATGATCTGGTCAGCTCGATCGATTTTGGTCCAACTGTCCTTTCCATGGCCGGAATTCCCATTCCAGCCTGGATGCAGGGAAGAGCTTTTCTGGGTGATCAAAAGGCAAAACCGCGTGACTATGTCTTTTCTCATCGCGACCGGTTCGATGAATCCTATGACATGATAAGATCCGTAAGGGACAAGAAATATCGTTATGTCAGACAGTACTGCCACCAACAACCTTTTGTACAGTGGATCCCCTATCGGAATAACAGTCCGATCATGCAGGAGCTATTGCGATTACATGCCGAAAACAAGCTGACCGGGCCACAAAAGCTGTGGCTGAGTGACACACGGCCGCCGGAAGAGCTGTATGATTGCGAAAAAGATCCGCACCATATAAATAATCTCGCCAATGATCCGGCATATAAGGACCGTTTAGAGCGATTACGATCCGTGCTGGATCAGTGGCGGCTTGAAACCGGGGACCTTGGAGATATTCCCGAATCTCAGCTGGTAGAATCGTGGTGGCCAGGAAGGGTACAGCCAGAGACCAGCCCTGTGTGGTTTATCCCCAATGCTCCTGAAAATCGGGGTAAATCCCGCATCACAGAAACGGCTGTGCAGTTTACGGCACCTGCGCTCGTTAAATTTTATTGCGCAACCCAGGGTGCCTCGATGGCTTATACGTTTGAACAGGGTGAAAATGCACGGTGGTTGATTTACTCTGGTCCTATTCGATTGCCAAAAGGCAAAAGCACCTTGCGCGCCCAGGCAATCAGGTATGGGTACAAACCAAGTAAAGAAACGCTATGCGCCTTTACGATAAGTTGACCTTGACTTTTTGACATTTTTTTGGTATTTCAATTATTATACTCGCAATGTTGGCAAGAGTATTGAACGTACACTTGGAAAATAACGGAGGAATCATGATTGAAGGAAGCAACACAGAAGCGACGCGTAAACTGCGTATGGGAATGGTTGGGGGTGGTCCAGGTGCCTTTATCGGTGAAGTGCATCGCAAAGCAGCTCGTATGGACGGCATGATCGAGCTTGTTGCAGGCGCATTTGATGCAGACCCGGCCAAATCTCAGGAAATGGGCAAAATTCAAAATTTGAATCCAAACCGCGTCTATGACACCTATGAGGATATGGTAAAGGCGGAAGCGGCTCTTCCCGAAGATGAGCGTATCGATTTTGTGGCTGTGACGACTCCAAACAACTTGCATTATCCGATTGCCAAAGCTTTCCTGGATGCAGGCTTTAACGTGGTATGCGAAAAGCCGATGACCATGAATGTAGAGGAAGCCAAAGCGCTCAAAGAAGCGGTTGAAAAGTCTGGTAAAGTGTTTGCCCTGTTACACAATTATACAGGATATCCGATGGTCAAGCAGGCACGACACATGGTCAAGGAAGGTATGCTGGGAAAGATTCAAAAAATCGTTGTTGAATATCCACAGGATTGGCTACTGGAACGCATAGAACTGACAGGTCAAATGCAGGCATCCTGGCGAACCGATCCCAAACAGGCGGGTGCAGGCGGTTGTCTGGGGGATATCGGTACGCATGCTGAAAATCTCGCCGGCTATATCACCGGACTCGAAATCGAAGAATTGTGCGCCGATCTGACCAGCTTTGTCGAGGGTCGTCCTCTGGATGATGACGTCAATATTTTGCTGCACTATAACAATGGTGCGCGCGGAGTTTTGCACTCTTCTCAGATTTCCACCGGACAAGAGAATAATCTCAATATTCGTGTTTGGGGTACCAAAGGTGCCATTCAATGGTTCCAGGAAAATCCCAATTATCTCTATTATTTTCAACAGGGCAAACCGGTGCAAATTTATCGTCGCGGTAATGATTATTTATGCCAAGCAGCGCAGCGAGCCAATCGCATTCCCCCTGGTCACCCAGAGGCGTTTTTGGAAGCTTTTTCCAATATCTATAAAAATGCCACCGATACCATGCGCGCTCATATGCTTGGAAGTGAGCCCACCGAACTGGAACTCGATTTCCCCAACGTGGATGATGGTCTGGAAGGGATGCAATTTATCGAAACGGTTGTCGCCAGCAGCAAGAGTGATAAAAAATGGGAAAAGTTCCACCGTTAATTCAAAACCGGGTTTCTGTGTATCAGAAACCCGGTATTTCAAAAAAATGCTGTACGAGAATCCCCTTATCGATTTTGCTTTTTTGACGATCAAGCCATTTCCAGGTCGAATCATCAAGTATCCGGGCTGTGTTTACGAAAATAAATTCTCATCACCATCAATAGGATGAATGTAAAGCCTGACCCCAGGAACATGATCTGTTGCATGGAAATCAGGTCGGAAAGCCGGCCGATAAGGAGATTTCCCACCGTTACGCCTGCCCCGGCATGAAATGCCCATATCAAGGACTGCCCTGTTGAGCGCCATTCCCGGGGAATGATCAGCTGCATAAAATCGGTCGCAGACACCCAGAAAAGCGACAGGGTGAATCCCTGCAAAACCCCCATCATGACGGCAAGGGTCGGAGTTGATATGAAACCGTACAGGAGCAACCTGATTACAGCCACAGTCACGACCGCGAGAAGCAAGTTGGGGGATTGGAATTTTTTTAACAGCCTGCGACCCAGAAAGAAAAAAGGGATTTCGCTCAGTGCTTGTATGGCGAACGCGAGTCCGACCATTTGATTCGAGGCACCGATATCTCTGTAATAGAGATTGATGAATACATAGATTGGTGCCAAGCCCGTTCCCAATAAGGTCAGGAGAACGAGAAAAACAACGATATGTTTTTGGCTGAACAACCGCAGCGCTACTTTGCTGTTTGTGTCGGGCAGTACCGGAGGCGTGGATTCAGGCAACCTGACCAACCGGGTGCCTGCCAGAATAAAGATATATATGAACGTGGCTACAACAAAAATGATGACCATGTCCCTGGTCAGTAATACCCAACCCATCACAGTTGTTCCGATGGCCCACCCTAATGATCCCCAAACCCGTAAATGTCCGAATGATGATTTTTGTTCTGTAAAGATATAATGCAGAGTAAGGCTATCCAACAGGCTCCCCAAGGGATGGTGAAAAAAGGCGAGAAAAAGCATGAAAACAATAAATAGGGCAAGAGTCGATATATATTGCATGCTCCAGAGCAATATAATCGAACCCAGCAGAGCTATTCTCAGGACAGGCAGAGTTCCTTTACGATCCGAGATGATTCCCCACGTGGGTACGACAAAAAAGAGCATCGCCTGAAAAATGGCGGCGATGATGCCTATCAAGGTACCGCTATATCCTAAATCTTTGAGATAGAGGTTGAAAAAGGGCAACCACGAAGAAAGGCCCATATAAAACAAAAAGTATAGTGATCCGATGATTGTCCCGTTTGAAAAGCTCACATGAATCCTCTGACTTTTTTATAGCTAATAGTCGGTTAAGATAGGGCGATAATCTATTAAATTCCATAAAAAATTAATTTTTGGGGACCTGTAAAAAGGGAATATTCAGAGCAGAATTTGCGCTACAGTTGTCATGAAAACGTGTGGGTTGTCATGGAGGAGAAAAGTGGAAAAAAGATGTGCTTTTTCGGCTTAAAATTTGACATTGGCAGATATTATGTTTATCTTGAGCAATATGCGAATGTCAAACTATTTACATTTTCTGTCTGCGAGTACCCTTCAGCTACATTCCTTTAATTTTTTCTTCTTTTGACAATTCTTGGTTTAATCATTGCCATTGATTGTATCATTAGGCAGGCGATTCATTTTTATTTCTATTCTAATCTATGTGTTTTTCGGGGGAATAGAATTATCCATACTAAATAGATGGATAAACAGTTATTCACTTATCATGGAGGAATGATGCAGTATTCTAACAAACCATTTCGCAAAGCACCGTTGTTTCTACTTTTCGTCGCACTTTTCTTTGGCTTTTCTCCCACACAGGGATTCTCACAAGCAGATGATGTCGGTTTTCATATTGGAGGTGCCGTACGTTATAATCTTTTGCTACAAAACTATAAAGATTTTGGTGATGATGAAATTACGGTAAATGACGGGCAATTTACCTGGGACACCTGGCGACTCAACGTGACTGGAAAAAATGCTGCGGGTGTTCAGTTGAGTTTTGAATATCGATTCTATCCAACGTTTGGCACCCATTTTATCCATCATGGCTGGGTGGGATATGAATTCAATGAGATGAATTCGATACAGTTGGGCGTGACTCAGGTTCCCTTTGGTGATCTCACTTATGCTTCCCATAGCTGGTGGTTCATTACCCCCTATTATGTGGGACTGGAAGATGATTATGATATGGGCCTGAAATATTTGCACCAAAAAGGCAACCTGGATTTGCAATTTGCCTATTTCTTTTCTCCCGAGCCTGCGGGTCCTGCACCTACGGCGATTGAAGACTGGCCTTCTTATGGGGTGGGTGGCTCTGGCCGATATTCTTATGATATCATTCCCAGATCAGGAGCACATAATCAGGAACGCAACCAGTTCAATGGTCGTATCGCTTATGCACTCGGAGAAACCGAGGTGGGATTTTCCGCTCAGTATGGACAGCTGTACAACTCTGTATTGGACGAGATGGGTAGTCATGTCGCACTTGGATTGCATACAGATGCCAATGTAAATCGTTTCAACATTAAGGCCAGTGTGATTACCTATTCACATGATGCCAAAAATGATGACGGCAGCGAGGCCGAACTGGTGCATATGGGCGCTTATGGCTCCGGCACCTATCCCGTGGCCGCCGAAGCTACCATGTATACCCTGGGAATCGCCTATTCATTACCCGTAGAGTGGGGCCCGATCTCAAACCTGACCTTTTATAATGACTATACCCTGACGAAAAAAGCGAATGACGCTTTTTATGATACTCAGCAGGATATTTTAGGCTTTATGGTCACAGCTGGTAGTGTATATACCTATTTCGATATTGCCAATGGCAAGAATCAGCCATGGCTGACGAACAGCTTTGGCACTGGATTGGGTGAAGGCCTTGACGATGCCAAATGGAATACCCGCTTTAACATCAATATCGGATACTATTTCTAGATCAATGATGATTGGCATAGATAAAGGATCACAATTATGAGCGTAATCAAAGTCGAAGGATTGTACAAAATATTCGGCCATAACCCTCAACGGGCATTCCCTTTAATCGAAAAGGGAATGTCCAAAGAGGAAGTGCTGGATAAAACCGGATGTACAATCGGCATTCATGATGCCAGTTTCGAGATAAAACAAAAAGAGACCTTTGTCATCATGGGGCTGTCGGGCAGCGGCAAATCTACCGTTATCCGCTGTTTGAACCGCCTCATTGAACCGACAAGAGGTCAGGTTCTTATTGATGGTAAAGACATTGTCAAGATGAACAAAAAAGAGTTGATGCAGGTGAGACGCCGCAAGCTCTCTATGGTCTTTCAGCACTTTGGACTATTGCCTCAGCGGACCGTGATTGCCAATGTGGAATACGGCCTCGAAATCAGTGGCGTAGACAAGGACGAAAGAAGAGAAAAAGCTCTCAACGCCATCGAATTGGTGGGATTGAAAGGGTATGAAGAGAGCAAGCCGAGCGAATTGAGCGGTGGCATGCAGCAGCGTGTTGGATTGGCCAGGGCTCTGGCCAATGATCCTGAGATTCTGCTCATGGATGAAGCGTTTAGTGCTCTCGACCCCCTGATTCGCACGCAGATGCAGGACGAGTTGCTCGAATTACAGGCCAGGATGCACAAAACTATTGTCTTTATCACGCACGATCTCGATGAAGCCCTGAAAATTGGTGATCGTATTGCCATTATGAAGGACGGCAAGGTGGTGCAAATCGGAACTCCGGAGGAGATCCTGACCGAACCTGCCGATGAATATGTTCGCAATTTCATCCAAAATGTCGATCGATCCAAAGTGATTACCGCATCGACCATTATGCGCAAACCCCCTACGATTACCGTGCCCAAGGAAGGCCCCAATGTGGCTGCTCGCAGAATGGAAAAACACGGCGTTTCCACTATTTATGTGGTGGATTCGGATCGGATTTTACAGGGCATTCTGACCATCGATGAAGCCATGAAATTGTCTAAAGAAAATAAAAAATCTGTTGACAAGACAACCATCCAGGAAGTCTATGTCACGAATCCGTCTACCTCGGTTGCAGATTTATTACCGACTGCTATGTCAAGCCGTTATCCCCTTGCTGTCGTGGATGATGAATATCGACTGGTCGGTATCGTAGACCGCGCCTCGATCATGAATGAAGTGTACGGAGATGTGAGCGATGAATCCACCACTTCTCTTAAAGATTATCTCAAAGAGGTCAATACAAATGGCGGTTCAGTCGGAACCAAAGAGGAGGCTGAAAAATGATTAATCTAGATGTAGGTGGATTTTTTGAAAATATCATCACCTGGCTGACAGAAAACCTCGGGTCTGTTTTCGACGCAATCAGCAATTCCGTCTCTTCTATGCTGGATGCGTTTGAAGGGGTGCTGATGTTGCCGCATCCCTTTATTCTCATTGCCCTCCTATCAGGACTAGCCTGGTGGGTGGCAAAAAAGGGAGTCGGTATTTTCACTTTGCTCGGATTGCTGTTGATCTATTCGATGGGGTATTGGGTTCCCACGATGGAGACCCTCGCGCTCGTCATTACTTCAGTGGTCCTGGCGCTCGTCATAGGAATCCCGATCGGTATTTGGGCTTCAAAAAGCGATATTGTGGAAAATATTATGCGGCCTATCCTAGATTTTATGCAGACACTGCCAGCCTTTGTCTATCTTATCCCCGCAGTTCTGTTTTTTAAATTGGGTGAAGTCCCTGGGGTGATCTCGACCTTGATTTTTTCCATCCCCCCCACAGTAAGACTGACCAATCTGGGCATTCGACAGGTTCCCTCTGATATTAAAGAGGCTGCTCAGGCATTTGGGTCCACTCCCAATCAGCAGTTATTTAAAGCTGAACTGCCTGTGGCTTTACCCACCATCATGGCCGGAGTCAATCAGACGATTATGCTCGCTCTGTCCATGGTCGTAATCGCTGGAATGATCGGGGCCGGAGGCCTGGGAAACGAGGTGCTGAAAGGCATCACCCAGCTGCGTATCGATGTTGGATTCGAAGCCGGTATATCTATCGTTATTCTGGCTATCTTTTTGGATCGGGTAACCCATGCCCTTGGAGTATCCGCAAAATAGAGTCGAATTTTTTTATCCTAAGGAGGTTTTATGAAACGTCTAAATGTAATTCCCAAGCTTTTAGCTTTAACTCTGATCATGTCTTTCGCATCATTTTGGTTTGCCTGTGGTGGACCCGGTGCTGTTGATGAAAAATCAGCAGATCTGGTCTATGTCAACTGGGCCGAAGGGGTGGCTTATACGCATGTCGCTAAAGCAGTTCTTGAAGAGAAAATGGGGTATACCGTAAATCTGACCGCTGCTGATGTCGGCCCAGCCTATACGTCAGTCGCTCAGGGTGATCAGGATGCCTTTATGGAAACCTGGTTGCCGGTATTGCATGCCGATTATGTGGAAACTTATCAAGATGATATTATTGACCTTGGTCATATTTATGAAGGTACAAGGAGCGGTCTGGTTGTGCCTGCCTATGTAACCATTGACAAAATTTCCGAACTCAATCAGCATGCAGATAAATTCGATGGCCAGATTATCGGTATCGATGCCGGTGCCGGAGTTATGAAAACAACGGAAAATGTCATCGAACAGTATAATCTCGATTTCGAATTGGTCGCCTCCAGTGGTCCGGCCATGACCGCCGCATTGCAGGATGCCATTACCAATGAAGAATGGGTCGTTGTCACCGGCTGGAAGCCGCACTGGATGTTTGGTCGCTGGGATCTCAAATTTTTGGAACAGGACGAGGATAAAATGCTCTGGAAATCGGGCAATATCCATATCATGGGCCGGAAAAATCTCAGAGAAGAAAAGCCAGAGTTGGCGCAATTTCTGGAAAATATGTTTTTGACTGATCCTCAACTCGCGGATTTGATGCTGCAAGTCAAAGAGTCCGATGAGGAAGTCGAAGTTGTCACCCGGAATTGGATGAATGCCAATATGGACATTATCGAACAGTGGATGCCAGATAATATGTAGGTTTTCTGCTGATCTGATTAGACTAATAAAGCCGACCCGATTTATCGGGTCGGCTTTATTTCGTTTAGTAAATCGCTAGTCGATCTCTTTGAGACGAATATTGCGCCATCGTACCGAATACGGACCGCGCACCCCCACCCCGTGCACTTGTAGTCCGATGACTCCTTTTGAACTCATCGAGTCTTTGAAATCTGCACAGGGGATACCATTGATAAATGTTTTGATGGATGATTCCCTGCACTCGACACGATATTGATTCCATTCCCCATCTTTGAAGGCTTTGCTGGCTTTGGCATCATTGGATACATCTTGGAGGAAGAAACGTCTCCGGGCTTCGTCATAGACCCCACCCGAGGTTCCATTCTCCTGTGCTGAGATTTCCACCTGATAGCCATAAAGCCGGTCTTTGTCCAGTGTCCAGGTCTTTGGCTTGCCATCATTATCCCGGAAAATAAATACCATTTCTTGCGGTGCAATGTGACTGCGAAACTGCACGCCCGAGTTGAGTTCCGGGTCATCGAGCATGACCTCGAATTCCAAAATGAAATCATCATACTCTTTGTCGGTACACAAAAAAGTGTTCGGACTGTTTTTTGCTGTGGTGCCTACGATCACACCTTCTTCAACCTCGTAGGTCGCAAAGCCGCTGTGGACAGACCATCCTTTAAGTGATTTTCCATTAAACAGGTCTACCCATTCTTGAGGCCATACCGTACTCGCAAACAGCAAAATCCAGATGGCCATCCCTGATACGGTTCTGTTTTTGAACATAATTTTCTCCTGGTTATAATGTCCATCCATTATGATAATCCGGACGAATCCATGACTCTACCTCCGGGTGATTGACAATGGTCATCGTGTCTGCATCCCAATAGATTCTTTCTTCCAGACGGATCGCCATGACACCCAAAAGCACCAGTTGTGTCAGAGGCCCGGAATAAGAAAAATCTGCACCTGTTTTTTGTCCGGATTTGCAGCCATTTATCCATTCACGATGCGGGCCCTCTACACGGGGCAGTGTTTTTCGTGGTAAAGAGTAATTCTGCATGTGTTTTTCGGGAATGAGTCTTGGAGAACCTGCCCACCCCCCACACACCATTTTGCCTTTGTCGCCGATAAACAATATTCCGTTATCGCGTTCTCCCAGTTGGCGTCCTGGCTCCAGTTCTTTTGGCCTGGGGGGTGTCAAGCCAGAATACCAGGTCAGGTCCAGCGAATCCCTCGTCTCGGTTGCTTTGAAATGATATGTGACGATCGAGGCAAACGGACGTTTATCCTTGTCTCCCCAGGCCGAGCGCGCTTCTATCCATTCAGGGTGCCTCAAATCCATTGCAAAAAAAGCCGGATCCATATTATGACATCCCATATCGCCGATTTTACCGGTGCCAAAATCCCAAAAGTCGCGCCAGCGTACCGGCGTATAGGCAGGATGATAGGGACGATATTCTGCTGGTCCCAGCCATAACCTCCAGTCCAGGCCCCGTGGCACCGGTGGATGGCCTTGTGGTTGTCCCTCCAGGCACCCCGATCTGCTGGCACTGGAACTCCAGGCATGAATTTCTCTGACCTGGCCGATCGCGCCATCCCAAAGCCACTCGGCGGTTAGCCGCAATCCCTCTCCGGCATGTCCCTGAATCCCCATTTGGGTAATGACTCTTGATTGATCAGCCATTTCAACGAGTTTTCGAGTTTCATAGAGCGTGCGAGCCAGGGGTTTTTCCAGATAAACATGTTTGCCTCTTTGCATACATGCTATGGCAGCGACATAGTGAGTGTGATCCGGGATAGAAATGATCACCGCATCGATCTCTTTGACCTGATCGAGCATATCTCTAAAGTCGACAAACCCTTTACACCGCGGGGTGTGTTTGGATTTATTTTGTTGATCGTGGGTGGTGATGAGCTGCAAGCCTGGCTCTCGTCCTCCCGGGTCCTTGAAATACCATTGACTGTAATCCGCCTTTTCGGTGACATCTGCCAGGGCAATCACCTGCACATCCTCAAAGGGAAGAATCGATTTCAGGTTTCTCATTCCCTGTCCGCCGGTACCGATCATGGCGATGTTGAGTTTATCAGAGGGAGCTGTATAACCCTGTCCTCCCAGGACGTGACGCGGCACCAGGGTGATGCCGGCCCATGCACTCAAGCCCGATTTGAGGAGTTGTCGGCGGGAAATAGCCGAGTCATGACGTTTTTGCATTCTCTCTCCAAATAATGGTTACCTAAAGTAATCCAATAATTTGTTTAAAGGCAAGCAGATTTTCTGGTGATCATTAGCTTTGGCCGGATTGTTAAAACATGTTTCGATCACACTTGGCCAGTAAAGATCAAGGCAGGGGACGCAGAGGTCTTTAATGAAAGCAAAATGCAAAAGCCACACAAGAGTTCGACGCCCCTTTGCCAAGCGATAGAGGGGTCCGGGTCTGCTGTGGATGGATCGGGAAATTCTGATGAGCAAGTTCTGTCAGAGTGATTCCTTACCGGCAGAATCCCCCATTCTGCCGGCAAGTTTTCAAGTTTAAATTCCGGTGGGGACCTCTGCTTCGACCACGCCGACGATATTGAGATATATTTTCACGGCTAGAATAAAGTCGAGATCGGTAGAGCTGGATGAAGAAGCCGTACCTCTGACACGATAGTAGAGTCTTTTACTGCCAAAGGTGAGCTCACCGCCACTAAAAATAGACAATGCACTGTTGATCACCTCTACGCCCTCGGCATTGAGATCGGGTGCTTGTTCCACTCCGAGTATTGCGTCAAGATTGACGTCATCGAGCCGGACAACCGTTTTATACGGTCCGGATTCTGATTCGCTCACCTCGATAAATCCATCGATCATGGTGCCGGGACTGCTGTTGTTGGTGCGCAGGGTATAGGTGACACTTTGCAAATTAACGGTGAGGATTTCCAGAAATTCTTCTTCTTCTTTGATTTGATTGATATCATCGCTGGCATTATACATACCTGATTGTTGGAATGCAGATTCTGAGGTTCTTACCCAAAGAGGGGCTTCGCTGAAATGCAGGACCGGAACTTGTACATTACGGGTTTCGCATTTCATAGCGGTCAAGGAAAACCAGATCAGGCCTGCGAACAAGAGTATTGTCACTGTTTTTTTCATGTTTTACCCCTTATAATCCGAGTGAGATACCCGTACTTAGAATTGTGCGTTGACCAAAGGTGACGTCACCATAAATTCGCGCAAATAGTAAATTCAAACCCAGTCCGGTTGTGATCTGCACGCCATTATCACCTTTTATTTCATAATTCAATGTGGCGGTTTCAAGGGCATTGTCAAAGGTATAGCTGATATCGGCGTGAGTGTTGTCTATTCCCAATCCACCATAGAGCATCAGGGCGCCGAATTTTTTACTCGCTTGCACACCATAATATAATGTTGAAAAATCGAGCAGGTTATCGCCGATCGAAATGTTTTGGTAAAAGAATCCCGCAGAAAGAGCAACGGGAAACAGAGGAAAGTATTGACTGATGCTATGGCGCACTCCATACCCTGTCAAAGAAAACTCTCCAAGATCCTTGTTATCAAAATCAGCCTTAAAAAATCGCAGGGTAAATTCAGTGCCGAAAAGAGACCCCACAGTCAATTGAGGAACGGCCACGCCAAGGCTGTTCATATCAAAGCCGCCCGGAAATGAATAGATGGTTCCTCCCTGACCGGTGACCGAGGTGGATTTTTCACTGCCGACAATCGTTGAGACCTGTGCTGTTTGTTGGGGAGAAAACTGTCCCTGGGTGGTAGCGGCAAAGGTTTTGTCGTCATCCGGAACAGGAGCCAGCATGGCATGTACACTCAGACGCAATCGCAATCCCAGAACGGGTATATTCCCCCCCTGAGTCCAGCCTCGGTTCATGGATGCTCCCAGGCCATCCACAAGAGGCTTGAGATATCCGGTGCCATTTTCTTCGCTATAGCGTTCGAGATTTTCCTTGATTTGTGCGCTTCCGGTAGTGGTCGCCAAAAAGGCAATGATGATCAGGATGGAGAATGAGTTAATGGATTTCATGTCCCCTCCGCAGGTTTAGAAGGTTTTGGTGGGATGCCTAACTTTATGGTTGCGAGTATATGATTTATAACTGCCGGGTTTTATGATTCATTCCCGGGTTTTATCGGAACTTGCCTGCTATATTAAATTTATTCATTGCTGGCTGAATTTCAAGGACTAAAAAAATAATTCGGGAACTGGCAATTTTGTACACAATCCGTACAAATGCAGGCTGTTCAGTATTCTGCTTGCAACAGTAATCGTATCGGATCAAAATCACAAGGCGGAAAGAGAGTGAGCCGTCATTTTATATGGACGGCTCATACAATATACAAAAATTTATCTTTGAGCGGTTGCACCGAGCCAATGAGTATGGCCGGCACCCGGGCGGTTTGCAATGCAGCTTTGATATCATTTTGACGTTCAGGGGGTACGGAAATCAGCAGTCCTCCGGAAGTTTGCGGGTCGTTGAGGATAAATTTTTGATCCTCATTCAGATGGGAGGCATAGGAGACACTGGGTTCGGTATAGAGTCTGTTCGCTTTGGTGCCGCCGGGGATGAATTTTTTTGCTGTGGTTTCCATGGCATAGTCCAGAATGGGGACCCGGTTATATTCTATTTCCAGCGAAACCTTGCTGCCTTTGGCCATTTCCATGGCATGGCCCAACAATCCAAAACCCGTAATATCGGTACAGGCATTGGCCTCAACCGCAATTGCGACTTCAGACGCACGTCGATTTAACACTGACATGATCTCCGACACATAGGTTTCCATATCCGCGGATCCTTTGCCTGCTTTCAGGCAGGTGGTGATGGTTCCGGTGCCAATGGGTTTGGTGAGGTACAAGAGGTCACCTGCTTTGGCATGGCTGTTGGTCAGGATCGAATGGGGATTAACAATACCTGTAACAGCCATACCGTATTTCAACTCGTCATCGCTGATCGTGTGGCCGCCAATGACCGCCACACCCGCTTCCAGGGCCTTGTCTTGTCCGCCTCGAAGAATTTCTCCGAGTATTTCCATGGGAAAGATATCTCTGGGAAATCCCACGATGTTCAGGGCGGACAATGGTTTGCCACCCATGGCATAGACATCGCTCAGCGAATTCGCGGCTGAAATCTGTCCGTACATATAGGGATCATCGACGATGGGGGTGAAAATATCTACAGTCTGCACCAGTGCGATCTCATCGTTCAGCTTGATCACACCGGCATCGTCGGCGGTATTGAATCCCACGAGAACGCGTGGGTCGTGTTGGGTTGGCAGCTTTTCCAAAGCTGCGGCCAGCTCATGCGGCGCAATTTTGGATGCTCAGCCAGCGCACTTTACTGTTTCGGTCAGGCGTTTGTGTTTTTTCAGGTCTGGATTTAGCATAGGATTTTGTTATATTTTGACTTGTTTACCATTAATGTATTGCATTCCTTTGGAAGAGATTGCAGAGCAGATTGGTCCTTTGATGGGTTTGAACTGGGCACAGCCGATCTGTCCTTTTTTATTGATGGCGATATATTTGACATTAAAGTCTATATCGGTATTCACCTGGGCGATCCGTTTCAATGCGTATTCGCATGCTTGTTGGGGAGACATCCCGTCCCGCATTTTTTCTACGATGAGAAAAGAACCGCACGTCCGAATTACCTCTTCGCCTCGTCCGGTGGCACCGGCTGCACCGACAGTATTGTCGAGATAGAGTCCGGCCCCGATGATCGGCGAGTCGCCGACGCGTCCGGGGATCTTGTATGCGAGTCCGGAAGTCGTGGTAATGCCAAAGACATTGCCCTGATCATCGATTCCGAGGACATTGATGGTGCCGGTAATACGTTCGTTATTGCGGGACGTGTCGTGATCGGCCGGAAGCCAGTCATCGCGTTCACTGAGCGTCTCTTTCCATCTCAGCCATTCGATGCGTGACTTTTCGGTCAGGAGGTTTTCTTTTTTGAATCCATGAGCCCGGGCAAACCGGTAGGCATCTTTACCGACGAGCATGATATGGTCTGTTCGTTCCATGACGAGTCGGGCGACAGAGCTGGCATGGACGATATTTTCCAGTGCAGCCACAGATCCGCAACGATGGCCCGGCCCTTTCATGATCGAGGCATCGAGGGTCACTTTACCTTCTTCATTTGGCAGGCCCCCGTATCCGACAGAATTATCGTCGGGATCTTGTTCGACGACATTGGCACCGGTTTCGACAGCATCGAGCATATTTTGCGAGGTCAGCCATTTTTGCCATGCGGGTTGCAGGACCCGTTCGCCCCATTTACGACCGCGGCTGCAGATCATGACAGGGAGGAGAACCCGGACCTGTTGTTCTGCTCGGGACTTGTTTGCCCCCAGTGACAGGGCACTCAGCGTAAGGCTTTTTTTAACAAAGGTTCGTCTGTCAAAAGATTTCATTCTGGTCCTGTGGATTTTCTTGACATTGATCATAATTATACTTAATTTTGCCATCAAAATCAAGCTCAGAACAGTGTTGAGGCAAAAAAGTTTGGGAGCTGCGTTTAAATTTTTCTTGACATTTTGTAAAAAATAAAGTATCTTATCTAGCTATATGGTTAAAGACAAAAAGAAAAAAAAGCGTACAGCAAAGCCATTAGGGCTGATAAAGGTAAATTACCTGGTCTTTGCGTTGGCAGTTGCGACGCTGATCATCGGTTATTACTTTTTGTCCCAAGGGCCAGCGGACAGCACGGCTTCCTTGACAATTGCGCCGATCGTATTGGTGATTGGTTATTGTGTTTTGGTTCCTCTGGCGATTTTCTGGAGACCCAAAGCGCGGCAATCTGAAACGCAAGAATAGGGGCTGTTAGCTCAGCTGGTTTAGAGCGCCTGCCTTACAAGCAGGAGGTCACTGGTTCGAATCCAGTACGGCCCACTAGGTGACAACGTTTTATATACGGGGACATAGTGCGGATTGGTTAGCACATCCCGAACGATAAGTTTTGAATTATATACGGGGACATAGTGCAGTTGGTTAGCACATCCCGAACTATAAAGTTTGATACAGATACGGGGTCGTAGTGCAGTTGGTTAGCACACCGGCCTGTCAAGCCGGAGGTCGCGGGTTCAAGTCCCGTCGGCCCCGCCCATAAAGGGGAGCTGATAACAATCAGCTCCCCTTTTTTAGTTGTATTTTGTGAGGAATATGCTACCCGTGCAGACGCATGTAAACGCGAAACAGAGTTAAAGCGCAAAAAGAACAAATCAGAGATTATCAAATTGCTCAACGGGGCATAGTGCATTAGGTTATCACATCCCGAGCGTGTCTTTTCGGGAAGATCGCGGACCAGTCCCGTCGGCTCCGTCATCAGTAGGGGGAATCCTTTTCCCAGGACTGCTGCCATGAGCTATTTTGTTACGCCCCTCCGGGGTTTGGGCTGTGCATGGTGAGCGGGATCTGGGTGTCATACATAGGCTGTCATGCTGTAAGCATCTTTGTCGGTAGCGCTCGATCTCTGGAGTCGAACATTTTGTCCGGCGATTTCTGTTCGTCATTGGTATCCTTTAACTCACTGCTCTTTCTGATTCAGGACCGCTCCGGCTCTGTCCCCGCACCTATCGCTAGGGTCTTTAATCTTTTAATTGGGTTTGGCAGAGTTTTTCATTTTTGAGAATACTGCAGGTTCGGTCGGCGATAGATGCGGGGCCAGGATCCTGCGCGGGCTCGGCACGCTTTCCCGCACCTATCGCTCATCGTACCGGTAATCCTGGTGATTTGTTGTTTCACGTATTTTGAACGGTAAATTATGGGGCCGGTCAGCGATAGGTGCGGGACGATCGCGCCTCGCTGAATTTAGGAAAGAGCTCTACAGTCGGTCAATTAAATTGAGGTTAGACGTTTCTTGCTCTGTCTTTTACGTTCCCACGTTTCCACGTTTTACGTTTCCACGTCTCGTATGTTAATTTTATATGGTCAAATAATCAAAGTCATAAAAAGTTCTTTGGATTGTCCAAAAAAGTCATATCCTGATAGATGAGGAGGATCGCGTCTTGTGGCTTCGAGCCCGTCACAAAGTTTCTCCCTTCTGTCAGGGTAAAATCGGAGAGTAACTTAGCACGTTGATGCTGTATTTTACGAGATTGATGTTCCTGACTTTTATTTAAAATCTAAAGAGGTGTTTTATGGCTAACTATTATCTAGGTTCCGATGTTAGCAAAGGCTATGCTGATTTTGTTCTGATCAACCAAAAAAAGAAAATCATCGAAAGTAATTTTCAGCTTGATGATACCCGTGTTGGTCATCAACGGTTAGAACAGTTTCTGGTCGAGTTCTTTGAAAACAACCCGAAAGCAACCATATTTGCCGCATTTGAAAGTACTGGCGGATATGAAAACAACTGGATTCAAACAATGCACAAAATTGGCCTTAACCTACCGGTGAATGTGGCCAGGTTGAATCCTACCGGAGTCTACCATGACAAACAAGCTAGTTTGAAACGCAACAGTACTGATCCATTGAGCGCTCTTGCTATTGCAAAATATCAGATTAATCATGCAGATGTGATCAGGTATAATGAACAAGATCCATTCAAAAGTATGAAAAAATACTATGTAACCTATCGGTCATTTTTTAAGACAAGAACGAAAATGCTCAATCAATTGGAATCTTTCTTTTATACTGCACATCCAGAGTTAGTCAAATATCGTAAAGATAAAACACCCCTTTGGCTTTTACGATTAGTGAGCCAATATCCGGTTGCGGATGATTTGGCAAATGCGAAAATCCAAGATCTTGTAAAAATTCCATTTATCACCAACGAACGTGCTGAAGAAATAATTTTAGCTGCTCAACAAAGTGTCGCTTCAGCTGTGGACTATCCAACACGATTAGCCATGAAAGAATTAGTAGACCATGTTCTTAATCTTGAAAAATCTATAAAAAACCTGGAAAAACAGGCCAAAAATTTTGTCAATGTACCAGAAATAGACCTTCTTTGCTCCATTGAGTCAATCGGTATTATGTCAGCAATCGGTCTTTTTATCGAAACAGGGGGCAATATTGACAATTTTCTTAATGCTAAAAAGCTTTCTGCCTACTGGGGGCTACCTCCTCGTCTCAAAGAAAGCGGCGATGGTAGCCTGGTGCCCAAAATGTCAAAAGAGGGTCGCGTCATGCCAAGGGCTATTCTCTTTATGGTAGTTCTGAATAACATTCAGCGCGATGGCCATATTGCAGAGATATATAAAAGAGAACTGCAAAAAGGCAAATGCAAAATGTCCGCCATTGGTGTGTGCATGAATAAAATGTCCCGTATTATATATGGAGTTTTAAAGAACAGAACTCCTTACAACCCTGATATTGATCGTCACTATCAGCATCGTGCAAAACCCAAAACAGAGTCAGCAAAACCTAAAAATGATCATCGAAGATTTCAAAAGGCAGATCCCGACGCACCCATCTCAAGAAAACAAATCAAAAAAAGAAAGGAGCGGAAACAGTCTCAAAGCGAACAAGTCGCTGTATCCGAGATCAAGTCCCCGCCCCTTGTGGCGTTAACTAAAATATCG
>WJMF01000025.1 GCA_014728085.1 Candidatus Zhuqueibacterota bacterium
AACTGAGTATTGCTCTGGCCATGCCCCTTAATGGCCTGGCAGGTATGTATGCCGTACAAACAGGCTTTCACACAGAAGCTTTCCTGGCCTTTGTGATTCTCGGTTTTTATGCCTTTACCGGGCAGCCTGTTATTACCGACACTTCCGATATAAAAGAAGACCAATTGGCTGGTATTTACACACTTGGAAGCCGTTTACAATGGAAAAGCAAGCACCTGATGCTCACCCTGGGCGTTTTGGTGGTTGGTGTTTTTTTATATCTGCTTTACCGATTCTTTGACTTTAATGCTTTGTTGCTGAAAATCAGTCTTCCCTTTACCGCACTGATTCTGGTCGTGCTGATTTTCTTTTACGATACCATGCAAAAGCATCTGCGTTTGGTTCGCCGGCTTGCCAATGTCTATTATTTGGTCCTGGTAATAGCTTTTATCACCAGTCTGTGGCATCAATAAACAACGGGTTTATATTAAAAACAAACAAGGATTAAATACTTGATGTTGATGTAAAAAGACTATCCACAAGTAGCGATTGGTAAACGAAGGAATAAAAAAATGAGATATCGATTCAATCGCCGGCAATTTATTAAGATGACGGCAGCATTCGGGGCTGCTTTTTCACTTTTATCAAACCGTTGCCAAAGCGGTGAAAATCCACCAAACATCATATTTATTCTCGCCGACGATCTGGGTTATGGTGATTTGAGCTGTTATGGACAAAAGAAATTTTCCACCCCGAATATAGACAAGCTCGCTGAAAAGGGTCTCAGGTTCACGGACGCCTATTCCGGTAGCACGGTCTGCGCACCCTCGCGTTCATCTCTGCTCACCGGCTTGCACACCGGCCATACGCTGATCCGTGGCAACAAACCGGTGTATCCGGAAGGCCAGCACCCGTTGCCGGCAGAGAGTAAAACCCTGGCCGAGTATCTCAAAGCAGCCGGCTATATCACCGGCGCTTTCGGCAAATGGGGTCTCGGACCTTCGGGATCCGAAGGCGATCCCAATCATCAGGGCGTTGATGAATTTTTTGGCTATAACTGTCAGCGCTACGCCCATAACTATTATCCCCGGCACCTCTGGCATAATCAGAATAAAGTCATGATTCCCGGGAATGAGGGTGCGAAACAGGGCGTATACGCACCACAGCTTATTCACGAGAAGGTTTTAACGTTTATTGAGGATAACCGAAAAAATCCGTTTTTCCTCTATGTACCGTCGGTTATTCCTCATGCTGAACTCTTTGCTCCGGAAGCGTATACGAAGAAATATCGGGGCAAATTTTTACCGGAAAAAAGTTACGAGGGTACGGATTCGGGCGAGCATTTTAAAACCGGCGGTTATGGCTCACAACCCGAGGCGCATGCGGCGTTTGCCGCCATGATCCATTTGCTGGATGAGCAGGTCGGCGACATTGTTGCCAAAGTGGAAGAACTGGATCTGCTGGAGAATACGCTGATTGTATTCAGCTCCGACAATGGTCCTCATCTGGAGGGTGGAGCGGATCCGGACTATTTCAACAGCAATGGACCCCTGCGCGGATATAAAAGAGACCTTTACGAGGGCGGCATTCGCGTGCCGCTGATCGCGCGCTGGGATGGGTTACATAAAAAGGGTGAAAGCACTGACCATGTTTGTGCGTTTTGGGATATCTTGCCGACTTTTTGTCAAATTGCAGGACGATCCACTCCTGAGAATATCGATGGGATTTCGTTTTTGCCTCTGCTAAAGGGAACTGTTGAAGAACAAAAGAAACATGAATACCTATACTGGGAATTCCATATATTGATCTCTGCTCTGCTTCCACCGGGATCGGACCGAAGCGGATAGCTGTTTATAAAAGTTAGAAATGAACCGCCACAATTAATCGAGCTACCACGACTTGTCTTGTCGGGTATTTCTTTTTTTATAAGCGATGACGTTAAGATCAACAGTCTTTCCAGAGAATGGGGACAGTTTATGCACAAAGTAGACCAACTGGATCTGATCTTGGGAAAAATAGTCCAAAGAGAATCAAGACCGACAGTTTGTCAGGAGCGCATCAGGTGTGTCCTGGTCGCATTATAAATTAAATAAGGAGGAAATCATATGTGGGATCTCGTAGGTATCATTGCCGCTGTGGTTGTCATTGTGTTATTGTTACAGCTGCTGGACATAACGGATACAGTCTCGGATCGGATACGGGGCAAAATGTCAAAAAAGGATTTGCAAACCAAAATAGCCGATTTGGAAAAACGAGTGAATAGTTTGGAAAAAAAGATCCATTGAACAAGCGGGGATCGGATCTGATCGGGATGCTCTTGCATCTTGTCATACGCTTTTTGATAGCAAAGACAAGCCTCAAAGGCCCGAAAATCCCTGTCAACGGAACCTGAGTTAATAAAAATCAATACCCGGTCCCGGTCTGTCTCCCGAATAGAATGAATATGTTTGCTTTGCAAAGCTTGTTTTCGTATTTTAGACCGTATAAACAAGCACAAGGAGACTCTGGTGGCTGCAAAGCTTTTGGATAAATATTTCAAGCGCGGAAGGGCATTTTTAAACGTTGAATACCCCATCATCAGTGGCGCTATGACCTGGGTCAGCGATCCAAAACTGGTTTCCACGGTATCAAATGCCGGCGGTTTTGGGGCGCTGGCAGGCGGCAATGCACCGGTCGACGAGTTGAACCGTCAGATTGAAGAGACCAAGTCGCTTACCGATAAA
>WJMF01000145.1 GCA_014728085.1 Candidatus Zhuqueibacterota bacterium
AAGAATCGAACCTGGTTTTAAACTTTTAAGGGAATGATATGTCGAACTTTATACTGAAAATTATTCATTTACTTTTTATCGTTGTTTTGTTTTTATGCTGGACAGCTATATCCGCTCAAACTCTGTGTTTCGATGTAACCGATTATGGTGCTGTTGGCGATGGAAAAACACTTTGTACAGAATCAATACAAAATGCTGTTGATTCCTGTGCCAATACCGGAGGCGGAACGGTCTATTTCCCGGCAGGAAACTATGTGACCGGACCTGTCTTTTTGAAAAGCAATATAGTCATTCATGTCAGTGCGGGAGCTACATTGCTGGGTAACACCCATATCTCGGATTATCCGGGAGTGGAAGGAAGATGGGAAGGTATTAATCGCACTGTATATGCCTCTATGTTTACCGGACACCATTTAAAAAATGTTTCTATTATCGGAAGAGGGACACTAAATGGCCGAGGGAAGGTCTGGTGGCAGGCTTATAGAGAGACACGAGAACTTCGAAATAAAAGAGGAATTAAAGGCCGGGCACCGGATAATCCTGTAGATGCGCCTTTGAAATATCCAAGACCCCGAATGATTAATTTATATCATTGTGAAAATATTCTAATTCGGGACATTACCATTGTGAATTCACCTTCATGGACTGTACATCCGGTTTACTGCAGTAATATCACTATTGATAATATCTCAATAATCCAGCCCTATCATTCACCGAATACAGATGGCATCAATCCGGATTCTTGCACGGATATAAAGATTATTAACTGTTATGTAGATGTGGGAGATGATTGCGTTACTATAAAATCCGGTTATAATCAATTTGGTCGAAAAGTCGCAAGACCATGTGAGAATATAGTTGTAACCAATTGTACGTTCGCTCATGGACACGGAGGTATTGTAGTAGGAAGTGAAATGTCCGGTAATGTACGTAATATTGCGGTAAGTAATTGCGTATTCGATGGCACAAAACGGGGATTGCGAATTAAAACTGCAAGAGGGCGTGGGGGAATCGTTGAGAATTTCCGGGCATCCAATTTGATTATGCGCAATATAATGGATGCTGCATTTTCAATTACCACTTCTTATGAGGGAGCTGCTCATGAAAAAGCTCCTAAAGTGACAGAAAAAACACCCTTGATACAAAATATCCACTGGAGCGATATTATCATCTATGAAACAGACAAAACTGCAGATATGAGTGGCTTGCCAGAGATGCCTTTAAAAGAAATAAGTTTGAAAAATATCCATGTGGTTAAAGCAAATTCCGGGCTCTATATTCAAAATGCCGAGAATGTATATCTTGAAAATATGATCGTCAATTCAAAATATACACCGGCTTTGATGTGTAACAAGATATATAATCTGGAAATAAACCGCTTTACTACCCGCACGCCTGATTTCAAGTATCCGGTCATTCAAATGGAGAATGTGAGTTTTGCATGGATCAGAAATTCCACGGCGCCAAATGGAACCGGTACCTTTCTTGAATTGGCGGGTGATAAAAATGAACAAATTAACATGGATTTTAACAGGATGGAACGGGCTAAAAATGAAAAACAGATCGTTAAAGAAAAAACTCAATTTATTCAGGCACCTGATGCCGTGCAAAAGAAACTGAATACGATTTTCGGGAAACATTATCATATATTAGAGATCAACAGAGATCGTAAATCGGGTCATTTTTACTATAAAATTGATGTCAAAGTTGGCAATGAAAAAAAAGAGCTAAAAGTTTGGGAAAATGGCGAGTTGTTAAATTGAACTTGTTTTCAAGTTTGAATGTAAAAAAAGATAAACGGAGAACAGAATGATGATGTAACAATCACTATACCTAAAATTATGTTTCCTGGCGTGCCTGGCAATTCCAGGGGCTGGATCCTGAGTACACCATTAAACAGATCAAGCGGACGCCGGAATTTAATATCAATGCAATTGTTTTATCACATGAAATTATATGAAAAGTATTTGATCTATATGATGATACTGAACACGGGCAAATCACTCGAAAAATTATCTAAGAGGAAGTAGAGTTAATGCAGTTTGGTAGATTGTCTGTTACAAGAGGAACGATTTCCAAAGCCATCCGTCGTTTCGCATACTCTTTCAGATTGGAACTATATCCATGCATAAGCGTTTTTTTGGTTTTTTTTTGATCAGCTTTTTAGCTGGAGTGGGAATTAGCTGGAGTCTCGAGAAAGCCTCAGTTCGTGCCTGGCAATTTCACGAAATGGATGTACCATACGTCCAGGGTGTGCTCAAGAAAGCCAACGATTATAATATCAATACGGTCGTCTATTCGCACGAAATGATCGGTGAAATCTCGCGGATGTACGAATACACGCACAAAGGCGGCAAGCCAACAGGTTTCTCAAAACGCGGTGAACGGCTGCGGGCGCTGGCCAGGCAAGCCCAGGATGAGGGCCTGCGCGTCTGGATATGGGTGCACGAATTGGAATATGACGTGCCCGCGCGCTATTGCGAGGACGACGCGATCAACATCGATCTGCCGGGCTTCTGGGACTGGTTGCAAGGCAAATACGATAAATTCTGCCGGGATTTTCCGGAATTCAACGGCATTATTCTAACCTTCCATGAAACCGAATATAAAATCTTTAACGATGACCAGGTCATCTCCGAGCTTTCAATGCCCGAACGGTTCGCAAAAATGATCAATACCATCGATGCTGCCCTGGCCCGCCACGACAAGGATTTTGTCGTTCGCTCGTTCCTTTATGAACCCCGGCAAATGGAGTGGTTCGCCGAGGGGATCAAGAACGTTTCCCGGCGCATCATACTTCAGTCCAAATGCGTCCCACACGACTGGCAACCGTTCTACCCTCACAACCCGATGATCGGAAAATTCCCCGATCGCCCTTTGATCGTGGAATTTGACTGCTCCTCCGAATTCACAGGCCGCAATAATATTCCCTGGACCTGTCCGCAGTATTTTGAATACCGCTGGCGCTATGACCAGCAGCAACCGGGCGTGGTCGGATACAACGTACGGCTGGATCACGCGGGCTATGATGCCCTCTATACCCCGAACGAGATCAATGTGTACGCGCTATATCGCCTGGTGGAGGATCCAGACGTCACGGCCGACCAGATCTGGGGTGAGTGGACCGTTAAGCACTACGGTGCAGCCGCAGCTCCCTGGATTGAAAAAGCCCTAAAGCCGAGCTTTGAGATTGTCAATCTTAGCTATTTTATCCTTGGATTCTGGATCACGGATCACTCCAAGTTGCCTTCATATGGATACGCCAAGAGCCATATCAGTTCACGGTCGATCGCCAAGTGGAAACCGGACGAACCGGGCTACCAGGAACTCGAACGCCGCTTGAACCACCCTGATCCGGTTTTATTGGAGCGCATCCTTGCCGAGAAGGACAAGGCGCTCGCGATGGCCGATGAGGCCATGCATGATCTAAATCAGGCTCGGCCTCACCTGAGCAACGAGCAGTACGATGAACTTTTCCGGCGTCTGAATCTGTTGCGACGGGTGGCTTATATTTGGAAAGTCTACGCCGAGGCGTTCTTTGGCTACTTGACCCAGATCGCCGGCCACGAGGTACCCGGCCTGCACAACCGCATCGAACGGGCGCTGGAAGCCATGGAACATCAGGCCCAGGTCAGCAAAGCCATCGGCTGGACCGATGATCCGCCGGCGTCCTCCGAAGAACTGCGCCTGGTCCTTGAGGATCTGCGGATTCGCATTTCGATACCCCCGCAAATCCATTCGATTTTAGAGCAACGATTCGGCCGATATGAAATCGATGACGTGGCGCTAGAAGAAGAAAACGGCCAGACCGTCTATGCGCTCAAAATCGAGGGTGAGGAGGACGATTACGAGGTCAAATTTTCCCGGCAGGGCGAACTGCTCTCAGTGCAGGACTGAATCTCACCATGAGCCTCATGCCGACAGTTAGGCCAACGTGGCGAGCGCTTGATTTTTTCCCATCACCCACCAACCGAAACAGGTTCCCACGAGTTCGCGTTAAGGTGCAGGGTGGTTGCTTGTTCAATCCCGGGATAAGGCAGCTGTTGTGCGATGTTTACCCCGATCCGCTTATGGAACTCCAGATAGTGAAAGAACTGATGAAATGATTATGCAGACGCATGACTTGCAGTGAGCCAGGCTCGCGCCAAACCGGCTTTGCCGGTTATACGCAGGTCGTTGAACACATTCAGCGGGTCTGGAATATCGTTCAGAAATGATTGTTTTTCTGCTTTGTACAGATGCTGTCTTCCAGACCCGTATAATATATATAGGTGGGAAAATCTACTCTTTGTACACGAAATGCCGCCCCTTCCATCCGCGGAATCAATTCCGACTCGGCTGAATAGGGCATGATCCCAAACCCGCCGCTCTTGATCATCGCCTCCCGTTTGGCAAAAATGGTGGCACCGATGTAACATTTAGACAGATGGATCAATTCACCGGGACGCTCAACATCCTCGACATAGTGGCTCTCTTCAGGCCCGTGAAGAATCACACCGCCGTGAATGAGATCAACATCCGGATGCGCACGCATGTAGGTGATGCGCGTTTCCAGATGTTCCGCTTTATAGGCATCATCCGAATCTATAAACGTAATATACCTGCCCAGCGATGCCTGTATGCCGATATTGCGGCTGGCCGAGAGTTTGCGGTTGGCGTGCTTCATATAGCGCAATGTTGTGTGCTGCAGTACCAGCGGCAGGACAAGCGATTCAAGATCGTCGCTGCTGCCGTCATCGACGATCAGCAATTCCCAGTCCGTAACGGTCTGGGCAAAAACCGAATCAATGGCTCTCTGAATAAGATGCCTGCGGTTGTAAACCGGCAATATAACCGTAATGTCCGGCCGCTCCATCATCATCATTTTCGTTCCTTCGAATTGAATGATTTCCTCGTTTCAACGCTCTCAGACTATGCGAAAACGCAATACTGTTAATCAACTGCGTCCGGGATAATTTATTGTGACCCACGAAAAGCACAAAGACTGTCTCGTTTGTCTCGTTCCAATGCTCTGAGGGTGTGTGAAAACAGTCATTTTTATAAATTGTGTTTTATTTGACAAGGGATAAACCGCGAAGATCGCAAAGAAAAATATTTTAATGTGTTGTTTTTATTTTAGTTGTTCATTTTTTCTTCGCGGGCTTGGCGGTTTTGTCTCGTTCCAATGCTCTGCGTTGGAATGCATCCCGCGACGCTCTGCGTCGCTTCACCATGATACCTCCTAATAAATATCTGTCATTTTAATCACAGTACTCATAAATCGTTTTTGTTTCCCTAAATGAATAATACCGTACTGCTTTTGGCGCTACACGTTTTCTGCAATTTTATTTCTTCAATTGAGTATCAACTCGGGACTCAAAAAATCTACTCTACTTTTTTACTCAGGTTGCTCAATAGCATCAGATTTTTCCCTGATGATCTCTATAGGGACGAAGGCTTTTAGCAACCCGGAGATGACTGGACGCAGAGCGCTGGAACGAGAAAAAGATAAACCGCAAAGCTTGCTATATTATAAATAGCTTTGAGTTTTAAAATAAAAAAAGCTATACTCCCTGAGAGGAAAAATTAGCAAATGGTTTGCAAAACAAGGAGTATAGCCATGAGTAATATAAAAAGAAGAAAAGAAAATTACAACCGC
>WJMF01000026.1 GCA_014728085.1 Candidatus Zhuqueibacterota bacterium
AACTGAGTATTGCTCTGGCCATGCCCCTTAATGGCCTGGCAGGTATGTATGCCGTACAAACAGGCTTTCACACAGAAGCTTTCCTGGCCTTTGTGATTCTCGGTTTTTATGCCTTTACCGGGCAGCCTGTTATTACCGACAAAGATGATTTTCTTTCTCAAATCATTACCGATCCACGGGGAGGAATTTTAGCAACAGAGCGTAGTCTTTATTCCATCGGCCTGGTTCGGTTTCACGGAAATTTTGTCAATCGAATTTCAGCGCTGTCGGCAAAACCACCGCAAAACCTGGTTTTGTTGCCCAATTACCCCAATCCGTTCAATTCGAGTACGAGAATACGCTATTCCATGGCTCGTCGAGGGTCGTTAGAGGTAATCGTCTATGATATAAATGGCCGGAAGGTAAAAACATTGGTTGACAGGATTCAGTCAGCAGGCGCGTATGGCATTCAATGGCAGGGCTTGAACAGCGCCGGAACTCAAGTGGCTAGCGGTACCTATCTCCTTGTTTTGAAAAGCGCAGAAGAGGTTTGTGTGCAAAAATCGGTGTTTCTGCGATAGTTTCGCGGGATCGGATTCTGTCTGGTGTTTGTTTATAAGGGATTACGATCGAAACTAATACAAAAAAAACTATCCTGGAGCTATCATTTTGAGAATTAGCAATAAATATCAATTCTTAACCCCTATTAAGGCAATAAACATCAAGAAATGTTGAAAGATTTTATCTATGTTTACACCTGGAGTACCGGTAACCCTGAATTCATCATTCATCTAAAACGTGGGAGTAAACATGGATAATTCTATCAAACTCAACCCCATCGGATTCGTCCGGTTGGACAGCGGCACTTATAATATTGATTTAAAGAGCGACTATATTCCTGCTCTAATCAATCTGGACGGCTTTACGCATCTTCAGGTGTTATGGTGGGGACATTATTGTGCCACGGCAGCGCAACGGCAATCCCTGGTTTGTGAAAAACCTTATAAAAAGGGTCCTGAAATCTTGGGAATCTTTGCGACACGCTCGCCGGTACGTCCTAATCCCGTCCTCGTCACCAATATCTATGTGCAGGAGATCAATTTTGAAAAGGGCATCATCTATACCCCCTATATCGATGCTGAAGAGGGGAGCCCGGTCATTGATATCAAACCGTACCATAAAAGCGAAAGAATACAACAATGCTCGGTTCCCGATTGGTGCAAACATTGGCCGCAATGGTATGAGGATGCTGCTACATTTGATTGGCAAGGTGAATTTAACTTTTAAATCAGTGCCTGCTCGTATCCGGTCTCCTCATGCAAACAGGGAGGACTGGATTTGTTTTTTTTTGGGGAAAATAGATGACAAATAAAGAGATCATTTTACAATCGGTTCGATTTATCGAAAACAATTTGCAGAATGAAATTAATGTTCTTGACGTGGCCAATTCGGTACATTATTCGCTCTATCATTTTATCCGCTTGTTCGCACATGTCACCGGTTTATCTCCAAAGGCCTATATGCAGCAACGCCGCCTCTCGGAAGCGTTAAAAAAGTTGAGAAATAAGGAAACGAAAATCATCGAAATCGCCTTTGATTACCAATTTAACAGCCACGAAGCTTTTTCGCGTGCTTTTAAAAAACAATTCGGCATCAATCCAAGACAGGTCAGAGCGGGAAGAGCGCCTTCCAATCTCTCTCTGACCGCTGCCATTGGTGCTGATTATATTTATCAATCCGAGAAAGTTAGAAATGAACCGCCACAATTAATCGAGCTACCACGACTTGTCTTGTCGGGTATTTCTTTTTTTATCAGCGATGACGTTAAGATCAACAGTCTTTCCAGAGAATGGGGACAGTTTATGCACGAAGTAGATATGATGAACAACCGCATACTGCCGGAACGATTTTATCAGGTTCAGTATTGGTCGCAAAGCCAGGACCTGGGAGGATTATACTTTTTTATCGGTGCCGAAGTAAAGGATATTAATACAGTACACCCCCAATTTGTCCTGAAAATACTGCCGAAAGGGCGATATCTTCGTTTTATCCATAAAGGATTGGCCAATAAAGTTGGATACACCTATAAATACATCTACAATCAGGTGTTGCCGGAAACCGATTACAAATTGACAAAACCATTCAGTTTTGAATTTTATGGTGAAAAGTGTCTGGGGCCTGATAATCCCCAATCCGAAAGTGAAATATACATTCCTGTAGAGTAGACCAACTGGATCTGATCTTGGGGAAAAATAGTCCAAAGAGAATCAAGACCGACAGTTTGTCGGGGATGCATCAGGTGTGTCCTGGTCGCATTATAAATTAAATAAGGAGGAAATCATATGTGGGATGTCGTAGGTATCATTGCCGCTGTGGTTGTCATTGTGTTATTATTACAGCTGCTGGACATAACGGATACAGTCTCGGATCGGATACGGGGCAAAATGTCAAAAAAGGATTTGCAAACCAAAATAGCCGATTTGGAAAAACGAGTGAATAGTTTGGAAAAAAAAGTTCATTGAGCTTTTGAGGTCGGTTTTATTACGTCTCAACCAAAAAATAGACAAAAGCCCACCCTAGAGCTACCTTTTTAATGCTGAAGGAGAGTTCTTGAAATAAGGAATAGGCAGGCTAAACGCAAACAGATATTATATGCCAGGATATATATAGCATAAACTTTATTTTGTATATAATCCGATGCAATTGTTTTTTATCAAAAAAGCCGCGGTAATTATTACCGCGGCTTTTTTTGTAAATCTATTAGGATCAGATTATTTGGTCAAAAGCAATTTTCTCGTATAGATTTCATTTTTACCAGCGTCATCTGTAATTCTGAGGTGCAGAATATATAGGCCGCTGCTCACCGCATCTCCATTGACTGTTGTTCCATCCCAATGGATACGATGCGTTCCGGCAGCAATGTTTTGATTACACAGCTGCTTGATGAATTGACCTCTGCTATTGTAGATCACGACACTTACCTCCGATAGTTCGGGCAATTGCAGTTCAATAGCTGTATCCATATTGAATGGATTTGGATAACTTTGAGAGATTGCCAGTTTGTCAGGAATAATGTCTGTTTCGGTAGCCATTTCAAAAATCTGTTTGTTCATGCTTGGCGAACTGGTCAATCGCAAATAATCAAAGTCGGCGCTCAAGGCAATAGATGCCCATGTATTGCCGACAAGTCCGACATCGGCAGGTATGCTGCTCTCATTATAAGTGCCGGCAGTTTGCCAGGTCGTTACTCCAGAGGATTTGAATTCCAAACTATATTGTGAACCGATTTTGACAATACGCAAATCGATGATTTGTCCGCCGCTGTAAGAAGCGCCGGCAATCATTCCCGCACCGGTGCGAAAGGCTTTGATCGTATTGGTGTTATTGGCAAAGCCAAAATAGATCATATCGGATGCTGAAAAATAAACGCACAAGCCGATGACAAATTGTTCACCGGTATATTGGGTCAATTCCATGTTGGTTTCTATAGACCAATCATTCAAAGACAAGTCTCGCCGTAGTTGCGGCGCTTCATCGCTTCCTGTCCAGTGATGAAAAGAGGTAGTGCCCGGCAATGTCATACGAAAATATCCTGGTCGAGACGTGACATCAAAATCCGGTCCGGCCTTGGGGATATAGACTGTATATCCAGCCAGACTACCGCTGTTAAACTCTTC
>WJMF01000146.1 GCA_014728085.1 Candidatus Zhuqueibacterota bacterium
CATAAATACAACCGATTCTATTGCTTCACACACGTGCGTAGCACCGGTACCGCACCGTTTGCGCCGAAAAGGTGCGACGCACCTGTATGACGGACAATGAACAAATATCCCAATATCTACAGAATCATGCAGCACGGTGCGTCGCACCTGTACTACCGGGGGCGCGTTCGTACCGGACAGCAGCAAATATCGTATCACCGGAAAAGGTGCGACGCACCAGGATTAGTATCTTCAAGGCACATAAATACAACCGATTCTATTGCTTCACACACGTGCGTCGCACCGGTACGCTTTTAATCCCTGCTATTTTCAACTGAATTACTATTTTAAATCATATAAAAAAACGAGTTGTATCTATCTTCAGTGATCTTGGCTGTTTTAAAAGGTCAAAACGCTTTCTCCTTGCTGAATTCAATGTGTTGTTTTTGCACACCTTGTTTTCATCTCCAATCGGTTTTGCACCGATTTTTCACACAAACAGGCCATTTTCCTTCGAGTTTTTCATTCCATCCATTTAATCCCATATTATGAAAAAGCCTAATTCTATTTTAATCAGTAACTTGAAACACTATCTTCTTGTCTGGCATACCTATTGCATTGTTCAAATCCATAGATATGCAACTGTTGATTACCCGGGAGGAGTAAAATGGCCGCAATATTTTATCCGATCATCTATTTTCTCATTGTGATTAGCCCTTTGGCAGTGATCCTGCTGACAGGACCCTATACCGACCATGGTATGCCATATGAATTGGGAAAGGCATTTGCCTTTACGGGGTTTATTATCATCGCCCTTCAGTTTGTTTTGTCTTCAAGGCGGAAATGGATTGAACGCCATTATGGACTGGATATGATTTTCAGCTATCACAAAGCCCTGGCCGTACTTGCCGGCGTTCTGATTCTGGGCCATCCGGTTCTCTTGTCTCTCGGACTGGGTAATTTTCAATTGTTGACGTCGCTTTCTCTACCCTGGTATATTTGGCTCGGCAAGGCAGCGCTGGTTTTAATCCTTATTCAGATTATTGTCAGCGGCTTTCGCATCAATTTACATCTGGGATTTGAAAAATGGCGTTTTTCGCATAACATTATCGGTGGGTTGTTGCTGGTCGGCGCCTTTACGCATGCCATAGCGACCAGCCATTCAGACCTGGACATCACCGCTGTCCAGGTTCTCTTTACAGCCATACCGGTTACAGGCTTGTTCTTTTACATTCACCATAAAGTCATCCTTCCCGCCAGATTGAAAAAAAACGCCTACACGATTTCGGCCGTACAGCAACAAACACATAATGTCTGGACACTGGAGATGCGGCCTCCGCAGGGGCAGAAACGGTATTCCTATCGGCCCGGCCAGTTTCATTTTATCAAACTGCACCGAAACAAAGGGTTGCCGGAAGAGGAACATCATTTTACCATTTCATCGACACCGACTCGAAGCGAAACGGTCATTTCCACAATTAAGGAATCAGGCGACTTTACCTCCACCATCGGTTCAACACAAAAAGGCGACCAGGTCTCAATAGAAGCGCCCTTTGGTCGTTTTTCTCATCTCTATCACCCTGAAGACAAAAATTTTGTCTTTATCGCCGGCGGCATCGGAATAACACCGCTAATGAGCATGCTTCGCTATATGCGGGATAAAGAAACGGACTATAATGTATTGCTCGTCTATGCCAATCATACGCAAAAAGACATTGTGTTCCGTCAGGAACTCGATGAAATGACAAAAAAGGGACACCCGAAACTCGAAATCATACACGTTCTCGACGATCCCGACGAAACCTGGGAAGGTGAAACAGGCTTTGTTGATGATCAAATAGTCTCGAAATATGTCGACAATTTTGACGACAAGGCCTTTTATCTCTGTTGTCCGCCGCCGATGCGAAAAGCGGTTCTTAAAATTCTCAAAGAAAAATCTGTACCCAACGACAGGATCAGAGTCGAAATATTTTCTTTATAAAAAAGGAGTTTACCATGCGAGCCAAAAAACTAAACAAGGTGATTCTGGTACTCTACCTGGCCATTGTCGCCGGCGCTATTGCCTTTGCCATGATACGAGTAACCTATTTCACCTTTTAGAGCCATATAAAAAACAGTTACGAGTATGTAAAATAAATCAATTGCCACTCTCGTCAATGATGTAAAACCCAAAGGTCAACATACGGCAATCTGGAATGGCAGAGACATGCACAACAATATCGTTGCCAGCGGTGTCTACCTGTACACCTACAAGTCCGGTCAATTTGTTGAGACGAGAAAACTATTACTGCTCAAGTAGGAGGAGATAAAATGATAGGACAAATAAATGAAAACGTAATGGACGTTTTGCTGGAATCCGTGCCCTTTGAATTCTCCCTGGTCGATCACAATGACAAGGTTTTGGCCTGGAACAAGCACGACAGCAGGCTTTTCAAACGCCCAAAAGGCGTGCTCGGTAAAGACGTCAGGGATTGTCATCCCCAAAAAAGCCTCGATCAGGTCGAGAGGATAATCGCTGAAATGAAATCCGGAGAACGCAACAAGGCCAGGTTTTGGATCGATATGAATATCGATGGCAAAGAAAAACCCCAGAAAATCCTGATCGAATATTATGCGCTTCGAGATGGACAGGAAAACTATCTCGGATGTCTGGAGGTTTCACAGAACATCACTGACCTTCAACAGCTATCCGGAGAAAAACGCTTAATGGACTAGTCATACCGAAAAAAGCAGAAACCTGTTATCCGATCAGCAATTGGAATCACTGCATAACGATACCACAAAGAAAGATGACCGCTGGATGGATGCCGAACCGATGAAATGCAGATGGATACAAATAATGCAGAAATAAAGGGCAAGAATTCAGAATTCATCAAACCTGAAAATAATCATTTAAAAAGGAGGGTCTTTATGACAGCCGCACACAATGAAAAAAAAGTTGCACTGGTCACCGGTGGCAGTACGGGTATCGGCAAGGCAACCGCACTTGCCTTTGCCGAAACCGGAGCAAAGGTCGCCGTTGTAGATATTGTAGAGGAGGAAGGCAAAAAAACCGTTGATGCGATCAAGGAAAAGGGCGGACAAGCCATCTTCATTAAAACCGATGTTTCCGATGCCGGTCAAGTTAAAGATATGGTTGATAAAGTAGTGGATACCTTTGGTGGTCTGCATTGCGCCTTTAATAACGCCGGCATAGAAGGCGAACAGGCAACGACAGCGGATTGCACAGTGGAAAACTGGAATCGCGTCATCTCCATCAATCTGTCCGGAGTCTGGTATTGCATGAAATATGAAATTCCGCACATGCTAGAAGCCGGAAAGGGTTCTATTGTAAATATGGCTTCGGTTGCCGGTCGCGTCGGTTTTGCCAATATACCGGCATATACCGCCAGCAAACACGGCGTCAACGGATTGACAAAAACCGCTGCACTTGAATACGCAACCCGGAATATACGCGTCAATGCCGTTTGTCCCGGCATCATCGATACCGCCATGATCGACCGCTTTACCGGCGGCGAAGGAGAGGGTAAGGAACAAATGGAAGCCATGGAGCCGGTCGGAAGAATGGGAAGGCCAGAAGAGGTTGCCGACGCGGTTATTTGGCTCTGTTCCGACAAGGCCTCCTTTGTTACCGGTCATCCGCTTGCCGTGGACGGCGGCTTTGTCGCCAGATAATTCCATCATTCGGTAAACTGATCTGCGCGCAGGTAATGAAACAGATCAAATTGCGGCTGCGAAGCGGGTCGGTTTACACCCTAAAACAGCCAGGGAGGTAAGAATCATGAATAACCTTAGTCAACACATTCAACAGGCAGACTGGAAAAGCGAAAAGCATGTACCGGTAATCGAATGTCCGGATTCGGTCGAATCAAATGAAAATTTTGACGTCAGGGTTGGTTTGGGCAAAGAAGTGGCTCATCCCAATACCACAGAGCACCATATTCGCTGGATTTCGCTCTTTTTCCATCC
>WJMF01000147.1 GCA_014728085.1 Candidatus Zhuqueibacterota bacterium
GGCGCTATGACCTGGGTCAGCGATCCAAAACTGGTTTCCACGGTATCAAATGCCGGCGGTTTTGGGGCGCTGGCAGGCGGCAATGCACCGGTCGACGAGTTGAACCGTCAGATTGAAGAGACCAAGTCGCTTACCGATAAACCCTTTGGCGTCAATCTCATTACCATTGCCCCCAATTACAGGCTTCAGCTGCAATTGATGCAAAAGATTGAATTTCCATTTGTCACCTTTGCCGGCGGATTTCCGCGCCAGGAAGAGATTCAGGGCATTAAATCCTATGGCGGTAAGGTTTTGTGTTTTGCATCCACCGAATCGATTGCGCACCGCATGTTGCGTTACGGTGCGGATGGCATCATTCTCGAAGGCAGTGAAGCCGGTGGACATGTTGGCCACGTTAGTCTGACTATTTTACTGCAACAGGTTTTGTTCAGAGTCGAAGATGTGCCGGTTTTCGTTGCCGGCGGCATCGCCACAGGCAAACTCTGCGCTCACCTTTTATTGATGGGCGCTGCCGGTATCCAGATGGGTACCCGGTTTGCCATGGCAAAAGAAAGTATTGCCCATCCCCGCTTTAAGGAAAAATTTATGCGCGCCAATGCCCGCGATGCGGTTTCCACACCCCAGTTCGACAGCCGCCTGCCCGTGGTGGCGGTTCGTGCCTTGCGCAATAAAGGCCTGGATGAATTCGGACATCTGCAATTACAGCTGATACAACAAATCGATTCCGGTACGATCAGCCGTCAGGAAGCGCAGGAAAAAGTGGAAGAATTTTGGGTCGGTGCGCTGCGAAGAGCGGTTATGGACGGCGATATTGCTACAGGGTCGCTGATGGCGGGCCAGTCGGTGGGACTGGTCGATCGAATCATGTCTGTGCAGGAAATTATCGACGAAATTACGACCGCTATCGAATCGGAATTGCAGCGCGTAAAACAGGATCTCTGTGAATAAAAGGAAGAAATTATGATTTTTCGCTACCATAACCTTTTGGTCGTTCTCGTCATGTTGGTGTTGATTCCGGGTGTAACCGCATCCGACCTCTCCCTGCATGATTCCATTACCGCGCCGGCATTAAAAGCCAAATTGCTTTCCGCCAAAGCCTGGCACCCGTTTCCGACCATTCATGAACGCAAGGTCTGGCAATCTGTTGAGGATAGTGTTCGCCTTTTGCTCACCGAACGAGGGGAAGCATATCTGGATTATAACTTTTTGTCATTGCCGGCGACGTTGTTTCTCGATTTTGTCAGGACCGGCAATCGCAGCCGTTTTCAGGATGTGCGAAAAAAGCGCCGTGCCGCTTTGAGCGCTTTGGTGCTGGCCGAGTGTATGGAGGGAGAGGGACGTTTTCTGGATGATATCGCCAATGGACTATGGGCGATTTGTGAAGAGACCTACTGGGGATTGCCGGCACATCTGAATATGCAAAAGGCGGGATTTGGTTTGCCCGATGTTGAGGAGCCAACAGTGGATTTATTTGCGGCTGAAACGTCTCATTTGCTATGCTGGACATATTATTTGCTCAATTATGAACTGGATAGCGTTTCACCGCTTCTTCGGGAACGCATAGAATATGAGGTTCGCCGGCGTATCCTCAAGCCCTGTCTGGAACGCAATGATTTTTGGTGGATGGGTTTTGGCCCCGATCCGTTTGTAAACAACTGGAATCCCTGGTGTCATTCCAATTGGCTGACCAGTGTGCTGATACTTGAAACGGATGAACAGAAACGGTTTGCCGCTATCGACAAGATTTTATCCGGTCTGGATCGCTTTATCGCATCCTACCCGGAAGATGGCGGTTGTGATGAAGGTCCCGGTTACTGGAATCGGGCTGCGGGTTCGCTGTTCGATTGTCTGGAGCTTTTACATTCCGCCACACAGGGTGCAATCGATGTATACGATGAACCCCTGATCCGCAACATGGGAAAATATATTTACCGGGCCCACATCGATGGTCCCTATTTTATAAATTTTGCGGATGCTTCTGCAAAGATTAATGTTCCCGCTGATCTGGTCTTCCGCTACGGCAAACGCATCGGGGATGATGCGATGATGCAATTTGGGTCCTGTTTTGCCCACCGCCGGGGCGACGGCGTCTATGAGGACCGCAGCATCGGGCGCATTCTATATGCCGTGTTTAATCGTCAACTCTTTGAGCCCAAAAGTCCCAACCCTCCCCATGTGCGCGACGTTTGGCTGCCCGGTAATGAGGTAATGGCTGCCCGGTCTAAAGCCGGCACGGCAAACGGGTTTTATGTCGCTGCCCAGGGAGGCCATAATGCGGAGAGCCATAATCATAATGATGTCGGTAATTTTATCGTTTATTACGACGGTTTGCCATTTATTATCGATGTCGGTGTGGAAACCTATACAGCTAAAACCTTCAGTCCGCAGCGCTATGAAATCTGGACCATGCAGTCGGCTTTTCATAATTTACCCAGCATCAACCATTATATGCAAAAGGATGGCAAAAGGTTTCGCGCCCGTGAGGTGAATTATGTGGCCGGCGATAAAACTGCCCGGCTGCAAATGGACATCGCTTCCGCCTGGGGCGCTGATGCCGGTGTCGAGAGCTGGAAACGCGATATCCATCTCGATCGTAAATCACAATTGCAAATCACGGATGAGTATCAATTGACAAAAACTGAATCGCTGGTATTCAATTTCCTGCTGGCCGGCGAGCCGGACTCGACCGCCCCGGGAAAACTGGAATTTACGACACCAAACCATGAAAACAGGATCAGGTTTTTATACGACCAAAATAAAGCCAAAGCTGTTATCGAACCTGTCGGGCTTACAGACAGGCAATTGAGAAACAACTGGGGGGACATTATTTACAGGCTGCAGTTGATCGTCACAACGGTGAAAGCGAGTGACAAGTTTCAATTTATTATCAAACCCTGAGCCAATCGCGTTGTCGTCGCGACCGGCCGACAGGAAGGATATCCAAGAAATAGAACTGATTCTCAAAAAATACCTTTTTCCCTGTGTGGGAATTTTTTTTCTCTTTTCGTCCGCTTTTGCATACAGTGCCTTTAAATTCGGCGTTCAGACCCATTTTGGTCAATTTTACCGGGCTGATATGGATTCTGCGGATATGATTTTCATGCTGGATTCGCTACAGTCCGCCGGTATACATCTTATTCGCGATGAATGCTATTGGGCGGACGTAGAACGCGACGCCGGTCATTATCATTTTCCGCAGGAGGTCGATTTTTACGTGCAGGCCGTTGCGGAACGGGATATTGATATCGTTATGCTTTTCGATTATAACAATCCCGTTTACGCCCCCGGGGCCGGCACGAGATTCATTATTCAGCATCCCACCTCGCTTCAGCCGTTTATGTTTACAGATTACAAAGCCTTGATGGAATTCAACAGGGTAAGTTTTTGTTACTCAAATAGGGTCTGATTTTACCCTCTGGCTGAATCAGAACCCGGTTGTCCGGTTCACCGGAAAAGCTTACGCAAAAAAGCGTTCATGTTATACTATTATCATATAGGGTTATCAATGGCATTACCGGAAGGCATTAGTAATGAAAAATAAAATAACTTTTATTCTTTTTGCATTGGTCACGGCGGGATTTATCAGCGTTTTCGATACGTTATTCAGTTTATTGATCGAGCGCCCGGTGATTTATGCAAATTTGATTGAGCTGGTTACCGCAATGGGAGTGTTCTTTGTCTTCATCGTTCTGATCTGGATTCTTCTATGGAGCCTCTTCGCTTTGTTTGCGCGAAAGATGTTTACCCTGTCTGCAGAGGACTCGGCAGCCATTTTTTCTGTTTTTACCATGACCTGGTTTTTTGCCCTTCTGCTCAGCCGGGATATTGAGGTAAATACAACCTTTTCCCTGGTGATTTTTTATGGTTTGATTACAGCGATGGCTTGTTTGGTTTGCATGCTCTACTACAGAGTATCGGTTAAAAATCAGGACAGTCTGAAAAAAATAGTGCCGCTTTTTCTCCTTTTTATACTCGCCGTAACAGGGTTGCTGGTGATCTGGTTGATAAAATATCATATCAGCGCTCAGGCGATCAAATTATTCATCTTGCTCGCCGGGTTGGCGCTCTCTTATATTCTGGTAAAGCGTTTTATGTCTGTTAAACAACGACAATGGCTTTCCATTACCACCATTGTATTGACTATAGTCATACTAGCGTTTTCTGCTGCCGGAATTTTGACCGCTGATTCTTTTACCGTTCTTCCCGATACGGCGAAAGCCGGACCTCAAAAGATCAAACACATTATTCTTTTAACCATTGATACCTTAAGAGCGGATTTTGTCTCCTGTTATAACAGTGATTTCACCCGTACGCCCAACATCGACTCTATCGCTGAAGAGGGTATTCGTTTTGAAAACGCTATGGCGACTTCTCCCTGGACGTTGCCTTCGTTCGCCTCATTGTTTACCGGTCTTTCGCCAGACGTGCATATGACCACAAAAATCAATCACAGATTACCGGACAGTCTGGAAACAATCGCCGAGGTGATGCAGGAGAAAGGTTATGTGACCGCAACTGTCGGTCTGAATAAAGTGCTGACAGACCACTATGGAACCTTGCAGGGTTTTCAGCAACGCTGTTTTTTTCCGAAATCGAGCCGTGGAGAAAGTTATGGCGCCAATCTATTGCGACATTTTTTTAAAAAGACCTTTGCGGAAAAAGCAACAACCACTGACCTCACAGATTATACGATCAATTGGCTAAAAAAACATGTGGACGAAGATTTTTTTCTGTGGCTGCATTACTATGACCCGCATCTGCCTTATAGTCCTCCCAAGGCGTTTCAACCAACGCTCAAGCTGGAGCAAAATATCGGTGATGTTCTTGATGAAGAGGAGCGCATTTCTATTCGCAGCGGTACCCTGGTACCGGATGCGGTTGAACGCGAATGGATTCGGCAGCTTTATATCGGTGAAATCCACTATGTGGATGATAATATCGGCAGACTTTTAGCCACCCTCGATGAACTGGGCATTTATGATGATTGTTTGCTCGTCGTTCTGAGCGATCATGGTGAGGAGTTTTGGGAGCATCAGGGCTTTGCGCACGGTCATACACTCTATCAGGAACTTTTGCACATACCTCTTATTATTAAATTGCCGGGTGCATTACATGCAAAAAACAGGGTTGAGCAACGCGTTTCCCTGGAACGGGTCAAACCCACCTTGCTGGATCTTTGTGGTATTGATTATCATCCCGAGCTGCACAAATCTTCTCTGGCTCCTCTGTGGGAAGAGAAAACCGCTAAACAGGAGGATGAAATTATTTTTGCCACAGGCATGCTTTTTTATGAGGAGCAAAAGTCAGTGCTGTTCGACGATTTCAAGTATATTCAATATATGATATCGGATAAAGAATTGGCATATGATTTGAGGGCAGATCCCTTTGAAGAACGTTCCGTGGTCGAAATGCGCGGCGAACAGACAGAACTGGCGAAAAAAATATTGCAGGGACATAACCAGCTGGCCAGGGGATTGCGCCGGCAACTCGGACTGGGGGATGAGAGCAATATCCGGACTCTGGATAAGGAGACTCTGGAAATTTTAAAATCAATCGGCTACCTGCAATAGACCAGCGCATAAAGCAAAAAGACGCCGGCTGTGTTCATGGAAAAATATTTTCCTGAATTAGCCGAAAAATGGATAAAGGAAAGATAATGAAGACACAAAAACAAGATAAAGTATCATTTGGCAAAGTTGTATTTGTTTCGGCGGCTCTGACCGGCGCGTCGGTTGGATTTTTAGATCTTATTTTTACCATGACGACCTATAGACCTGTGCCCTTTTCTTCTTTTTGGACCCTGTTTCCACCGCTTTTGAGCATGGCTCTGGTGGGATCCATATTTTATCTCATTGCAGTTTTTTTCAGCCGTGCTGTTTTGGCCGGATGGTTAAGGGATCGCAATTCCGCTTTTGCTTTTTCGTTTTCCCTTTTTGTGATCTTTTTTTTCTTTCTTCTCCACGCATCGGGATTAACACAAAATGTGCTATCCCGGCTGTTCAGTTTTCGTTTTCTGGCCGTTTTGTTCGTTTCAGTACTGATGGCCTTTATTTGTTTTCTCGCCGTGGCACAAAAACAAATCTTCGAACGGGACTGGATGTCGGTTTTAATGGCATTGACCCTGTTCCTGGCAAATCTTTTTTTGTACGTCTGGGTGATCACATTTATCAGTACCTCAGTGTGGTTGAATATCCCGCTTTTCCTGGTCTTTATTGCTGTTGTTGTGATCGAAATCCGTGCTTCCTTTACCCATGATTTCTTTGTCCTTTATCCATCATTGCTGTTTTTGTTTTTTATCCTCTTTTCTGCTATCGACTATTCGCAATCCGCCGATTTCAGTCGGGTGGGCGGAGGGGAGACGGTCAATCCGGGACCAAAGTATATTATCCTTTTAACCGTGGATACACTGCGACCTGATTTTATTTCCGCCTATGGAAAGCGGGATAATTATACACCCAACATGGATCAGCTCGCAAGCGATGGAATACTATTCGAAAATGTCTATTCCGCCTCGCCCTGGACACTGTCCTCATTTGCGTCTATAATGACCGGAATGCCGCCTTCGGTGCACATGACCAAAACCGCCAGTTCCAGGTTGCCGGATACCCTGTCGACGCTCGCAGAACTATTGCAGCAAAAGGGCTATAAGACGGCAGGAATCGGCAGAAATCAATTTCTCACCGAGTTTTATAACTTGTCGCAGGGATTTGATGAATATTATTTCTATCCCAAAGCCGGTTTTGGCGAATCATTGGGTATGAAACTGTTACATAAACTGTTTGGCTACCGTACAATAGACGTCAATTCCTTCGAATTGACAGATATGACCATGCGTTGGCTGCGGGGTGACGATCTGGATCCTTTCTTTTTATGGATTCACTACTTTGATCCACATATGCCCTACACCCCGCCTCAGAAATTTTTGCCCCGGGCTCAGCCGCCAAAGGGGTTGGGATTTCAGTTTAATGATTTTGCCGGTGTGCGAAGAGGATATTTTTATCCCGATCAACATCAGGCAGCCTGGATAGCAGAACTCTATGCAGCTGAAGTTCGCTATGTTGATGAATGCCTGGGCTCGGTTGTAGACCTTTTGAAAAAACTGAAAATTTATGATGAATCATTGCTTATTTTCAGCAGCGATCATGGCGAAGAGTTTTGGGAACACGGAAGATTTGAACACGGTCATAGCATCTATAACGAGCAGATACGGGTGCCTTTGATTATTAAACCACCCGTCAGCGACCCGGTTCAAACCAGCCATGTACGAACCACGGTGTCTCTTATGAGTTTGTTTCCAACCATACTCGATTATGCGGGCATCGAACGCCATCCTGTTGGCACCGAGATCGAGTCCCTTCGTCCGCTTTTATCGGGAGCAGGTTCTGATAAACCCTGTAACCCTCTGTTCAGTGAAGCACTATTATATTACGAAGACCAGGAAAGCGTTATTCTGGATCGATACAAGTGTATTCATTATCTGCAACGCGATATATATGAATTGTATGATCTTGAAAGCGATCCTGGTGAAATGCATTCGCTGGCTGATACATCACCCGAGCTTTTACAGCTCGCCAGACAGCAATTTCAATCCTTCCATCAGCGTTGTGATTCTGTCAAGGCCGAATATGGTATAGAAAAGGGAGAAAATCTGATGCTTGACAAGAGTGCCATAGAGAGCTTGCGTTCACTGGGCTACATCCGCTGATCAGGGAATCAGATACGCCTCACATATCTTTCTTGCCAATGGATTCAGCTGCCAATCGATAGAATGAACCAGAACAGGGCCAATATGGCCGTTATGGCTGCTATGGAGGCCAGAAATCCGGCGCTGTCCTGACGATTCCATTTGAAAAACTCGAGATTTGAACCGGGGAAAAGCAGCCGGTGCTTGAAACGGTCCGGATTTAGGACGCTTTTTTTCAGCTCTTTCTCATCTGTTGGGCGATCAGCGTGCACCGGTGTTCTCATCTTGGCATAAAAACGCTTTAAACGCTCCTCGTCATCCGCTCCAGTGAACAGGGAAACAAAAATGAGGAGGAGAAAGGGAATAATGATTCGAAATCCTGTGCGTATGGTTTCATTTAATGCGTGGGGGTTTTTCGTCAGATCAATGAATTGATTCAATATGACCATCTCGATGTAGAGCAACCCTGAACCGGTTATTTTATCCCCGCTACTGGATAAGCCTTTGGACCAGAAAATTGCTTTCCTGGGGGGCTGTATGGTTTTTCTGATTTGCTCACCTTTTTCAATTGCAACCGGTCGCAGCCCTTTTGCCTGTCCCATTCGGGCGAGGATATCCCACTGTGAGATTTTTTTATTTCGTTCTTCAACATCGATTTCTTTGGCTTGGTAGATACGTGTAATTGGTTGCGGGTCGGTCGTCAACAGCAATGAGGAAGTGGTTTTCAGGGAAGGATAAACAACAGGTGCCAAGATCGGTATCGCGGCGAACAAGAGCATGGAGATAAGTATGGAAGTCCAGGCTCCCTGCCGATTGGCGCGCCTCCATTTTATACCGCACCAAAATGAGGCGGCAAGCGGGGCATTAAATTCCCAGATAAATTTCAGCATCTGCAAGATGGAATCGAAAAGTGTGGAGAAAAGCGCCCCGCCGATCAGAATAATGGCTCCGGATATTCTGCCGATGAGCACATAATGCTGTTCATTCAGGTTCGGCCGTAACGGACGATAGAGATTATGTGTCAGCAGGCTCGAACAGCTTAGCATCAGGGTGTCGGCGGTCGACATGAGCGCCGCCAGCAGACTGGCCATCATCAGCCCTACCAGCCCGATTCCCAGCCCACCGAGCAGATCCCGCGTCGCATATCCCCACAAATAGTCCGAATTTTGCAATTTATCTGCATATAAAACCACGGCAATCAGGGCAAAAGCACCCCAGAGAACGGTAAAAAAGCGCTTTAAAATCGCCCCTGAAACAAAGCCGAAACGGGCAGCGAATTCATCGCGGGCGGCTGCATTGACGGTCATCTGGTTGGCCTGTACAGCAACGTTGATTGCAGCCATTATGGATACGGCGATAATATAATACCAGGTAAAATCAATCGTGGTTATGGAACCGAAAATGTCGAAAAATGATTCGGGCAGACGCTCATGCATGATTTTGAATCCATCGAGCATGCCTCTGCCGTTGTATAGTGAGCTGATTTTCAAGAGCCCGAACGGAATCAGGGCAATGGAGAGAAACATAATAAAAACACCCTGCAGCATGTCTGTATACATTGCCGCCTCCAATCCGCCGGCAATGGTGTATAAAAAGATGATCAAACAAAGTGACCAGATTAAAATATCTTCACGGAGATAGGAGAAAAGCTTTTTGGGCTTTTGTAATTCCAGCTCCTGCAGGCGTTGTTGTTGTTCAGGATTGAGTTCGGTTTGGCGTAGTTGCTCGAGCTCCAGCGTCTTTTTGTATTCCAGCCGTTCCTCACGGGTTAATTCGGATAGGGGTTTAGGGGTTACCGCTACCGCGGTCGCGCTGAGCGCTTTAAAACCCATGGAAATGTGTGTCATCAGGAACAGCGATGAGATGAGGGCGTAAAATGCCGCCATTCGCCAGGATCCATATCGTTCCTGGAAAAAATCTCCCATGGTAATCACGCGCATACGACGATACCAGGTGCTGGTGAACCAGTATAACGGCGTCGTCCATAACATCATCAACGCGCTCCAAATGCCGGAGGCGCCATTGTGAAAAGTTGTTGTGGTGGTGCCGATAGCCGTATCAGAGGAGGTTGCTTGTCCAAACGTTGAGAAGGTTTGTACCAGCTTGCCGAATTGCCTGCCACCAAGAAAATAATCTTCCTGGTTTTTAATATGCAACATCGCGCGCAGACCAATAACCAGTAGAATCATAAAATAGAGCATAATCACAATTATGTCTATAGTTGCCAGTCCAAACATAATCTGTTCCCTGTCTGTAGCCGCAGTTCGTCTTATACTGAAGATGATGAAATATGCACCACCATTCAGAGCAATTATATACATTTAAGAAATAAATAGCAAGATTATTTGGAAGGCTTTGTATACAGTGATCTGGCCGGGCATTTCCGATTCTGGTTGGCAAAAAAAACACCACAGACTTGACAGATGAGGGGTTTGCAATCCTGCAACTTGTTATTCATCAGAGATCTCTGTGGTGTTTTGGACAGAGTATACTGTTACATAAGACAGGTCAAATTTTTCTTATTGATTCTTGAGTTTTTCGATTTCTCTTTGCTGTTCCTGTACGGCTTTGAGCAGTACCGGAATCAGCTCGATATAATTGACATACTTGAAGCCCTTATCATCGGTTGAAACAAGGCGAGGGAAAATCTTTTCCACATCCTGAGCGATCAACCCATAATGAGGTGTTTTGTCCTGCTTTTTCTTCCAGGTATATTCAACACTTTCGAGAGACATCACATCCTGCATCGTCGCGCTTATCGGAGAAATATTTTCCTTGTAAGGTAATATTTTTTTGACCGGAAACGATAATCGGACTGTTTATTATATAAAGGGTTGATTTTTTACGCAGAAAAACGTAAATATAGAGTTGACAATAACAAGCTAAAACAATTGAACCGATTTGAGGTATATATGACTGGTCGA
>WJMF01000148.1 GCA_014728085.1 Candidatus Zhuqueibacterota bacterium
CCGGAACAGACCTCCTCATATGTCGGGTTTTGGCTATCACCGCCCATGTATCCGACATCGGTGGAGATGACACCATCCGCTTTTTGAAAATAGTATTCCACACCCCAGAAACATCCACCGGCAAAATAAGCGCTTTCCATAGCAGGTTTATCCTCTGATATAAAGTCAAGAGATATCGAATTGACGCAATGACGGATATTCTTGTTTGTAAATCCTTCACCTTCAAAGATATGGCCGAGATGCGCACCGCAGTTGGCGCAAAGGATCTCTGTTCTGATGCCGTCGGCATCCGGTTTTCGCTCAATGGCACCCTCGATTTCATCATCAAAACTGGGCCAGCCACAATGCGAATTGAATTTATCTTCCGAGCGGTACAAAGCAGCATCGCAGCGCTTGCAAACATAGGTACCGTCTTTCTTGTGATCGACATATTTACCGCTAAAAGGCGCCTCGGTTCCTTTATTCAGGATGACGCGCTTTTCCTCAGCGGTTAATTTATTATAATCCATTTTGTGATCCTTTTCATCCATTGCCGCTGCCAAAATCAATCCTGCGATAGCCAGACTGACCAAAAGCACCAGACTTGTTTTCATTACAGGTTCCTCCCTGTTATCGTTCTTCTAATCGTTAAACAAACAGGCGAGAAGATTTGTTCCGGGTTAAATGGTAATTTGGAGAAAAGAGCCGCATTACACCGACCGCTAGGGTACTATTGGCATATCCATCCTGATAAGCGAAGCGTAATTGGAATAATGAATATAATTGAGATTGGTCATCCAGAACAAGCGCGGTTTGATCGTTTGCGGTGCGTTCCAGCTGACGAAAGGCCGGACATTGTCATATTTGGATTGCCGGGTAACCGGCGTTGATTGCCAGCTTTTTCCCATATCGCTGGTCTGCCATCTCTCAATTTCAAAAACACCATTAACCGGCCGGGAGAGATAGACAACCGACGGATCGGCGCGATCAAGAACAAGACCGGCGGAATAATGGCGTTCTGATTCGCGTTTACCGGCCAGGGTTTGCGGAAACCAGCCACCACCGGCAACGATTTCATGATCAAGCCATTGATGTCCGTTCCATATGGCATAGTGATAACGATGATCTTTGAAATCAGGCAAGCGGGTGTAAAGAATCACCGGACGTCCTTTCCGATCAGTGGCAATATCCCAGACCCAGGCGCGGACCCGGGTTTCCCGGGCGTTGTAAACCACATCGGCGTCGAGTGGTTTGAAAGGAATTTTTGCAAAATCCGTTATTTTGCTGCCATCCGCCCGGTAAAAAGCGCCCTGCTGATAACAGGCATAATAGATGCTGTTTTCCGGTTCCTTGCGGGGATGACCGTCGGTAAAAGATAAATAAATCTTGTCTTCGTCGTTGCTGAAATATTTTACATATGGCCGGCGGTGCTTGTAGATATCGTCGGGCCTGATAACAATTTTGCCTTTGCTCCAGTTCTCCCCGCCATCCTCTGAAATGGATACACAGGGTTTGCGGTTGATGCCGCGCCAGAAGAGAAAAGTTCTGTTATTCTCGGCCGAAAGCTGAAAGGGATGAGAATAGGTATAATCCCGCAACAGGCTGTCCGCATAGATTTCATTCTCATTCAGCGGCAGTGTTCGTACCGGATACCATTCAGCAACGGATTCCGGATTTCGGGAGAGCCGCGTATAAAATTCATCACCACCGTGTTTGGAATAGAAAACAAGCAAGCGGCCATCCGGCCGTACCAGTATTGACGGAACGTTGTGATCATCCCGTTGCAGTTTTTCATGCAGGATGAATTTCTCAATATCACCGGATTGATGATCATAGGAGGCAATGATAATATTACCTACCGTATCAACCCAGCCGACATAGCTCTGTTCTTTTTCACCCTGATAATAAATCGCACGCGGATCGGAAAACCAGCACCAGGCGCCATCGCCGAGCGTTTGCCACTGATGCGCAGGTCGGGGGTCAAAATCTTTTTCCTGCATGGAGCAGGCAGAAAACCAAATCAGAAAAAGTGCGCTCATAAAAAGTAGACGATTAAATTTTACCATACGCTGTCCTGAGATCTTTTACATTTTCTTCTCTTTATAGGCCTTTAAATTTTCTTTATAGGACTCTTCTTCCGGGTTGAGCTCTGCCGCCCGGGACATGGCCTTTATAGCGCCCTCTGTATTTCCGGCAGCAAACTGCAACTGTCCCAGGGTATCCCAGATTTGATGCGCTTTCGGATCGAGCTCTACCGCTTTTTGGGCGACCTCTATACCGCGGTTATATTTTTTCTCAACCTCGTTTTGAAAAACATACCAGGCATAGCTGTTCATCATCGTTGTGTTTTCAGGCATCTGATCCAAAGCCTTTTCATAGGCCTGAAAGAGTTTATCCGGTTTATCATTCCTGTCATAATAGCGAATCAGGTAATACCACGCCTGCTCTCTGAGCTGTTGGTCATCGCTTTGCTGAATAATGGTTTCAATCGGTTGGGTGTCTCCCGTTTCGCGCATGTTGTGAAGCGCCAGTTGAAATTCCGCTTCTTCGACAAGGTCGCGGTTTGCGGGGCCGAGCTCAACAACGCGCTCAAAGTGCACGGCAGCTTTTTCGTCATTTCCGCGTTCATTGTATTTTCGCGCCAGTTTGATGTAAAGCTCTGCATTGTCAGGATTATCCTGCACTCTGCTTTTCAGGTCAGCAACTGTGTTCTTGCCCTCAACATACTCCTTTACCTTCTGCAGAAATTTCGCCTTGTCGCCGCTATATCCGACAATCCGGTCGATTTCCTCACCCTTTGAAGTGAGTAACAGCGTCGTCGGATATCCACGGACATTGAATGTTTTCATCAATTCCGGCCCTTCACCCTTTTCACCGTCGACGCGCAAAGGTACGGTTGCCTCATTGATATAGGCTCCGCTGCTGCCATCGAGAAAGACCTGCTTGTAAAGGCGCTTGCAAGGGCTGCACCATTCAGCATGAATGTTCAACAATACCGGTTTACCGGTTTCGATGGCTTTTTGCAGCGTCTTTTCAAATGTCAGGTCCACGAATTCCACACCCTGTTCGGCGGATTTTTCAACCGCGCAGGAAAAGAGCAGCACGAGTGAGAGAAGAACATACTTTAGCATCAGTTCACCTGTTCGTTGGTTTTGTTCAATGATTTGATATGTAAGATAGAATAATTGCGATTACATCCTGGTCCGGAGATGAAAAACATTGTATAATCGCGAAAATTTCGACTTACTTGATCGCGCCGGCGGATAATCCCTTTACAAAGGTCTTTTGCAGCATCATAAACAGGACCAGGGGCGGAATACTGAAAAAGACCGCTGCTGCCGCCATCTGGTTCCAGACATCGCGGTACTCGCCGACAAAAAGTCCGATTCCCACCGGAATGGTGCGGGTGGAATCGGATGAAGTCAGAATCAGAGCAAAGAAAAACTCGTTCCAGGAGCCGAGAAAGGCAAACAAAGCGGTCGCGCCAAGCCCGGGCAATGCCAGTGGCAACAGCACTTTTTTGAGCGCCTCCATTCGCGAACAGCCATCGATGAGGGCGGCATCTTCGACCTCTTGCGGAATGGTCTTGAAAAAGCCATACAACAGCCATATAACAAAGGGAAGCAGCACCGCCGTATGGGTTAGGATCAAACCAAAGTGGGTATCGTAGAGTTTGGCTGAGCGGATGATCTGAAAAAGCGGAATGATCACCGATGCACCGGGCAGCATTTGGGAAAGTAAAAGCGTCAACAGGAAAATGTCCTTGCCTTTGAACTGAAATCTCGAAAAGGCAAAAGCCGCCAGACTACCGATCAGGATAGCCAAAAAGGTAGCAGAGAGCGCCACAATCAGACTGTTGAGCGTATAGATGGAAAAGGGCAGGAAATTAAACATGTCAAAATAGGGCTTGAGACTCATTCCGTCGGAAAACCATTGCGGCGGAGATTTGGTGACTTCCGGCAGGGGTTTAAATGAGGTCACCA
>WJMF01000149.1 GCA_014728085.1 Candidatus Zhuqueibacterota bacterium
ACCTTTCGTATGGGCAGGAATCCAAAAAAAAAGAAAGCGGAAGAGCTCGCGCAGCCCGCGGAGGATCACCCCCGACACAATCTCCTGCCATAGCTCCGCTATTATTATGCATCGTTCTGTTCTATAAAATTACGTTTTGATGACCCTTGCGGTTGAGATTGTGGCGGGGGTAGCCGGAGCGGACCATAAAGAGCAGCAGTCAGCGATCAGAAATCAGCAATCAGAGGTCAGCGGTCAGCGGTCAATGACTATTCGTATATATCGTCGCAATCCAGTATTAGTCCTGGGGGTCATTCTGACAGATACCCATTTTGGGCAAATATTTACAATAGTTTAGAATCGGTTTTCGTCTAATGAGGCATTATGGGTGACTGGACGCAGAGCGTCCGGACGGCATTCCAACGCAGAGCATTGGAACGAGCAATCTATCCTCTATTTCTTCTTTGTGGCTCTGTGCGAGTCACGCGAGCTGGACCACATGAATAGCAAATCTTCATGTACTAACATACCGTATATTTTATATCGCGAACGATCCATGATTATTTACGGGTTACTGGACGCAGAGCGTCCGGAATGCATTCCAACGCAGAGCATTGGAACGAGGTGAACGAGGTAAAGATTGATAAATACTTGTTATTAATGTTCCTGCGTGTTCAAGATCAAGCGGCAGAGCCGCCCTGATGCATTCCCAGCCATGAGGCTGGGAACGAGATTACGAGGCTAGTTGGGAATGAAGTTAAGGTCATTATAAATCTAGCCGTTGGGTTGAAAAGCACGGCCTAAATGAACGTGCCACACGCAGTCAACTATTCACATATGCCCTCCGCTGAATCTTGTCTATCACATTCATCACAGCAATCACAGTTCAGACAATGAACGGATTTATGCAAAAATGCATTGCTTAACATACGGTCAAATTATGCCAGGCAGCACAATCGAATCCGTGTCATCCGCGCAATCCGCTTAATCCGCGTTTTAATAGGAAAGCGACGTTGTCGTCGGCTCGAGGATAGACTGATTGTCTTCAAAGAGTTTTTGCTTTTTTCCATCCAGGGTGAGGCGATAAAACGTCTTGCTTTTCATCGGGGTTCGTATGGCGAGTAGCATTTCCGAGGCGGAATTGAGCATATCCACGGCAATGATCTTGTTGTCATAAAACGTCTGGATTTGACTGACGCGGGAATGTCCGACGATGAGATGACGAACCTGATATCGATCGAGAACGAGATCAAGGTCGGCTTCAACATCATCGCTGCGGACAAAATCGCGATACCAGAAGACGCTGCGCGGATCGAAAAAGAACCGAAACATGTCCGGCAAACTGGAGGAAAAACAGCGTTCCGGATTTTCCATGGCTCTGTTCATGTATATAGAAAAATCATCTTCATGCAAATAGCTAAACAAAATTTTGTTAAACTCTTCAACATCGATTTTGGCATAGGGAAACGTTATACCACCGTGGGCGAATAAAAGATCATCGATCCTTAACAATCCCAGTTGTTGGGCCAGCCAGTTACCGAGAACAGAGTTATGAATATCGAACATTTCAGCATAGTCGACCTGGTGATAGCGCGCGATTAACAGCTCTTTGTTGGTCACATAACGGGTATCACCGGTAAAGATCATAATTTCGTGATTTCCGAGCAAAAGACTGATCTCGCCGCCGGACTCACGAGCCTGGCGCTCAAGCCGGTATAGAAACCACAAACTTTTAATCACGTCATGTCCGCGGTCGAATACATCCCCCATAATCACAAGATGACCGCGCCCCGCTATCCAGTCGAGCGAGGCATCGATAACACTCCCCTGCTGTAAAATAGAAACGAGATTGTTATACTTGCCGTGAATATCGCCGACCACAAAAACACTATCCACGCCGGTGAATATCGATGGTTGTGGTGTGTTCATTTCGCTGAGATATAGAACGGTCTGTTCTGCATGTTCGGGATAATCGAGACTGCCATATTCGATAAGAACATCCCTGCGGCCTCTGGTCTGAAAAGCAGCCATATGGGCATAATCGGCCGGCGTTTTGAAAAATGCGCTAAAGTTCGAGTCATCATAGACGCGCAAAAAACCGGAATCTGCATCCATGGTCATCCAGTGCACCACCACTTCATCATCGATTTTCTCCACCCACAAGCCATATTCACCATCGACGCGAAACTTTCGATCATACCGGGCGGCGGCATTCAACAACAGCGGCAATAAACCGATCATCATTCCCAGCCATACAAGGCGGTATTTTATAAATGCTTTCGTCATATATTAAAAGGTTTCCAATCTATCATGGTCAATCATCCACAAAAGGTCCTGAATCTTGTCATAAACCAGGTCGATTTCCTTTTCGGTCAACCCAAACTGAACGATATCATCGCGTTTGGTCACACCCACATGCCGGTTATGCGGTTCGGTGGGTTCGACCTTTTTAAAGGTGCCGTCAACAATCTTGAACTGAGTGACCACCAACAATTGCCGCTCCAGGTCTTCATGCGTGACCTGCCGCAAGCGATCGATGCTCTTTTTCGGCACCTTGTCGACGTGTAACTTGCGCCAGCGATAGCCTCGCTGGCTGTACGTATCTCCGAACGCAAGACCGTTATCGACGACGAAAAGACGCGGATTTTGCGGATCGGATGAGATCAACACATTACCCTTGTTGGAATCGCTATGCTTGATGATAAAGGTTAAGATATTCATGTTGGCAAAATTTTTGGCATAAAGCGAATCCACCTTCAGGCGCTTGTTTTCCAGTATATTATCCGATGTGACACTGTTGAGCCAGTATTGAATACCGCAGATCGATTCTTCCATATCGCCGAATGTCGGCTCGGCTTTGGGATCGAATTTTTGCAAAATATCGGTCGGAAAGGCCCGAATTACCGTCGGAGGCACCACATAGTCACCCTCGTCGAGGAAAAATTTCTGCAGTTTATATGTCGCCACCTCATAACGAGGTTGATTATTGGTTTCCATTCCTCCCGAAGGTGCGCATTTGAGCTTGACACGCATAAAAAAACCGTTTGGCCGGGTAATAACGGCTGTTTTGGCCTTATCACCCTTGAAGCGAATGGCTCTGGGGACCACGATCGACAGCGAATCATCGTTTAAAAATTGCTCGATTTTATCAATAGAATACTCTATATTAACATCCTGCGCCGCCAGAGAAACGGTTAAGCAAACGATAAATACGGTGATGAGTGCAGTTATTTTGGTTTTCATATTCTTTGCCCTCGTACCGGTCAATCTATTGTTTAAACATAGCAAAACTATACTAATCAAACACAAGTACCTGCTAGATTATTTCAAGTTAGTAAATCAAAAACAAAGAATCAATAAACAAAAATAATTTACCCACTCTTATCTTATCGGATTGAAAATGAACAGCAGAGAACGAATAAAACGCCTGATCAGCGGTGAATCCGCCGATCGCTGTGGATTTTGGCTCGGCAATCCATGGCCTGAAAGCATGCAACTCTATCACCGCTATTTCAACACCCGCACCGAGGAAGAGCTGCGGCAAAAACTCGGCGATGATTTCCGCTGGATACACCCCGAACAGTTTGAATCGACCTATCAACATCCGCAGGGACAGCCTCTCTTCAAAGAGGGGCTGGATAAAAAGAGTCATGGGCAGGCAGGCCCTTTTGCCAATTGTGAATCGATGGCAGAGGTCGACGCATATGAATGGCCGAACAGCGATTATTTGAATTTTGACCAAGTCATCTCCGCTCTTGACAACGCCGGAGACATTTACCGCGCCGGCGGTTTTTGGACGCCGTTTTATCATCACCTGATGGACCTTTTCGGCATGGAAGCCTATCTGGTCAAGATGTATACCCATCCTGAAGTAGTGCATGCGGTCACCGATCGTGTCTGCAATTTCTATTATCAGGCCAACGAAATGCTCTATGAAAAAGCCGGCAACCTCATCGATGCCTATTTTTTCGGCAACGATTTCGGCACCCAGCTGGATCTGATCATGGCGCCGTCCCTGTTCGACCAATTCGTTATGCCCTGGTTTGCAAAATTTACCCGGCAGGCACACGAGCACGGCTATCAGGTCATCCTGCATTCCTGCGGCTCGATATTTAAAGTGATCAACCGCCTGATCGATGCCGGCGTTGACTGCCTGCACCCGCTGCAGGCCAAAGCCGCGAATATGGATGCCCAAACCCTGGCCTCCCATTTCAAGGGACGCATCGCCTTTCTGGGGGGTATCGATACTCAGGATCTTCTGGTACATGCGACCCCTGAAGAGGTCGAAGAGGAAGTCATACGCGTCAAATCGCTGCTCGGCCCCAACCTGATCATCAGCCCAAGCCACGAAGCCCTTTTGCCCAACGTACCACCGCAAAACGTAGAGGCCATGGCCAGAGGGAACGCGGATTAAACGGATTTAGCGGATTACGCAGATTCATTCACGTCTATATGTAAATTTTATGCATCTCGCTGCGCAACAACGACGAGGGTGAATCCGAGAAATCCGTGTAATCCGGTTAATCCGCGTTTAAATCCGGTTAATCCGCGTTTATAATCCGCGTTTAAAGCCATCGTTTACGTTTAAAAACAAAAAGCATGACCACAACGACGGTAATGATAACCAGCCAGAATATGGGATAACTGTATTTAAAGTGCAATTCCGGCAGATAGTCGAAATTGGTGCCATAGACACCGGCGAGAAAGCTGAGGGGGATGAAAATCACCGAAAAAATGGTGAGCACTCGTATGATCTCATTCAACCGCGTACTGGTATTAGAGTGGTAAATATTCACCTGACTGGTGAGTATATCGCGATAGGTATCGATGGCGTCGCTGGTATGGTTGGTGAGATCGAACAAATCGCGATAAAAGACGAGCGTTTCCGCTTTTATACCTTCATGCCCTTCATGCATCAACAGAAAAAGCGACTCTTTAAAGGGCCGGATGGATTTGCGCAGAAACATAAATTCGCGCATAAGGTCGTGCAAGCGGTTCAGCGTCTGTGACGAAGGAGACTGTAAAAGTTCTTCTTCCCCATCTTCGACCGTTTCTCCCAGATGTTCGATCAGATAGGTATAATTATCGATGACTGAATCCATCAGAATATAAGCGAGATAATCCGTACCAGCCTTGCGAGCCCTGCCCTTTCCGGCGCGAAGACGCTCCCGTACCGGTTCAAATACGTCTCCAACCCGCTCCTGAAACGTAAGGACATAACGATCACCCATCATCATGCTGAGCTGTTCGGCTTTGATTTCTCTGGTTTGCTCATCCAGCCGAAGCATTTTCAGGACACAGAAAAGCGTCGAATCATAGCTTTCCAGCTTGGGGCGTTGATCGGTGTTAACGATATCCTCGAGAATCAATGGATGCAAACCGAACATGACGGCAATTTCACCGATCAGTGTCGTTTCGTGTAATCCGTCGATATTGATCCAGGATACGCTTTTGCTGCTTTTAAAGGTTGCGCATTGGCGGATATCTTTGAATTCATGTTCGACCAGCATTTCCGGTGTGTAATCGATCACGCGGATGCGCGGTTTTTCCACCTTTTTTTCACCGATAAAAACCGGAGTTCCCGGGGCCTTTCCTCTGGTCAGAAAACGTTTTTTGAAAAAGCGGGCCATTTCATCTCCTTTTCCCGGTTACGACTTTTTTTCCTGATGATAAAGCGGCGGGGCATCGCCGGATTTATCCTGTCCCATATAAAGGGTGAGATGCGGAAAGGGAATCTCGATATCCTTCTCATCAAACGCTCTTTTGATTCGGCGGTTGAATTCGCGTCCCACATACCATTGTTTAATCGGCATGGTTTTAATTCTGGCTTTGATGATAATGGCGGAATCGGCAAATTTATCCAATCCGAAAATTTCAATCGGTTCCAGTATGACGTTTTTATAGTTCTCATCATTGCGAATATCTTCGTCCACCTGCTTGATAACCTCGATCACCTGGTCGACATCTTCGCGGTAGGCAACGCCGAACTCGAATAGATAAAAAGAAAATTCTTTGGTCATATTGGTCACCGTATCAATGGAACCATTGGGAATAAAGTGCACATGACCCTGCAGGTCGCGCAGGATGGTCATCTTCAGATTCACCTTCTCCACCAGTCCGGCTTTATCAGCGATCTGAACCACATCACCCACCCGGATCTGGTCTTCCAGCAAAATAAAAAACCCATTGATCACATCTTTTACCAGATCCTGGGCACCAAAGCCGACCGCAAGACCGACGATTCCGGCCGCAGCCAAAATGGGTCCGATCTCGATCCCCACCTCGCTTAATATGACCATAATGGCGATTGCCCAGATAATCACCACGGAAACGTGACGCACCACCGCGCTAAGGGTTTCGGCCCGTTTTTTATATTCACCATCCGGGCGCTTTTTAACCAGCATAGCTGTGACTTTGGACGATAACACTTTTGCCAGTTTCAACAAAACAAGTGCCAGTAAAAGAACAAAGACAATAGTGCCGGCTGCCTCGATAATCGATGTACTTGAAATGTCCAAATTGGTTACCCATTCTTTCATTTTTCACCCTTGTATTTGTTTATCTTGTTTCATTCCAGGTATCATAAAAATTATCAAACCAATGCGCAAATGAGCCCGTGTTACTATTGGCAGAACAGATTTCTCGTTTCATTAAAACAGTTGATCCGGCGCCTGTATCCTTTGCATAATCCATGATTGTCCTTGAATATCCCTCAAATGCAGAAGAATTTCGACGCGTTACCTTTCTGTTGGGGTTCTGAACATATTGGGCAGTATTTTAATCAGGCCGGCCAGGCTGATAGCAAAGGGAATAAAAAGCACTACCGCCATTTTTAAATTGCCATAGAGAAAATTACCGGTACAAAACAGGGCCGAGTAAACCAGCATACAACCCAAAACCCATCCGAGCAGAGCTTGTGAAATGCTATCCGGTGAGGGTGGTAACTGGGTACGCTTGCGTACGACGTTCCAGCCACGCCCCATGGGGCGAACCAGATCATAAAATTTTTCCAGGGTCTTCATATCCGTGGGTCTCGTCATCAGTGTGACCAGGAGCCATACAATCGTGGTAAATCCGACACTGGCAGCCAGAGTGAGATGCGTGGGAATTGCCATACCATTCTTTTTGAGAACAAAAAGCAATATAGCGATAAAAAATGAACTGATCATGGCGGCGATTTCGCTCCAGGCGTTGATACGCCACCAAAACCATCGCAGCAAATAGATCAGACCGGTACCCGCCCCGATGGAGAGCATAAGGTCAAAACTTTCCCTTGCCGTAACCAGGGTCATCATCACCAGAGCGGCGAGAATCATCAGCCCCGTGGTCACCAGACGCGCAACCAGGACATAGTGTTTTTCCGATGCTTCGGGTTTGAAAAAGCGTTTATAAAAATCATGCACCAAATAGGAAGCGCCCCAGTTGAGATGAGTATCCATGGTCGATATATAAGCGGCGAGCAGAGAAGCGATCATAACGCCGAGCAAACCGGCCGGCAGGAATTTCAACATCGCCGGATAGGCAATGTCGTTACCGATCAAACCCGGACTGACATGCGGAAAGGCTTGCTGAATATCGCCGAGACTGGGATAGACCAGAATAGAGCATAATCCGACCAGGACCCAGGGCCAGGGGCGGATGCCGTAATGCGCCACATTGAACCAGAGGGTAGCGGCCATGGAGTGACGTTCATCTTTTGCGGCGAGCATGCGCTGGGCAATATAACTGCCGCCGCCCGGCTCGGCACCGGGATACCAGACCGACCACCACTGTATGACCAATGGAATGATCATAACCGACAAGGCCATTTCCCAGTTACTGAAATCCGGCAATAGTTTCAGAGTTTGCGGATCAAGTTTTTCAACCAGGCCGGTCAAACCGCCGACCGCTTCATGGTTGAGGGCATAATAGGCTGCTGCTATGGCGCCGACCATCGCCATGACAAACTGAATCAAATCCGTTACCACAACTCCCCAGAGACCGGAGAGAACCGAAAACCCTACCACTGCAATGGAACAAAAAAGGACCGTCTCCCAGCGCGACCAGCCAAGGAGAATATTGGCAATTTTGGCGGCAGCCAGCGTTACCGACGCCATGATGACGACATTGAAAAAGAGTCCGAGATAAACGGCGCGAAAGCCGCGCACCATGGCAGCGGACTTGCCGGAATAGCGGATTTCATAAAACTCGAGATCCGTCAAAACACCCGAACGCCGCCACAGACGGGCATAAAAGAAAACCGTCATCATACCGGTGAGCAAAAAGGCCCACCACACCCAGTTACCGGCAACCCCGTTTTCACGAATCAGGTTGGTGACCAGATTGGGCGTATCCGTGCTGAATGTGGTCGCAACCATGGAGGTTCCCAGTAACCACCAGGGCAACGAACGCCCGGAAACAAAAAATTCCGCCATGCCCTTGCTGGCGCGTTTGACGTAAAAAATAGCAACAGCAAAAGAAAACACAAGATAAGCAACAACGATTCCCCAGTCCAGGTATGTCATTTGCATGGTTCATTATCCTTTTGTTAGGCCGACAGGTTTTGACGATAATCGAATCAGCGCAGGCGCTATGTCTCGATGAGGGTGTAGTAACCACAAATTACACAGATGACAACGTTTCCACCTGACAAACAGGTTCAATTGTCTTAAAACCAGTGGAATCTTGTGTATAAGATAACATTTATTGATAAAAATTGCAAAAACAACTTGCGCTTTTATGCGCAAATGCTGATATTTTTGCATAACTCTGTTTGCAATGTGAACAAACCGAATACCATGTACTTTTTCAACGCCTGCAATAAAACCAGGCTGATCATTTCATTTGCCGCATATCGGTCGTATGCCCTGGTTTGCTGACTAATAATTCCTTACTTATAAAATATCCCGAAACCAAAAAAGGAGTGCAAGATGAAAAATTCAATCACATATCTGTTATTCATCGTATGTTTCATTACAATGGCAGTGGGCGAGATGACGGCACAGGATGCTTTTAACGGGTTGTACATGAATCTGGGAAATCTGGCAAGACTTTCACAGGCCAAAACCCGTTCCATCAGCGCGGAAAACTTTACCGGAGAAAAGGGCAAGGGCGGCATGGCCATTGAAGGAACCGGTGAGAGAGCGGCGCGGGATCTGGGACAAGGGTGGAAAGTTTCTCCCTCCATCCGTATCGAAGGCGGAGAGACCTTTACCCTGGCCGACATTGATGGTCCCGGTGCTATTCAACAAATCTGGATGACACCAACCGGGCACTGGCGCTATTCCATCCTTCGTTTCTACTGGGACGGCGAAACCGAACCCTCGGTCGAGGTGCCCATCGGCGATTTTTTTGCCTGCGGTTGGGGCAAATATGCTCAGGTAACCTCGCAAGCGGTCTGCGTCAATCCGGGAAGTGCCTTTAACTGTTACTGGGTGATGCCGTTCCGCAAATCCTGCCGTATAACCGTCGAAAACATCGGCGAGGAGAAAATGACCCTTTATTATCAGATCAATTATACCCTTACCAAAGTACCCGAAGATGCCGCCTATTTTCACGCCCAGTTTCGGCGCCAGAATCCCCTCCCCTATAAATCGGTGTACACGATCGTGGACGGCATCAAGGGTTGGGGACAGTTTATCGGTACCTATATGGCCTGGGGTGTCAATAACACCGGTTGGTGGGGTGAAGGTGAAATCAAATTCTTTATAGACGGCGATAAGAAATTCCCCACCATTTGCGGTACCGGTACGGAAGATTATTTCAACGGTTCCTATGGTTTTATCAATCCGGAAACCAAAGAATACCAGCCCTACAACACCCCCTATGCCGGCATGCCGCAGGTGATCAAACCGGATGGGGTTTTCGAGTCACAGACGCGTTTTGGGCTCTATCGCTGGCATATCATGGATCCGGTTCGCTTTGAAAAGGATCTCAAAGTGACCATGCAGGCGCTGGGATGGCGTTCCGGTGGCCGATATCTGCCGCTGCAAGACGATATCGCCTCTGTCGCCTATTGGTACCAAACCGAACCCCACGCCCCCTTTCCGAAACTTCCGGATAAGGATTATCTCGAAGTCAAATAAACCGCGTGGGAAACAGGATGAAGCTGTATCAGAAACATTTGCATACGAGTGGTGCCAAGCTTTTCTTATAACCGCCAAGAAGCCAAAGAACGCGAAGAAATAGATTGAAAATTTTTCTTACTGTATTTAAAAAATTTTTCTTCGCGTTCGGCGGTTTTCATTTGTAACATAATACGTCACGAGAAATCGAAACAGCGCCTTTTGCTACATCTCCCTTACAGTCCAAAGCCGGCTCAAAAGGCATAACTCTCTTTAACTGTCACAGATTCTCAGCCTGTGTAACAATTGATATTCCAATCCGATCGGAAAATGCATTTTATTGATTTGTTCTCGTGATGAATACGCATTTTCCCGATAGAAGAGCCGCGAGCCAACGTCTCATTAACCCCCTGCCGCAGACTAAAAAAGAGTTGCATTTCATCCGGATAATTATATTTTAGTGATACTGAAATGCCCGGCACTGAACCAAATTTGGAAAAAGTATTGAAGATTCTAACGCTCGCTCATCTCTCCGATTGCCATATCGGACTCTCGCCACAACACGACGACATGGTCTCCGATTCGATTGCCAATCTGAACAAAAAAAATATCGATCACCTGATTATTAGCGGAGATTTGACCGATACCGGCCTTGAAGGTGAAATTGAAAAGCTGAACAACATTTTAACCACCCATGAATTTGCCTCCTCTGAGCGCCTCACCGTCATCCCCGGAAATCACGATCTCTTTACCTTTTTTTACCGCTATTTTCACCGCCCTTCCGAATTCAAATCCAATATCAGACATTTGGCCAAGACGCTTTACCGGGTCTACCGCTATAATTGGCAGGATTATCAAAATGATCTGCAGGAATTTGTCAACGCTTATCATTATACATTCGACAGCCTTCAACGCCTTGGAGATACGCCGTTGCCTTTTCCTTTTCTGAAAAAGGTTGGGAAACATGTCACCCTGATCGGGTTCGATTCAAACCATGCGCTTCCGACCGTTCGCGACAATCCGGTCTGCGCCAAAGGCTATATCGATCTGCGGCGAGCTGAAAAATTGTTGCAACAGGCCGGTGCGGATGACCGCATCAAAATTGCCGTTCTGCATCACCAGTTATTGCCGCAAACCCGTTTGATCGAGCAGCTCGGTAAACGCTTTTCCTTTGCCATGC
>WJMF01000027.1 GCA_014728085.1 Candidatus Zhuqueibacterota bacterium
CATAAAGATCATTTCATTGGAAAATGCCGGCATATTTTCAATCTCGATCTTGATCTCAATCCGTTTTACAGGATATGCCGGAAAGATCCGGTTTTGTACAGCGTCATAAGCAGCGGCCGGGGAAGATTAATGCGTTCTGAATCGATTTATGAAGATATTTTTAAAAGTATTTGCAGTACAAACATTCAGTGGAAACAAGCTGTCAAAATGATTAATCGAATCGGCAGAGCCGGTAGCCAGGTCACGGGATCGGATTACCGCTGTTTCCCAACTCCCCGACAAATCCTTGACAAAGGAGAATCCTTTTTAAAAGAACAGGGACGGGCTGGCTATCGCAGCCGTTATTTGATTGATTTGTGTCGTCGTTTTTTAGACAATGAACCCAAAGCCTTAAAAGCAGAAAAAGGGGAACTTTGTGCAAAAACGTTAAAACACTATTTTCTCAGCTTCTCCGGCATCGGCAAGACCACGGCAAGATATTTAATGGCACTATACGGTCATTTTGAAGAAATCGCGGTGGACAGCCTGGTAATTTCATACCTGTCCAAAACGGTATTCGATGGTAAACAACCGAATGAAAAACAAATACACGAGTATTTTTCCTGTTATGGAAAATGGGCATATCTGGCATACTGGATGGAATTTATACTTGCCGGCGGCTGGAAACCCCGGGAAGAATAAATAATGGTAGCATAAAATTCATTTTATCATTAGATTATGCTAAATTTTGAAGAAAAAAAGGATAGAGTAAATAATGGTAAAACGCAAACCTCTGTATGTCAACCTGTTTTTGTTGCTGCTTTTTGTTCACCTCAACCAGTGTTACCGCGCTCCAAAAAGAATTCCCGGCGTTGGTGCAGAAGAAAATCCCAGTGGTGAACCGGTCGGCGGAGGTAACGGCTATAGTCAAATGTTCAACCGGGGCGATCATTACGTTACCGATCGTGCCGGATTATTGGTCGCTCTTACAATGGCAAGACCTCATGAAATGATCTATGTCGATTCCGCGGCGGTCATCGATCTTACCGGCCTCGATTCACTTCGCATTCCCGGAGGTGTCACGTTGGCCAGTTCCCGTGGTAAAAACGGCAGCCAGGGGGCCCTGCTCTTTACCAAAAAACTGGACACCCCCACCCTGTTTATGACCGGAGGACCTGATGTCAGAATAACCGGCTTGCGCATTGCCGGGCCGGACACAACCCGGCGCACACGACAGCTCAAAAATCTGCTCAAAACCGGAGGACGGGAAGCTTATTATTCAGTTCCGATCAATGACGGTATTATCTCACATCATGTCGGATTGCTGATCGACAACTGTGAATGGTATGGCTGGAATCATGCGGCAATATTTCTAAAACAGGGTGCCTGGAATGCTAAAATTTATCACAACTATATTCACCATTGCCAACGGGAAGGGCTGGGATACGGCGTATGCCTGGATGAATCGTCAGCTATTATAGAAGGTAACCTTTTTAACTGGTGCAGGCATGCTATCGCAGCAACCGGACGGCCACGAACCGAGTATGAAGCCCGTTATAACCTGGTACTCGAATATGCAAACGGACACAGCTTTGACATGCATGGCGGTGCCGATCGTGAGGATGGTACCGATATCGCTGGCCAAAGAGTCCTTATTCACCACAACACCTTTTTGGCCACAGATGTTGCTGCGGTTGTAATCAGGGGACGTCCGCTGGAAGTATCAAAAATTCATCATAATTTTTTTAAACACAAAAGTGTAGATGCTGCTGTCAAGCAAACAAATTTAACTGGCAACCTCGAGGTTTATGACAATTTCGTTGCCAGTAAATATTTTGGCATCTTTTAAAATCCCACCCGCCTTGAATGAAAAATCGGCTCTGCCTTCTACAGAGTATAAAGCAGGGCCGACAGCATACAACAAATAAAACTATTCAGCTTATAAATATGAACAATACCCATGGAGGGATGAAATCGAGCCTAGTGATCCTCTAACGGACTCCATTCTTTCCACACATTGCCGACAAGAGCCGGTCCCGGTTTCAGGATTTTTTTGCCCGGCATCCAGCCGGCGGGACACACTTCCGCTCCCTTGGTGGCCCGGACATGCTGAAAAGCCTGAATCTGGCGTATCGTTTCGGACAGTTGACGGCCTACCGGTGGAGTCATGACCTCCATCGCCTGAATAACCCCATCAGGATCAATTATAAATCGTCCTCGCAATTCCACCCCGGCGATTTCGTCATAAACACCATAAATTTTTCCCACATTTCCCGGTCCATCCGAAGCCATATGAAAAGGAATGTCCTTTTTTGCCATCTTTGATAATTCCTGGTCGTTCCAGACTTTATGAACAAACTGACTGTCGACACTGACGGAAATGACCTTTACATCGAGCTCTTGAAGGGTTTCGTAATTGGCAGCGACCGCTGACACCTCAGTCGCTCAGACGAAAGTAAAATCACCGGGATAAAAACATAATAAAACCCACTTGCCAAGAAAATCAGACAACTTAACCGTGGTAAACTCGCCCTGATAGTAAGCAGGTGCTTCAAAATCAGGAGCTTTTGTTCCTACTTGCGCAATTTGCATTTTTACCTCCTTTTTGGGTGTTGTCTCTTCAGATGATTCCGGGGCTGATTCACCGACGACAGCACCCGTCGGCCGTGCGCAACCAGCATTTTTTTCTGCCATGTGTCTCCTCCTTTTATTTTTTTGTTTGTGGCCAGTCAAGAAGAATTGTACTGTCTAACCCTCAATCCAGCATTCGAAATAGTATCTTGACCGAATAAAACGGCAAAAGCGCCATTGCGGTAAAAAAAGGTAATCCCCTCTCCTGTTAGAAACATAAGAGATGGCGGCTGTTAATGCAATTATTTTCCGTCTGCGGAACCCGTGTAACGAGCGCCCTTCTCGATCCGATGGACAGTAAAATTTTTAATCTGTGCGATAACCCGGCTTCCAATGGCCCGAAATCCGATCTTGCCGCTCTCCGGCATCGGTGTCGGAATCTCTCGGGGATCGATAAAACCACCGGCCAAACTGTCGTTTACCGCCAGCTGAAGCAGGGGGCCGCTTTTTACGATATGTATGTGATAAGTCTTTTGTATTTCTTTACACAAATCCGGTTGCTGAGCCATAAGAAATATACCCGGGTTGCGTCGCCAGTTGCTGACCCCGGTATGCTCTCCATCATCGTCGTAGCGGCTAATGCTTACATGACAACTCTTGAGCTGCGGATTGCGAATATAATCATCAAATATGCCCTGACGCGGCGGCAACTCCGTTATCATATCCTCACCGTTAATGCCGGCACAAGCGATAAAAGTGATCATCAACCCATTTTTAGTAAGGACTTTTAAATCATATTCGACAATAATATGATCCGGAAAATCCTGACGACAAAAAGCCATACAACCCGCTCCGCCTTGTTGCGAAGCGATGCAATTCAGTTGCATAACATCAGATACCGGCTGGGTAAGCTCTCCAATACCTTCATGATGCCAATTGCGCAGATTGGAAAAAGTATCCGCATACAAGAGATCGCCTCTGTCGATAATCAAATCCGGTATGTCGGTATCCCCCCAGACCTGGCGATCTGCAGATTTTTTAAATTCGGCCAGCTCCTGAATGCTGACATCGGTCTGATCCTTCTCCTGACACGCTGTCATTATCAGAATCACAGACAACAAATAAAGTAAACGTACCATAA
>WJMF01000150.1 GCA_014728085.1 Candidatus Zhuqueibacterota bacterium
TATGGAAAGCGCTTATTTTGCCGGTGGATGTTTCTGGGGTGTGGAATACTATTTTCAAAAAGCGGATGGTGTCATCTCCACCGATGTCGGATACATGGGCGGTGATAGCCAAAACCCGACATATGAGGAGGTCTGTTCCGGGGAAACCGGTCATGTCGAAACCATAAAAGTGGTTTACGATCCCAATAAAACCGATTTCGAAACCATGGCGAAACTGTTTTTTGAGATACATGATCCGACACAAGTCGACAGACAGGGTCCGGATATCGGAGAACAGTACCGCTCGGTCGTTTTTTATACGGATGAGGAACAAAAGCAAATAACGAAAAAACTTGTTGCTATTTTACAAGAAAAGGGATATAATATAGCAACGGGCATTGAAAAGGCCGATACGTTTTGGCCTGCTGAAGATTATCATCAGGAATATTACGAAAAGAAGGGCAGCAAACCATACTGCCATTTTAAAACAGATCGATTTTAAATCGTGTTGGATGGAATCGCTTTTTTGATTTCTTGCATCATCAGGTGCAGCTCGATATATTAGCACCTCAAGGACAGCTTTGGTCCGGTTAAAAAGTGATTCCATCCTTTTTTTATGTCTTTCCGGTCATCTCTGTCTCATTTTCACTCCTTTACCCCAACTCTTTTAATACTGCTTGAAATTCCGACAATTATTTTTTATACTGGTTCTGATTTGATTGTTCAAACGATTGATCGGCTCAAGTTTTAGTATTGACCTGTTATCAAATCCGCATTTCCCCGTATATAAATCCCGAAAGGTGATAAAATGGACCGACGACATGCCTTGAAAAGACTCGTCCTGACCGGTGCAGCGATTTCCCTGCCGGCCTGGAACCACGTTAAAGCAACGCTCGATGTTGATTTCCAGGATCCGGAAAGGGTCGGAAAAATACTCGATAAGATTGCCCATGAACCAGCCGCAAGGGCGATTGTTAGAAACAGAAAAGGTGGCCCCAGATTATATATAAACGACGAACAGGTCTTTCCGCTTATGGCCACCAGTGTGGGATTGCTGCAAACCGCAGATGAATTCAGTCGTGGTCACATCGATTTCTTTCAGACCATCGTCGGCATGCACTCTTTCTGGATCGGTCCGGATGAATACGACTGGAGGTTGTTCGACCAGTTTCTGGCAGAGCTGTTGCAGATAAATCCCGACGCATTCTTTCTGCCGCGTTTGCAGATGAACACGCCGACCTGGTGGAAAGAGCAGCATCCCGATGAATTGATCAAATACCAGCTCGAGGTCAATCCAAAACAGTATAATTTTAGCGAAAAGAAGCAAATACGGCCGGGCGGACATCGATGGGGAATCGGGATGGAAATGTATGAAGCCTCCTGGGCATCACAAAAATGGCGACAGGATTACGGTAAAATGCTGCAGGCCTTTATCGGCCACATCCAGGACGGCCCTTTAAAAAGCAGAGTCATCGGCTACCATCCGACCACCGGCTATACCGGTGAGTGGGGCTATACGGGCCCGCATTCACTTCCAGATATCAGCACGCCGATGCAAAGCGCTGCCGGTCCGGTTCCGAAGGCCGATAAACGCCGTACAACCACCTATGGATTGCTTCGCGACCCATTCAGGGAAAAAGCGGTCATCGATTTCTATCAGCGATTCCATGAAACTGTTGCCGATACCATTCTTTATTTTGCCGCCAAAATCCGTGAAAAAACCGACGGACAGGTCTTGACCGGGGTCTATTACGCTTATCTAATGGAAAATATTCACATTCAGGAAATCGGCTATCTCGCTCCGGAACGGGTTCTCGAAAGCGAAGATATCGATTTCATCGCCAGTCCCTATTCCTACCTGCACACCAACGCCCCGGACCGTCCCAGATATGAGAGTGACGTTTATGATGGCGCGGGAAACTGGCTCGGCCGCGCCCGCGGCGTGGCCGGCGACGGCGGTATTCGGGTTATGCAGGAATCCTTGCGGCGCTATAACAAGCTGCCATTGCTTGAAATGGACGCCAGCACCTATCTCGATCCCGGGCCCTCGGGTATCGGTGGGTCGGGTAAGGAAACCCTTGAAGGCAGCCTGAAAATCCTCAAACGCGATCTCGGCCAAATGTATGTCAAGGGCATTGCCGGCTGGTTATATGATTTCGGTCCGCTTGACAATCAGCCAGGCTGGTACACGTCAGAACCCATTATCGAACTTTTACAGGAATTTGTCCGTCTCGGGAAGAAACGCCTGGATATGGATATTCATCCTGTGGCGGAAACCCTGACCCTGGCTGATCCACAGAGCTTTTTTGTCTCCGAGCACTGGATGCAGTCTGCGCCATACGAGGGAATGGGATCCTATTATTTCGATTTCATCAATCACTGGTTTCACTCCGCACAACTGCGCTCCTTCAGCCGCATGGGCACGCCGATGGATTTTCTCTATTCTTGTGATCTGCGCAAACAGGATCTCAAAACCTATAAACTCATATTCGCCACCAACCTGTTTTATCTCAATGATCGAGAGGTAAAACGAATCAGACGCTGGCTGAGCAACAGCGGTGCCATGGTGGTCTGGTACTATGCCCCGGGATTTGTCTCTTCGGACAAACTGAATCTTGAACAGATGCAATTTTTAACCGGATTCAAGTACGAGATTCTGCAAGACCCCGGTCCCATGATGATCCAGACTGAAATGGATGACATGGACATACCTCGGCAGTTTGGCGTAAATAAGGAAAAATATCCGCGTTTTGCCGTAAAAGACGATGTAGACATCCTCGGTCGCTGGGTTGATAATGGTCATGCGGCCTTTACGGTAAAAGAGATGGATGGCTGGAGCTCTGTTTATCTCGGTACCGGTCCGTTACCGGTTGAAATCCTGCGTTGGTTGGCACAGAAGGCCGGCGTTACCCTCTGGAGCGATCAGCCGGATATCGTCTATGCCAGCCGGGATGCTGCCATGATCATCGCCACCTCCAATACAAAAAGAACGCTTTCATTGCCCAAAACGATGGCTCCGGCAGGAGGCGGAGCCGCGAAGAAAAATCACGAGCTCGATATGGATTTCGGCCAGGTTGAGCTATTCCTGTCGGTCTGATAGCAGCAGAACCGACAACGGCTATATCTGGCTGCAAAAAAAAAAACGATATCTGGGTTTACATATCGTGGCGCAACCCCTCCATAACGCCCTTTACCCATTCCTGTTGCACGATTCCGCCGTTTTGAACCCTGACGACGCCAAATCGGCTTTGCCAGTCGATAGTGATGTTGCCGTCAGTGAATAGACCGGGTTGTGCCGATATATCGAGATAGGAGCTCAGCACATAATCAATCGATTTGTCCCTGGTAATTTTCAAAACAACAGCCCAGTCGCGAGCGGACGAAACGTAAATTTTTTCCACCTTTTTGATATCGGCCGGATTTTCGCCGGGTACGTAGACGCCGGCAAATTCGCTGCGAAGATTTTGTCCCCGTCGGCGCTGAATGACAGCGTATTTTTGCCGTCCTTTCATCGAGTTTAAACGCTGCCCCGGCGTCAGGGCTTTATAGACTGTGCTGTTTGTCATCGCCGGGAAATAACAGGTAAGAATAGTGTTATCCGTCCAATGCCACTGTGCCTGCCATTCTTTTTCCGTGTTTCCTGCTTTTATCGCTGTGAGATGTTGATAAGCGTAATCACAGCCTTCCAACGATTGTTGTGGTTGCAGATTTACATTTTTAACGACAAGCGTGTCGCCTTCCCCGTGCAGAGCCCAGTCGTGTATTGATCCACCGTCTCCGCGAAAAATATCGACGGCGTAGATGCCCTCATCCCCGGTTTCGATCAGTGCGATTTGCCGCATAAAGGGTTCGCAGATATAGCGATAAGACTCCCATGACTCGGCTTCACAGGCGGAAAAGAGCTCTCCGTGATGCAACCAGTTGGCGACGCCGTTGGGCGCGAATTGTTTTTTTGTATCCACGGTCAGCGTGTTATGCGACAGCGACGTCAGATACCAGGTCGATCGCAGGGGAGAGCTGAATGAGGGATAGCCAAAGTCTGATAACATCTCCCGTCCGTTCGCCCAAAGAATGGTGCTCAGGGCGTCATAATGGGTATGACCGCTGCTGTATTTGTGGTGATGCAGGGTAAAGACAACCTGATCATCAGCGCGGCCGCGGCGCAGCATGAACAGTCCCATACCGGTAAAATCCTGGCTGTTGTCGGGAATACCGAGCGCCCCGGAAAGCAGATCCTGTTTTCTGTCGATATCCGGCGGACGGTTAAACAGGGCATAGAGATTGCCCGTTTGCAGCAGGTTGCCGCCATAGGCGTGATTGGCTTTTTTCAGCCACCTGTCATTTTTTGTCCAATTATAAAGAGCTTCCAGAGGCGTACCATCAGGTGTTCCGCCCATACGGCAGTCGTTTACAGGTGGCAGGGTGCCATCCGGAAAGCGCATATCCAGAGTGGCGGAAAATATGGTGCCTAGCTTTTCAATGGTGGTCAGATCGATATCGTCAAAGCGGTCATTTTGCTGATAGGAGGGAGGGTCTGAATACCCCTGTAAAATTTCCACGGTTTCGTGCAGAGGACGCACCGCCATGCGGTGATAGCCCGGAGCGCGTTCATGCCAGACACCGTCCCGGAAAAAAAGTTTATCGATAAATGCCTTATAGCCCTCTTCAGGATCGAGCACCCAGGCGATGGCATCGTGACGCTCGAGCGTGCGGCCGAGCATGGCGACACCGGCATAGCGAAAGGCCATATCATTGGAAATGCCCTGTGAGGGTCGGACAGAGGTTAAAAAGTTTACACCGGTTTCAAAAAGATCGGCCTCGATAACGGCTTTATCCGTCTGGTTCAGGGCGCCGCTGTGATAGATGGCATCGTACGTGGCGGCGCAATCCTGCAAGGTATAGGCATCGGTATAGTGCCACATGCGCAATTTACCGGCCCAGCCAAAGGGATAGCGTTCAAAGCGAAAGTTATCGTGTATGGCAAAACCGGGATAGACCTCTGCCAGTCGTTTCAGGAGCACGGCGGCTTTATGGGCATAGTTTATTTTTTCGCCTAGGGCATAAGCGATACCGAGATTTTTGATCCAGGCATAGGCGTAACGGTTTTTATAATAAAATACGAGCTCGCGAATGGGATATATTTTTCCGCTCGAATCGCGGTAAACCGGGTGCGGTGTAATTTCTCCGGTTGGAGCATATACATAGATCGAGTCATTTTCAGGGAAATGCTTCATCGAAGTGATACCGCCGCAATGGTTACACACCATTTGATCCGGTTCTGACGGCGACCAGGCCCAGACATAATCCTGCCAGTGATGGTTACAATAGGGACAATCGCACTGGCTGATGGGGGTATATGGTGAAAACCACGATCTGAGTTCGTCGTCCGAAAGCGCTGCCGCTTCATCCGCGGATTGAAAAATCTCCTGTTGCAGTTCTCTGGCCCAGTCGAATTTCTCAATATTCGCTTTGGCGGTATTAATTCTCTGCCGGGTGTAATAAAACGGATGCGGATGTTCCTGAAAATCCTGTGAAAAAACAAGGGAGGGTAACAGGAAAAAGAGAAAGATAATTTTTTTCATAACGGACGCTTTCAGTTACTGATTAAACTATAGCTATATCTTTGGAACCTTTTCTTGTTTTAATTGTACAAAATATAGATGGTATTACAAAGGATATTCGGTCAGAAACAACATAAAATAAGCCAATTTCGCGCCATCTCAAAATTAATCACTTGACTTGGACAATAGTTTTTTGTATACTGTAGAACGTTACCGCGGGGTGGAGCAGTCTGGTAGCTCGTTGGGCTCATATCCGCCAGCCGGCGGACGCAGGTTCAAATCCTGAGGAATGACTTAAAAGGTTTAGACAGACCGATTAAAACTTGTTAAAGTCTAGGCCTTGATAGAAAGAAAAAAGTTTTGTATTTATAAATAATGCCGCGGGGTGGAGCAGTCTGGTAGCTCGTTGGGCTCATAACCCAAAGGCCGCAGGTTCAAATCCTGCCCCCGCTACCATATAAAGGGATCACGAGGGAAATTATCGTGGTCCCTTTTTTTTTTATCACTAGTCGTAAGGGGGTTTATGTACACTGTTTATGTGTTGTATTCAGAAACCTACGACAAAATCTACATCGGATACACCTCTGACTTGGCCTCCCGTTTTGCCTCACATAACGAACTTTCTACCAAAGGCTGGACGAAGAGATATCGTCCCTGGAAAATTTTGTATACGGAAGCGTATGAGCTCAAGAAAGATGCGATGAAACGTGAGCGTCAAATGATAAAAGCGTTGTCAGTTTTTACCTTATTTTTATCTTTTCAACCTTAGTAGCCAAAGGATCCCCCCCCAAATTCAACCTTATTAGCTTATTTTCGCTCTTAATTTTCCTTCCGATATCAGGTTGCAGCGACACCCCGGGTGTGTCGCGGAGCACCTGCATTGGGCAGAGCACGTCAAAAAATCAAACCGCAGAGGACGCGAAGAAGCGCGAAGAAAAAAGCGTTTGTATTCACAAGGATATTTCAAATCGA
>WJMF01000151.1 GCA_014728085.1 Candidatus Zhuqueibacterota bacterium
CGCCCAGATAGAGCCCGCAAAACTCGGAGATATTGCTGACGGTAACCGGTCGGTTCCGGTGCATCGCATCGATATGATAGATGCGGACAGTGCCAAAATCCGGCCCGGGGATCAGCCGTTGATGCCCTTTTCCACCAAAAACACATGCGATCCATGTCACAGCTATGCGACCATCAATCAGGGATTGCATTTCAATTCGCTCGACGAAACGGTCCCTGCGGGACGGCCCGGCGAACCCTGGATTCGGGTGGATTATGCGACAGCGACCCAGATTCCGGTTTCATACCGTGCCTGGAAAGGGACCTGGCGTCCTTCAGCGGTGAATTTGACGCATATGTCGTTTCTGGACCATTTCGGCCGTCATCTGCCCGGGGGCGGACCAGGCGAAGCAGGAGCGCAGGATCCGCCGGAATTGATTATGCGTTGGCTGATCTCCGGTGATTTGGAAATTAATTGCATGAGTTGTCATGCGGGCCATCCGGAACACGATCAAAGCGAATATGCCGCCCAGGTGATGCGGCAGAATTATCGATGGGCGGCTACCGCCTCTTCTGAATTTGCCCAGGTGCATGGCACTGCCAAATCCCTGCCGGATTATTATGATATCTATTCCGGCGGTGTTGGCGATGATCCGCAAAGCCCCCCGCCATCGGTGGAATATGATAACGGTATTTTCAATTCACAAAACAAAGTCTTTTATGATCTGGTACGGGATATTCCCGATCAGCGATGTTACTTTTGTCATTCAGCAAAATACAACAGCCAGAGCAAAAGCGAGCGCTGGCACTTTGAGGAAGACGTGCACCTGAAATCGGGAATCAGATGCGTCGATTGTCATCGCCATGGTCTCGATCATAAAATGGTACGCGGCTATGAAGGTGAGGCGGAAGAACTGAAGGATCCCCATGCAATCGCCCTTACCTGTGAAGGCTGTCATCTGCCGGCTGAAGATGATAACAGTTATATCGCCGGGCGGCTTGGCGCTCCGGTCCCGGTACACAAAGGCCTGCCCGTTATTCATTTTGAAAAAATGAGCTGTACAGCCTGTCATTCCGGTCCGGTACCGGAAGAGTGGGCCATGCCCGTAAAAACATCGCGTTCGCACGCCCTCGGTGTTCACGGCGCACCAAAAGACTCGAACGCAGCGCCGTATATCGTTGCTCCGGTTTTTGCGCAAGCCGGGGACGGAAAGATCTATCCCCAGAAAATGATATATCCCGCCTTCTGGGCACGGCTGGTGGGGGATGAACTCGATCTCATCGATCCCCGGATCATTCAGCCGCTGGCTATGCAGATTATTCAAAGCGATACGCTTACCGATAGTCTCAATATCGATCGCCTCAGCCGGGGCGTATGGCCGCGATTCAGTGAAAAACAGGTAGTAACCCTTTTTCATGAAATTGCTCAACTGGACAGCAACGACAAGCGTATGCCCGTCTATGTAACCGGCGGTAAGGTGTTTTTTGCCGCGGACAGCGCTCATCTCGACAGCAAGACGCACCCTCTGGCCGAGCCCTATAAATGGCCCTTTGCACACGCTGTTCGTCCGGCATCGCAAAGCCTGGGCGCAAAGAGCTGTAACGATTGCCATTCACTCGATGCCCCCTTTCAATTCGGCAAGATCAAAATACATACGGCACTCGATCTGAAGGAGCCGCTTACGCGTTCAATGCTCGGCTTTCAAATGGATGATGTTCTCTATCCCCGTCTTTTTGCCCTCTCTTTCCTGGTCAGACCCTGGCTCAAACTTTTTCTGGGTGCCTGTCTGGTTGTTTTATTGATCATAATCAGCGTTTTCATCCTTAAAGGAGCAGATCGCCTGTTAAAAATTGTCGGTACAAAAAAGTGGTGATTGACAAAAGGAAAAACTGGTATGTTTAGAATTGTATCGCTGATCGTTTTCGTTTTTTTGGCAATTTACACTATCTGGTTTGTTCGCAACAGAACTGCTAAATCCTGGTCTGTAAAGAATATTACAAGCTTTTTTGAAGAATGTAAATATGCGCTAACGCATCTCAAATCTCTTTCTGCTGTTGATTTTTCCAAAAAGCTACTGCTACCCTTGTTCTGGATCTGTATGCTTTTGCTGGGATTGAGCGGTTTTATTCCCTCTGTCCTTTTCGGTGTGCCGATGAGCGGCTATCTTATAATCCTGCACGTTGCAATCGCTCCTGTTTTTGCCTTAATCGTGACCGTTATGGCGGTCATCTGGCCGTACAAATACCTGTTCGAAGACTCGGAGCTGAAACGAAGAAAAGGTAAATCCCGCTATGTCGTTCTAAAAAAGATGTTATACTGGCTTTTGCTGGGACTGACCATTCCGGTCATCTCCTCTATTCTCCTGAGCATGTTCAAGTATTTTGGAACCGACGGTCAGCACCTGTTGTTAAATATTCACAGATATTCAACGCTTGCGCTTGTGGTGGTTTCGGTTTTTTATCTGACATCGGACCACCTGGCTACAAAAAGACAAAATCATAAATAAATTATTTCTGCTTTACGGAGGTATTATGTTCAGGTATATTATCATTACAGTGACATTTTTTGTCGTTTTATTAACCATGCCTTTACAGATTACGGCACAGGACAGCACTGCTCAGAAAGACGCAGAGCTGGTTCCGATTCAAATCGATCTTCCGAAACCAATGTTTATCGGTACGCCTACACCGATGAATATTGCCAAACTCGAAAAGCCTCTCGGTGAGGCGCGACCCCCTTTTCTTGCTCCAAAGGGAACCAAAAATGTCGCCCTCAACCAACCGGTGGCGTCGAGCGATGATATGCCGGTAATTGGTGAAATCGAGATGGTTACAGACGGCGACAAGGAAGCCATGGATGGCAGTTATGTTGAACTCGGACCTTTTCTGCAACACGTTACGGTCGATCTGGGCAAACAACACAATATCTACGCTATCATCATGTGGCATTTTCACAAGCAACCCAGAATTTACTTTGACGTCATTGTGCAGGTATCCGAAGATGAAGATTTTACCCGGGTAAAAACGCTTTTTAACAATGACCTCGATAATTCCGCCGGCCAGGGCATAGGTGAGGACTGGCATTATGTTGAAACGGCGGAAGGAAGACTCGTTGATGCCAAAGGCGTTCAGGGCCGCTATGTGCGCTGCTATACCAACGGCAATAACAGCAATGACCTCAATCACTGGATCGAACTGGCGGTATATGGTAAACCGGTAGAATAACCATATGCAGCGGACCGCCTGGATCGTTTTTTTACTCATTATCCTGCTTGCACTGGCGCTGCGTCTGGTTACCCTGGAGCAGCGCCCCATGCATACAGATGAAGCTGTCCACGCCATAAAATTCGCATCACTTCTGGAAAAGGGGTCCTATCGCTATGACCCCTTTGAATATCACGGCCCCGCCCTTAATTATATTACCCTTATTCCTGCCTGGCTCGAGTCCGCTCAATCTATATCGGAAATCGATGAAACCACACTGCGCCTGGTGCCGGCAATTGTCGGCTTGCTCGCTGTTGTGCTTGCAGGACTGCTTTATTCAGGGTTTCCGGACAAACAGGTCTTGTGGATCGCTTTTTTTCTCGCCATCAGTCCGGCACTGGTCTATTTTAGCCGTTATTATATACAGGAAATATTACTCGTTACCCTGATCTGGGTTGCCATTCTCTCTCTTTATCGATATCATCTCTCATCCGGGATCGGCTGGATGATTGCTGCAGGTGCCGCTGTCGGACTCGCACACGCCAGTAAAGAAACCGTTATTTTGAATGTGTTCGCCATGATTCTTGCCTGGTTTTTCGCGGTCCGGGTATCAGAGCGAAAACAATGGATTCGTCGACGCCGCTTGCCCCCGGAGCACCTGATGATCGGTGTATTAACCGCATTGGTGGTTTCCGCTCTCTTTTTTTCATCCTTTTTACAGTATCCGCAGGGAATCGCCGATTCCTGTTTGACCTTTAAAAGCTATTTGCAGCGCGGGGTGGGAGCGCATTCCGCGCATTTATATCCCTGGTATCAATATTTTCGCTGGCTCTTGTATAATCCCGCCCCCGGCATGATGATATGGAGCGAAGGATTCTTTGTCCTCTTTGGCACTATCGGCCTTTTCTATTCATTGTTCCGGTCGGGTCATGATGCCAAATCGATATTTTATCGTTTTATCGCTCTCTATACCCTTGTGTTGATACTATTGTATAGCCTTATACCCTACAAAACACCCTGGAGTATGTTGAGTTTTTATTTCGGTTTTGTAGTGCTGAGCGTCAGGGCACTGACAGGGTTGTGGCATCGATTAAAATCATTCAAGCTGAGAGTGTCTTATTCGTTTTTGGTTGTAATCATGATCGGTTTTCAGGGATGGCAATGTTATGCCCTGAATTTTCGGTATAAAGCACACCCCTCAAATCCCTATGTCTACGGGCACACGAGCGAAGATATTTTCACCCTGGTGGAGAAAATCGATCAAATCGCCCGGGTTCATCCGCGCGGAAAAGAGATGTATATCGAAGTGGTATGCCCGAATGATGATTATTGGCCCTTACCCTGGTATCTGCGCAGCTATCCCAATGCAGGATATTGGTCTGATGTCTCTTTTGAGACACCGCCGGCCCCTTTGATCGTTGCCAGCCCTAAAGTGGAGAACCGGCTGTTGCAGAAACTCTATAGCGTTCCAGAGCCGGGGCAGCGTTACTTGTATGTGCCTCTGTTCAACCAAAGCATCGAGTTGCGTGCCGGCGTGGAGATTCGTGCATATAGTAAAAAATCTCTCTTTGACCTCTATAGACACCAGTCCGAAGAAACGTTTTAACCAAAGGATTCTAACCACATGCCGGATAGGGGAGAAAATATACCGCTTTTTAATATGACCGGAGGTGCTGTAGAAACGGCGCGATGCTATTCCCATACCGCCATGGCAACCCTGTTTCAAATCTATGTGATACATCCGGAAACGTCCTATGCCGAGCAGGCTGCCTGGGATGCGTTCGACAAGGTCGATCAACTGGAGCAGGAATTCAGCCGTTTTTTGCCCAACAGCGACATTTCGCGAATCAATGCCCTGCCGAAAAATGGCTCGATCAGCATTTCCGTTGACACGTATGCCTGTCTTCAGGTCTGTAAACAACTCTATGAAATAACCTTTGGTGCCTTTGATATCACCATAGGCAATCTCTATGAACTATGGCTGGACGATGACAAATCCCTGAAAAACCCTTCAACGCGCGACATTAAAGCAGCGCAGGATTCTACCGGAATGCACCATATTCGATTGGATAGCCGCAACCTGAACCTGTCAAAACTCGGTCACAACATCAACCTCGATCTCGGCGGCGTGGGGAAAGGGTTTGCCCTGGATCGTATCAAGGATGTTTTACAGGATTGGGAGATTAAGACCGCGCTGATTCATGCCGGCTATAGCTCTGTTCTGGCGCTGGGAAAACCGTTTCAACTGGATGGCTGGCCGGTTACCATCAGCGATCCCCTTGGTGGCACCAAAGTATTGACAACGCTTTTTTTAAAACATATCGCGCTCAGCGGTTCAGGAATCATCAAGGGACGGCATATTATTGATCCTGAAGAAGGAAAACCGGTCCACAACCGCATTGCAGCATGGACACGGGGTGATACGGCCGCGATTTGCGACGGCCTTTCCACCGCTTTGATGGTTATGAACGATGCGGAGATAGAGCGTTTTCATAACACCCACCCGAAGATTTCTCTTCTGCTCTGTAACCGGTCTGATCAGGAAAAGGACAAACCACCTTTTTCCGAAATAAAGGATTATGGCTTTTTCTCCGAGTCCACGCATCAATAGATGTTTTCGTCTTGATTGAAGGCAATTATGCCGGCTCTTTGTGTTGCGAGACAATATTCACTCGAGGTATCAAGTTATGCACAGTCGTAATTTAGTTGTTTTATCTCTGTTTTTAATCATGATTCAATCCATATCTGCATCGGGGCGATGGAATTCCGAAGATAAAAACATAACGCCCCTTCCCGTTTTCAAGTCACGCCGCCACCAGCTACCGCACCCTGTGTATGACGCTGATCCCGTATGGCTCGATCTGTACTGGAAAAGCTGGCAACTGGCTTTTCAGAATCTTTATCAACCCACGGATAAGAATGGCTTTGTGTCCAATTTTATCGATGCCGCCTTTAATCAGAATATCTTTCTGTGGGATACCTGTTTTATGACGATGTTTTGCAATTATGCTTATCGGCTGGTTCCGGGTATCGAGTCTTTGGATAATTTTTACGCGAAGCAACATAAAAGCGGTGAAATCTGCCGCGAAATATCCCGACTTGATGGTAAGGATTTTTTCTATTGGATAAATCAGGAACGTCTGCCGTTGTTCAGCCGCTGCGGTTGGGTCAATCCGGGTGCATTTTGGCGCTTAACCGATAAGAATACGGTTCATCCCGTCTCAGGACAAGCCAATCGTAAAGACGCGGTACCGGATTTAACCCTGGATGCTTTAAACCATCCGATTTTGGCCTGGGCGGAATGGGAACATTTTATGATCAGCGGAGACACCACCCGCCTTGAAAAGAGCTGGTTGCCCCTGCACCGCTACTTTAGGGCTCTGGAGCGCCTGCTTAAAAAGAAGAATGGTTTATACGCCACGGATTGGGCGTCTATGGACAATTCTCCCCGCAACGCCTGGCTGGACGGCGGCGGCAGCGGAATCGATATCTCTGCCGAAATGGCCCTTTTTGCCAACCATCTCGCCCGCATAGCAGGGATTTTGCGCAAGGAAAAAGAAGTTGCTGCTTATGAACAAAAACATCAACACATCCGTTCTTTGATCAACCAATTGATGTGGGATGCTTCCAGCGGCTTTTATTATGATGTAACCGTGGAGGGAAAACATAGTCCGGTAAAAACCATCGCTGCATTCTGGACGCTGTTGGCCGGCGTGCCGGATCAACAGCAAGCCAGACGCCTCTGTCATTATCTCAATGATCCTGACTATTTTGGTACGCTTCATCGCGTACCGACGCTGGCGCGTGACCACCCGGATTATCTGCCATCGGGCGGATACTGGCGTGGGGCGGTTTGGGCCCCCACCAATACGATGATTATCCGTGGATGCGAACGCTATGGCTTGCAGAGTCTGGCCTATGATCTGGCCATGCAGCACCTGTCGGCAGTTGCGGCTGTTTTTCGGCAAACCGGCACCATTTGGGAAAACTATGCTCCGGAGAGCCTGAATCCCGGTGAACACAGCGATGGCAGCCGGGTAAAAGCGGATTTTGTCGGATGGAGCGGTATTGGTCCCATTCTCTATTTTATCGAATATGCGATCGGCCTTAAAGCCGATGCGCCGCGTAATCGCATCAACTGGACATTGAATTCTGCTGACCGGGTTGGCTGTAAACGGTTTTGCTTTAATGATAACCTTGTAGATCTCGTGGCCGAAGCAGTGCAAAATAACAAAAGAAAGATCGACATCAAGGCGGAAAACGCATTTACGCTTCTTCTTCGCTGGAAAAATAATTCAAAACAGATCATCATCTCTGCCGGTGAAACATCCTTTATGCTTGATGATGCTCCACTTTGATCCCTTCGGCCGGGTATACAGGGTAGCGTTTATAGGTTTTGCATATACAATGTATATTTCAATTGTAATGATATTGAGCAATATCTCAAAAGAGTGCAGAGATTTTTTTTAAAATCATTTTCACCTTGGTAAAAGAAACAGGAAAAAGCAACTTTAACAGTTCCATATATTCAGCGAGATGTTATTCAAAAAAAGACTATCCCCGGCAATCGCGGCCAGATTCGATTTGCATCTCTTTACTTTTTTACGGATATTAATAGACTATCTTTTCTGTAATGGTATATCCTCTGCAAAAGGACGGCAATGGCTGAACAGTGCTTTGAAATGGTTACCCGTGGCAATATTGCCAGACATCTCTTTTATCTGGCAAAGGAGCCGTTGCCCTGCCGAATTTTTAATTATACCAGACCCGGGTGCACGAAATGCACCCTCTATGAAGCGGATGACTATATCAGGACAGAGGTTCAACATTTGAATTATGATCTTGTTGAGGAACATATTCCGGTACAATCTTTTGTTCCCGACACCTCTGTGCCGCACGGCTTTCGCAAACCGTTGCATCACGAGCCCTGGTTTGATGCTGTAAATATATATGCCCGCAAAGCGGGTACTCTATATTCCGAACAGGTTATTCTTCTTCTGGCGCACAAGGATTCACAGAGCTGGCTGCCCTGTGCCGCCGGAGCTTATGATAATGCCATCGGAACCGCCGCTCTGCTGGAGTTGGCGCGGCTGTTTGGTCATTACCCTTCCAAACGATCAATCTGGTTTTTGTTTTGCAATGAAGAACACTGGCCATGGACAAGCGTAAAAGCAGCCAAAAAATTGGCTGCACAACATTTGCAGATACTTGCTGTCATCAATATCGACAGTATCGGCGGTAAAGCCATTGAGGATAGTGTCGGCAGAATGACTCAGGTAACGCGTTACAGTACCAGGGAGGGTAAAAAAATTGCGTTACTCCTCGACGGGCTCAATAAAGAGTATAAAATAGGCCTGCATCACAAGTCCTGTTTTCTCGAACAGCCCAATGATGATGATGGCTCTTTTATCAACGCCGGTATTCTCCCTGCGGTAATGGCAATCGGAAGTTATCCGTATCAAAATCCGGCCTATCATACGACGGAAGATACGGCTGATAAAGTGGACCTTCAAAATGCCGTCCTGTCGACAAAATTGATCGCAGCTGCAATTCAGCATATCGATGAGATCGGAAATGAGGTTATGTCATGATATTTCTATTGAGAAAGGATTGATGGATGAGTAAACTTGCTCTACTCGGCGGCGCTCCTCTCACCCAAAACATTATCGCGAAAAGCACACTGGCAAGCCATAAACAGGCCGAGCGTGAATATCTTTTGCAAGCCTATGATAGCGGCCATTGGGATGACTGGCCGGAGCAGGAATCCATGGCCTCCCGGTTTGAACGGGAATGGGCCGATTTTTGTGATTCGAAACATTGCGCTCTCCTGACCAACGGAACCCATACCCTTCAAATTGCGCTGGAAACGCTCGATATCGGAGCGGGCGATGAGGTTATTGTCCCCGGCCTTACCTGGCAGGCCACTGCCAGTACGGTGTGTGATGTTAACGCGACACCTCTGCTGGCGGATGTCGAGCCCGATACCCTATGCATCGATCCTGTTAAGATCGAGGCAATGATTACACCGCAAACCAGAGCGATCATTCCTGTTCACCTTTATCACCGGCTGGCCGATATGGATGAGATTACCCGCATAGCGCGGCAGCACAATCTTGCCATTATCGAGGACTGTGCCCACGCGCATGGGTCACAATGGAATTCAAAGGGTGTGGGAACCATCGGCCGGTTTGGCTCTTTTAGTTTTCAACAATCAAAATTAATGACCGCCGGCGAAGGCGGGTCATTGCTGATGCAGGAAGAAGAACTTTATTGGAAGGTGGTGAGCCAGCGCAGTTGCGGGCGCGGGTATCACGGCTTTCAGGTACACAGCGGTAATTACCGCATGACCAGTTTTCAGGCCGCCGTGTTGCGGGGCCAGCTCCTGTCCCTTGGAGCAAATTGTCAGCGAATACATCGGATCGGAGCTGCTCTCGATAAAGCCATTGCAGACGCACCCGGCGTCGCACCGCTGAAACGCCGGGATGAAATAACGAGGCAATGCAGCTATGCCTTTGTGTTCTTGTATGATAAAAACACTTATGACGGACTGGACTGTCAACGTTTCCGCCAGGCGTTGAGCGCGGAGCTGGGAATTGATTTTCATACCGTTTATACGCCACTTTCCCATAGCGAGGTCTATTATCCCCATACCAAAAAAAGGCATCAGCTGAGCAAAGAATATGTCAAAGCCATTGATCCAAAGCGGTGGGAGTTACCCGTTGCCGATGAGTTGTGGAAAAACAGAGCGGTATTGACAACCTGGCATATATTCGGGTGTCCGCAGGAACGTATTTCACTTTTAACCGATGCAATCAGCAAAATTTATGACAACAGAAAAGATTTGCTCGAATCGTAATCTTCACTAGCCTGGAAAATCAGTTTTATGAATCTGAGAGAATTTTGGTATCCTTTTCGCGGAGCATGTAGCCTCACTTTTGATGACGGCACCGAAAATCAACTGTTGAAAGCTGTGCCGCGCCTGGATGAGCGGGGACTGGCAGCAACGTTTTATTTGAATCCTGGCGGCAGGGATTGGTACAAACGTCTGCAGGTCTGGGAACATGTTGCTGTTGCCGGCCATGAAATTGGAAATCATACCTGTAGCCATACATGCTCCAATAATATACAAAATCGTTCGGGCGGACTTGAAGATATCACTTTTGAGGACATGGAAACAGATATATTGACCACTCAGGACCGGTTACGCCGGTTGGTACCACACCAGAAGAACTGGAGTTTCGCCTATCCCTGCTATTGTACTTTTGTCGGCAAGGGCGAACGCAGAAAGAGTTATGTTCCGCTTGTTGCCCGTCATTTTCTCGCCGCCAGAGCCGGGGGTGAATATGGATTTGCCAATCATCCCTATTATGCCGATCTTGCCTGTCTGTGGAGTATTGCAGTCGAGCGAATGAGTGGTTATGAAATGATCGGCCTTGTCGAAGAACTGACATTCCGCGGCATGTGGGTGATTTTGACTTTTCATGAAATAGACGGGGAACGGTTAACCGTTGGAAGTTATGACTATGCCATGTTGCTGGATTATTTACAGCGAAAAAGCGAGGAGATTTGGGTTGCACCGGTGACCCAAATTGCGGGCAAAATTATCGACCAGCAGAACTGATCATTCTTTGAGGAATAGAAGAATTAATCACATAAAGGGACAGTTATGAAAGCCGGATTTTATAAAATCGATATCACTCCGGCCGCAGGGATACGAATGAGTGGTTTTGGTCAACGGGACAGAGAAAAAGCTGCAACCGGTGTCCATGACCCTCTTTTTGCCCGTGCCCTTTACCTGCAGCAGGGAGAGCAAAAAGCCGTAATTCTTGCACTGGACCTGCTTTTTTTGGCCCGGGAAGAGGTCGATCGTTTGAAAGGCGCTATCGGCAGAGAGATGGATATGACACCGGCTCAAATTCTCATCAACACTTCACATACCCACGCCGGCCCCAAAGTTGACCGCTGGATTTACGATCCGCCTCCGAATGAGCTCTACCTGCAACAGTTGCAGGAAAAAATCGTCAGGTCTATCGCTCATGCGCGTCAAAACCTGCGACCCGTTACGATCTCTGCGACTGTGGCGAAAACCTCTTTGCCGATGAACCGCCGGCGGAAACGGAAAGATAACACGGTGGAAGAAGGCCTTAAACCCAATCCGCAAGGCCCGGTGTGCGACAGCCTGCCCGTATGCCTGTTACGAGATAATGAGGGAAAACCGGTTTGCCTGTTGTTCTCCGTATCCTGTCATCCTTCCACAACGCATGAATTTGAATTTTCAGCGGATTTTCCCGGACCCGCCACCGAGAGGTTGGATAATTTTCTCGGTCACGAGTGCAGCCTTTTTCTGCAGGGATGCGGCGGGGATGCCAAATCCCGCGTTATTGGAGAAGGTGAGGAGGAGTGGCGTCTCGGAACCTGGGCGGATGTGGAAGAGTCGGGTCGTATCGTGGCCGAAGAAGTGATCGATGCTCTCAAGGATCTCAAAACCCTAAAGCCGGATCTGCAAAGCCGGATTGTGGAAATGTACTGGCCCCTTCACGTGAATCGAACCGCGGCTGATTTTTATGCAATCGCCAATAGCAACGAAAGCGACAAGACATGGCACTTGTTCGCAGAGGAAAAACTGAAGATTCTGCAGCGGGGCGTACAATTACCTCTAACGGTTCCGGTTATTTTACATGGCCTCAAAATTGCCGATCAACTGCGGTTTGTCGGTCTTGAAGGAGAGGCCGTCGCCGAATTGGGCCTCTATTTGTTCGATTTTTACAAAAATGGCGTCACCTTTCCGCTCGGCTATACCGATGGAACACAGCTTTATCTTACCACCGATGATATGATTGCAGAAGGGGGATATGAAGTCACCAGTTATTACCAATACCGGATTCCCTATCCGCTTGCCGGTTCGCATATGCCGCTTTTAAGAGCAGCATTGTCAAATATGAAAGCCAATGGTATCGATTAGAACGCCTTATGAAAATTGTATTTAAAATTTTGATTGGTTTGATTTTTTTCTCTTTGTTTTTCTACTGCCATCAACGGTCTTTGGAGAAAGAAATTCCCCTTTATGTGCATCCGGACCACTTTGATTTTTCCCAAAATCCGCAGCTTTTGCAGCGCATCGTCTCCACACCTCATGGCTATTATCGCTTTATCAATGTTCAATTTGCCGGTCTGGTGTGCGAACGGCTGAAGGAAATGAAGCTGCCGGCCCACGCCCTTAACCTGCACGGTGATGCCCACCTGGAACAATATGCCGTTACTGATATCGGACGCGGATTGACCGATTTTGACGACGCCTCCAGCGGACCCGGCCTGATCGATTGGATGAGATTTAGTACCTCTCTTTATCTGGCCTGTTATCAAAAAGAGTGGACAGAGCATTATGAAACGCTCTTTCAAACCTTTTTTCGCGGATATCGCGACGCTTTGAACGATTCAGCGGTCGAGGTGCCTGAACCCGTCATTGTACAGCGCCTGAAAAACTGTTTTATTACCGATCGAAAGGTTTACTTTCAATGGATCGATACGCTGATAGATCCGCTTTCCCGGGGGGAACAAGATTCACTTTTAAAGGCATTCGATGAGTATGTCGTTACCATGTTGAATGAAAATCCTTCATTGCCCGATTCCTTTTTTAAAGTGGTAAAAATAGGATATTTGCGCATGGGGATCGGAAGCGCTCTCGATGTCAAGTATTTGTTGCGGATACGCGGCCCCGGGCCAGATCCTCTGGATGATGAAATTCTGGAGATTAAACAGGTACGCGATCTCGATCCAATCTCGTGTATCAATCCGGGTTCTAAATTCGATCCCTTTCGCATCATGATTGCCCAGGCCCGAATCGCTTATGAACCTTTTCAGTATTTGGGCTATTTCCGCTATTGCCAAAAAACCTTTTGGGTGCACGGCTGGGTGGATAATTATCAGCAAGTCGATATCGAAACGACATTTCATACTGTCGACGAACTGGCACAGGTCGTCTATGATATCGGTGTGCAACTGGGCATGGGGCACACCAATCAAATCGCTGCGCCTTTTGATGAACAGCTCAGGCAAAAGCTCAAAAGGGTTATCGATCAATATGACAGGGATATATTTCAGCTGTCAGTCGATCTGGCTAAATTGAGCCTGGATGCCCACTCTAGATTTTGCCGGACAGTCGATTGAACACGGAGGAATAATCATGCCGATGAAAATCAAATTCGTTTTTCTGACGCTGGCATTTGTCCTGGCTGAGGTGCCGGCGTACCCCCAGGCACCGTATGCCTGGCTCGATGTGAGTGATTCCATATCTTTTCAGGTTGAAGATATTCCGGTGCTTCCGGAGTATAGCCGAACACCGGTTCGGGAAGGCACCTTCGCCGCCTGGCTGCGACAATTGCCTGTTAAAACCGAAAATAATACGGTTTTTCTTTATGATGGCAGAGTCAAACCCAATCAGAATGCCCACTATCGCGTTCTCAAGATCGATGTCGGATCCCGTAATCTGCAGCAGTGCGCTGATGCCGTTATGAGGTTACGCGCAGAATATTTGTTCAGTATTCAGCGCTACGATGAGATTGCCTTTCATTTTACTTCCGAAGATCTGGCCAAATACAGTGACTGGATCGATGGCATTCGGCCTCGAGTAAAAGGAAATCACGTATCCTGGATAGAGACGGATCGAACCGGGGTTTCCTATGAGAGTTTTCGCAACTATCTGCAGACGGTGTTTATATATGCGGGCAGTTACTCGCTTTCCAGAGAACTCAATCCCGTTGCGCGATCTTCGGATATTCAGATCGGCGATATTTTCATCCAGGGCGGTTTTCCCGGACATGCGGTAATGGTTGTCGACATTATCGAACACAACCAGACTTTAGAAAAAGCCATCCTGTTGGTACAAAGCTACATGCCGGCTCAGGAAATCCATATACTCAGGAATCCGAACAATGAAAAAAAGAGTCCGTGGTATCCGGTCAGGGAACAGGGTTTCCTTGAAACGCCGGAATGGACCTTTCACTGGTCAAACCTGAAAAGATTCTGATCCTATTTGTCCGGCGGGATAAAAGCGGAACATTGCGAGATCGTTAAGTGAGTGTTTCAGCTGAAAAGAATTTCGATATCATCGCGGTTGAGGTCTTTGAAAAATGAACGATCTGTGGCGATAATATTGGAAACCATATTTTTCTTTTGGTTTTGCAGCTCGAGCATTTTCTCTTCAACGGAATTTTTGCTGATCAGCCGGTAGACAAAGACCTTTTTGTTTTGTCCGATGCGGTGTGCCCTGTCCATTGCCTGGGTCTCAACTGCCGGATTCCACCACGGGTCATAGAGAATAACATAATCCGCAGCCGTCAGATTCAAACCTGTTCCTCCCGCTTTCAGACTGATCAGAAAAACATTGATCGACTCATCCGTTTGAAAACGCTCTACAACCTTTTCGCGATTTCGAGTGTGGCCATCCAGGTATTCATAACGAATCCGGTTGTGATCAAAATAGTTCAACAGCAGCCGCAGCATCTTGACGAATTGGGAAAAAATGAGGACTTTATGATTCTCGGCAAGAATCTCTTCGATGAGTTCCTTGACATATTCGAATTTGCCCGAATCTTCCGTGACGTTTTGATCGATCAGAGCGGGATGGCAGGCGATTTGCCGTAGTTTCACCAGTCCTTCCAGGATGTTGATCCTGGCGCTGTCCATGCCCCGGGTATCTATTTTATGCAGCAGTAGCGAACGATAATGATCCTTCCAGTGATCATAGATTGCTTTTTGCTGGTCGTTCATACCGCAGTATACCAATTGCTCCGTCTTGGGAGGCAGGTCCCTTTCAACGTTATCCTTGGTTCGCCGCAGGATAAACGGAAAAACCAGTTTTTTTAAAAAGGACAAGGCTTCCGGGTCATTTTCCTTTTCAATCGGGGTAACGAAATTCTTGCGGAAAAAATAGAGCGATCCCAGTTGACCGGGGTTTAGAAATGAAAACTGCGACCATAACTCCTGGGTGTTGTTTTCCATGGGCGTGCCGGTCAGGACAAGACGGTGTTCGCCTTTTAATAATCTTGCCGCTTTTGCTGTCTGTGAAGCCGGATTTTTTATTTTTTGTGATTCATCCAGTATGACGTAAAAGAAGGTATGGCTTTTTAACAGTGCGATATCCCGCCGTAAAATGCCATAGGTGGTCAGAATGATATCATAATCCTGAAAGCGTTGCGACTCTTTATCCCGGTTGAGCCCCGTGTGCTGCAGTACCTCAAGTTCAGGCGTAAATCTGTTTATCTCGTTGTACCAGTTGAAAACAACCGATGTCGGACAGATGATCAGACTGGAACGGTTGATGTCTTTATTTTTAGCTGACAATAAAACCGTTAATGCCTGCAGCGTCTTTCCCAGCCCCATGTCGTCCGCCAGACAGCCGCCGAGCTGGAATTCTCTCAAAAATTCAAGCCAGTCGAACCCGGCTCTTTGATAAGGCCGCAATATACCGCTGAGCGACTCGGGTATTTTTGCCTGAGGAATTTTGTTAAAATTTTTCAGCTTTTCAATGCTTTTGTAATAGGCATCATCCGCCATCGCCATTTCAGCTTCGGTAAACAAGGTATCGATTAGAGATAACTGGGAGCGGGGGAGCTGCAGATTTTCCTTGTCCATATTTGCAAAGTTGAACAAAAACGCAAAGCGTTTGATCCAGTTTGAGGGCAAAATAGCAAGCGAGCCATCGCTGAGTTTGACATATTTTTTGCCCTGGTTGATTGACCGTCTCAGTTTTTGCAAGGGGACCGGCTGGCCGGCAATGGTGATGGATATGTTCAGATCGAACCAGTCAATATCAGTCGAGACATTTACTTTTACCACCGGATTGCCGGTGTGAATATTGTACCGCGCCAGCTGATCCATGCCGGTGAGCTGGTAACCCGAGGCAAGCAAGTTCGATAAATGCAGGGCCAGCCACTCATTCGCCTTTGTGGCTTCTATATACAATATCCCTTTTTCTATTTTGAGACCGCTGTCATAAAGATCTTTAGCGATTTTTTCTTCCGTTTCAATATCACGCTTTATCTTGACAAATGCATCGGTGGACTTTGTTTTGATGATGTTTTTATAGGGATTATGATAATCCACCTGATAATGGTGATATAAAAATCTCAGATAAATATAAAGCCGGCTCGAGGTCGAGCGAAAAACAAGACGCTTTTGCGTAATGGATGAAAAAGTGGTGACATCGTAATCCTGCGGAATCGGCAGGTCGGCGATGTTGCTCAGCTTCGGCCACGCCGTCATTAAAAATTCCTGTAATTCCTTTTGAGGGATTTTTATGGAAAGGTGTTTTTGCGTAAAAGGCTGTATGAAATCGGCATGGGTGACATTTTCAACCCGGTATATTTTAAAATTGTAAAAAATCCAGACCGGTTCGCCGGATAATATAAAAACCTGCTTACCCAACGTGATGGATTCACCGTTGATTTCAATGAGCGGCTTGAGAATATATTTTTTTTCTTCATTGTCGAATTCGAATCTGATCCGGCAGGGTTTGTTCGAGATCTGAATGGGTTCCACAGTTGTATCGTCAATGCGAAGAAAACATTTGCTCTCTTTGAGAAATTCTATCCATTTTCCCGGTGTCGAGCCATATGAAACCTGAAAAGGACGATTGTCCACCGGACTTTCAACCCAGTCGGTACTGGAATCAAAGTTTTGCCGTAATCCCAAATGCCTCAAATAGGCGATCAACATCGGATCAGCCGGCTGATAACGCACATCGCTGTCAATGTCATCAAATTGACCAATGCTGGAAAACCTTCCCAATTCGCCGCTGCCCTTGATGTAAGCTTTTTGCGGTAGAATGGAATAATGTTCCGCACTGAACGCAAAGAGATATACGAGCTGCCATTTCTGCTCTCTATCCTCCAGATGATGTATTCCATTCTCCCGGACAATGCCCTTGAAAAAGGATTGCCATTGCGGCTGCATCTTTTCCCGCACAAACTGTTTTTGATTTTTGCTGGAATAGTCGATCGCCGCAAAAAGAGCCGCCACAACGTGTTCGCAGTTTTTCCGTTTCGGACAAGTGCAATAAGAATCAATGCTGCTGTTTTTTTTGCTTACATGGACCTGAAAAGGATGTATCCCCTTCACCACCGCATCCAGACTTTCGATCTTGACATTGATAAGCCGGACCTTGCCCGCGGCATTGATCTGTTTCCCATACTGAAAGGTGTTTTCCTCTGCCAGGTTTTTTATCTCTTTTTTCTTAATATCCATTAATGACCTTGAAACTCTCTCTTTGATAAAGGGTCAGGATCTACCCGGAACCTCGTTCCGGTGGAAACAAACTTAAATATGGGAAAAAAAAATCTAAATTACAAGGAAGGATTTTTTATACCGCCTTGTTTTCAATGGCTTTTAACGGCGACGATGTTTAGGACCGTGAGGTATTTATAATGACACTCATTGCAATAGTACCGTCTGCTCTGCGGCCATGCGCGCATCCAGGGTTTCCTTCGAATGCGTACAACATCGCGGCTATTGCAATACGGACAATAGTACCTGTTCGCGAACTTCATGTTGAAAATGCCCTTGTAGAATAGGTGGTGGTTACCGTCTCGTTTTGTTCGACATGATCTTTGATTGACGTCGCAAAAAAGTGAACAGTCGACTTCGTTTGCCCAATGGCATGACCTTCCCGGAGGAGAGAAGTATGCCTCTCAACGAAGCGGCAGGTCTTACTGGATCCAGGGTTCCGTCTACAAGTGTAGCATAAGAACCCAGCATCTGTTCTTCTTCCTTAAAGGGGAGGGGATCAGAGCCTGCGATTAAATGATATCCCTGTTGCTGCGCTTTTTTCATAAGCGTCGGGGTCGGCCACAACTGCGGACGCATCGTGGTATCTCCTATCCATAGCTGCTTTGGCGTATAGGAGTACAATAAACTCTCCACGAGGTTACCGCGCCGGCCAAACCATTTACCCGGCGCCCAGTTGATAACCGGAATACCATTAAAGCCGAGAACAGTGTGGATCAGTTCTTCTGTTGATAGTTGTCGATCATCAATGCGGCAATCCGTAAACAGAGCACAAATCTCAAGATTTTCTCTTGATACAATTTGTCTGCCCGCAATGATGTACAACACTTGTTCATTTTTTTGTGACTTGACAGTGAGGGAGTGATCCTGTTCGTTTTTTTCAATAGCAAGATCATTGTTGCTGGCAAGGGTCGATTCCGTCACATCGCGGTAAAAGTGGCAGTCCGACCGTTCGGTGAGTAAAAAAACAAAGCTGCAATTCGGTGAGGAGCTCAATTTGGAAATATTTTTCATCCCCGCTTTGAGGGCTTTGGCATAATTATACACAGGATAAAGATGCACGTGGCCATCGACGAGAATTTTTTTTGGCTTTGACATTATTTGTTGTAAATTTCCTTGATTTCCCTCTTATTAATTACTAGAATAAAAACATAATTTTGAAGAAAAAAAAGTAAAAAATTTCATATATTTTACATGTGCACGGCTCAAAAAGACCTTGCTGTATTCAGTAGTGATTGAGGAATGATATGAAGATTGCGATAAGCGGTGCCGGTGGGTTTCTGGGAAGCGCTCTGAGACAAGAATTGCAAGAGCGCAATATGCAAATCATAACCCTGGTTCGCCGACGGCAACTAAAAGATGCCGGTCATATCTACTGGTCTCCAAAAAACAATATCAAACCCGATTTGCCCCCAGTTGATGTTTTGATCAACCTCTCGGGAGAAAATCTGTTTGGTATATGGACAAGGCGGAAAAAAGAGCAAATTTATTCCAGCCGGATCAGCTCCACGCGTTTGCTCGCTGATACCGTTTCCCGAATGCCGGTACCGCCCGCTCTTTTTATCAGCGCGTCTGCTATCGGTTATTACGGCGACCAGGGGGATAGAATTATTGACGAATCTTGTCCGCGTGGCAACGATTTTCTTGCCAGAACCTGTGCCGATTGGGAAAAACAAGCGACTGCCCTGAAAACGATTTGTCAACGCGTGGTTTTCTTGCGCAGTGGCGTCGTGCTCTCAAAAAAGGGGGGATTCTTGCAGAAAATGCTTTTCCCGTTTACATGGGGACTGGGGGGTAAAATCGGCAGCGGTGATCAGTATCTCAGCTGGATTCATCTGCAGGACTGGATCGCAGCGGTTATTCATATTATCAAACATCATTCGCTCAGCGGTGCTGTGAATCTGGTTGCCCCCCGGGCGGTAACCAATGCGCATCTGACCAGAGCGCTCGCCGGAGCGGTTCATCGCCCGGCTTTGTTTCACATTCCCGGCTCTGTTTTCGGGCTGTTAACCGGTGAGATGGGCAAGACCATGGTGCTATCCGGCACCCGATGTGTTCCTGAAAAATTGCATGTTTCCGGTTTTGAGTTTCAATACAAAAGCATTGAAAACGCTCTTGCGGACTGTGTCCGGCAGGATCAGGCCTACCATTATCTATAACAGGAGACAAGTATGTCCGAACACAACTATGATATTATCGTTATCGGCGGCGGTATCGTCGGCCTCGCTACGGCGATGGCGCTCTGCAAACAAGCCAAAACCCTGGTCATCGAAGCAGAAGAACGCCTGGCCATGCATCAGACGGGAAACAATAGCGGGGTGATTCATTCCGGTCTTTATTATAAACCGGGTTCTCTGAAAGCAAAAAACTGTGTAAAGGGACGGCAGGCTCTGTATGCATTTTGCAAAGAACATGGCATCGCTCACGATCAGTGCGGCAAGGTGGTGGTTGCCACACGAGAAGATGAGCTGCCGGCGCTCGAAAAGCTCTACAGACGCGGTTCTGAAAACGGATTGACCGGATTGAAAAAAATCACACCGGATGAAATCAGAGAAATCGAACCCAATGTA
>WJMF01000152.1 GCA_014728085.1 Candidatus Zhuqueibacterota bacterium
AGGAGATAAGGTGTCAAAAAATGATCTGTCAACCCTTCCCCTGAAAACGGCAAAACCTTTGCCGGAAGCCTTGACCGAAAATGCCAAAAATCATATGCCGTTCGCGCAGGGGCGGGAGCCGCCTGCGCTGCGTCAGCGGAAAATCGGCTCGAGCTCTTTATCCGCTTTTTACCCGACTTTGTAAGCAACAAAAGCTAATTACAACCGCCGAGATCGCCGAGGAGCGCTGAGAAAAACAGAATTATGTAAAGAGATAAAACACTTGTAATTCGTTGTTTATAAATTTGTTGTCTTTGTTGTTGTGATTATTCCCTGATAAAAACTTTTCCCTAAATCAATCAAGTAATGAAAAAGTCTCAGCGATTCCTTTGCGGTCTCGGCGGTTTTGTATATTTGAGAGACCTCTAAAAAATAGTACTATAAATACATTTGATACAGCCCCGGCCCTGAAAAACCATTATTAATGTCTTCGCTTTCCTGTACCATATATTCACATCCCCATTTTATATATCTGTAAATCTGTTAAATAATTGCACAGGACACTATCCAGCCGGCATACCTGTCGTTTTTTAACTAATTAATAAACAATACATTACAAAAATTTCACCGATGGCATATTTATTGCAAATTAAAAAGTAAAGTAAACCAAAAGGAAAGGTCTATGCAAGTACCTCTGGAAATCTCTTTTCACGGAATGGAAACCAAACAACACATCCAGGATCTGATTCATGAAAAAACCGAAAAACTGGAACAGGTATGCGATTATATGTCCAGTTGCCGGGTGGCCATTGAAAAACCGCAGGAACATGTTTCCTCCGGCAATCCCTACCGGGTACGGCTGGATATCAACGTACCGCATAATCATCGCATCACGGTTGAAGAAGGTCTTGGAGACACGGATATGCATGCGGAATTGCATCAGCTCGTTCGCCGCGCTTTCAAGGTGGCGCGCAGACAGTTAAAGAATTTGGTTGAGCAACAGAAGAACCATCAAGTCTGAGGAGGCCGGTTGAGTATCAATACTAAAATGACCTATCTCGCCACTGATAACGGTATCTACGTTCTTGAAAGCGCCAATGACCGCTGGTATCTGGTAGGGCATTCTCTGGAGAATCGCTATATTACCAGCATAACCGATGCGGATGGCGTTCTGTTTGCCGGTACCAGAACGGGAATTGCTGTTTCTCTGGACCTCGGTTGCTCATGGGAAGAGAGAAATACCGGATTGGTTCATCCACATATAAAAAGTCTGCATGCAGACAGGAATAACCAGGTCTTCGCCGGAACCGAACCAGCAGCCATTTTTCGTTCTATAAATCTGGGACAAACCTGGAAACGGGATATCGAAGTCGAGATGATGCGGGACCAATTCGGTTGGTCATTACCCTACTCGGATAATGCCGGTTGTATACGGGATTTTTCTCTGGATGGCAAACGGATATTCGCAGCCGTTGAACAGGGAGGTATATTGTTCAAGGACAAGCCGGATGAACACTGGTATCTCGTGGAGGGCAGTACGGGTTACAAGGAAATAAAGGAAAACGGCGTACATGCCGATGTCCACTCTCTTACTGTGTCGCCAAAATCGGAAAAAATCATCTATGCCTGCACGGGCGGCGGTCTGTACCGGTCTGCAGATTCAGGCAATAGATGGGATCATCTTTATCCATGCTATTGCCGTGCTGCCTGGATCGACCCGATTAATCCGCAGCACGTCATTTTCGGGCCTGCGGATTCGGTCGATAAAAACGGACGCATCGAAACGAGCCATAATCTGGTACAGTGGACGATACTTGATAAAAATCTGGATACACCCTGGCCGAATACCATGGTGGAAAAATTCGTTGCGGCTGAATCGGATTTATGGGCACTCTTGTCGGATGGCCGGGTGTTTCAAGCCTCGCATGGCGATCTCGAATGGCACCAACTCTTTTCCGATATAGAGTCTATTCGGGATATTGGCTTTATTTGAGAGGGACATTGAGTTGCCGCAATACTATTATTTCAAACACTCCAATCCTGAATGATGTTTTTTATCTTTCTTACGCCCGAATTGCGCAGGTCTGTATAGAATTTCAACCCCCGGCGTATCCATGAGGGAATCAATCGAAATCAGCTTTGAAATGGTACGATCCGCTCTCAAGATGCAAAATTGCTTTTCCCTCCTCAATCCGGCAAACACGTGGATTTTGATCAACCGGCTCGCCGTTTTCAAGTACACTGGCCACATCAGAAGCAGGAAGAAAGAGTGTCGCTTTAGTGTTTGCTGGTATGGAAACCGACACAAAAACAGAACCTTCTTGCCTTTTCCATTCTACGGCGATCAGTCCGTGTATCGATTGATACGATCCTCTGGCCCAGGTCAGTGAACCGCCCGGTACGGGTTTAAGAATAATATGCTTGTAGGCCGGCTGGTTTTCGTCAAATCGAATACCGAGAATGTTCTGATAAATCCACTCCCCCACTGCTCCGAATGCATAGTGATTAAAAGAGTTCATATCCGATTGTTGAAATCCACGTTCCGCAACATAGGCATCCCAGCGTTCCCAGATAGTCGTCGCTCCCTGGTCAATGCTGTACAACCAGGAAGGAAAAGAGCGATTCTCCAAAAGCCGATAGGCGATATCGTGATATCCCCATCTGCTCAACTGTTTCATCAGCAGAATGGTCGAGTGGAAACCGGTTGATATGCGGTAATCATACTTTTTAACTGCCTTGACCATATATTGCGCAGCCTTCGGCTGTAAGCTTTTCGGCAACAAATCAAACGCCAGCGCCAGGGCATAACCGGCCTGGGTATCTCCTTTCAGCCGGCCATCGGATTTGACGAATTCCTGATTAAATTTCCGTTTAATGCGATCGGCCAGATCGCTGTAAGCGGCATAATCCGCCTTTTTACCCAACAAATCGGCAATTTTCGCAAAAATGGAGGTTGACCAGGCATAAAACGCGGTGGTATAAAGCAGGTAGGGAACTTGTCCACCGCTTTTGGGATAATCTTTTGCAGTAATGGTATCGCCGTTGAGCCAGTCACCATATTCGTTACCGGTAGCATGCTGCCAGAGATATTCGGGATTGTGCCGGCGAATGTTATCGATAAAGCGTTTCATCGACTTGTAGTGTTGCGCCAATATCCGCTTGTCGCCGTAATTTTGATAAAGTCGCCAGGGCACCACAACACCGGCATCTGCCCAGCCCGGAGCGTCTGAAAAACGCATGTTGGGATCATAGGGGTGCGGGGCGTAATCGGGATAACGGCCATCGTCGGCCTGGGCATCGCGAATATCGACGATCCACTTGCTGAAAAAAGCGGCCATATCGAGATTGTAGATAGCAGTCTGGGCGAACACCAGCGCATCTCCCATCCAGCCCATCCTTTCGTCGCGTTGCGGACAGTCTGTCGGAATGCTGATCATATTGCCTCGTTGTGTCCAAAGAACATTTTGCATCAGCTGATTGATTTGGGGATGGCTGCATTCAAAGGAACCTGTTTTCGGCGCATCAGAGGCGATAACGATACCGGTCAGCATCTCTTTATCCGCTTTTTGATCCAGTCCGGTCACCTCAACATAGCGAAAACCGTGATAGGTGAAGCGGGGTTCAAAGGTCCTGGCACCGTTGCCGTCAAGTATAAACTGATCCTTCTGCAGGGCTGTGCCCAAATTATCGGTAAATAAAGAGCCATCTGCATCGAGCATTTCGCCATGGCGCAGAGTAACAACCGTCCCTGTCTTTCCCTCAAGACGGATACGGCACCATCCGACCATATTTTGTCCCATATCAAAGATATAAACACCTTCCTCAGGCTCTAGTATTTCTACAGGTGTCACAGTGGCGACCTGACGAACCGGTTCATTCATCTGTGCAACCCGTTTGCCCGTTTGCAGATCTGAATCGACGGTTGCGGATTTCCATTCGGAATCATCAAAATCCACCGTGTCCCAGCCGGGTTGTTGCTTACGGGCGTCATAGACCTGACCGAGAAAGTGATCGGCGCCTTGAATCGGTCCATCCTCGAACAGTTTCCACGAGTCATCGGAAATGATCATTTGTTTGCCCCGGTCGGTTTCAATCTCCAGCTGCAGCAATAATCTGCGGTCAAGACCATAGGCACCGCGACGGGGATAATTTTCGTCCCAGCGAACCGGGCCCAGTCTTCCGGCATACCAACCGTCAGCCAGTACGGCTCCGAGACAATTCTCTCCCGGCTCGAGCATATCGCTCACATCATAGGTCTGATATTGTATCCGTTTGTGGTAATCTGTCCATTCGGGAGCAAGGAGATGGTCGCCGACTTTGCGGCCATTGATATAAACCTCATACTCGCCCAGGCTGGTAACATAAAGCAGAGCCCGTTCAATTTTTTTACTGCTAAAGGTCTTGCGCAACAGCGGTGAAGGCGGTATGGCGGGAATTCCTTTTTCCCGCTGCTGTTCTTCCGCACCAATCCATGCGGCATGCCAATCCTCTTTTTGCAACAGCCCT
>WJMF01000153.1 GCA_014728085.1 Candidatus Zhuqueibacterota bacterium
CTATCTTTTGCATTTTCTAGTCTCCTGTATATATTCAATCCCTTTAGTAAATAATCAACCCTGTTCTGCTACATTTGATCCTTTTCGATTCAGCCCACCCCTGCACGATACCGAAGGACACCCCGAATGACCTGATGGGTGCATATAAATATAGACCTGATCCGTTTGATTCGGGCAAAAAAAAAGCCTCATTAAAGAGGCTGAACGTTTTTTCATATTTTGATAGATGATGGGATCATTAGCCCAATTTTTCACGTAAATCAGCTTTAAGACGCTTTATCTCGTCCCGAATACGGGCTGCCTCTTCATAGCGTTCGTCCTGAACAGCTTTACGGAGCTCAACATTTAACTGCTCCAGCTGATCGCTGACCGCCAACTCTTCATCATCGTCGCTTTCATCGAGTTTTTCATCTATTTGGTCCATAATAGCAGCACGGTTCATGACATCATCCTCTACGAAAATATCGGCCTGCATGCGCAGTGCCAAAGCGATGGCATCACTGGGACGGGCATCGATTTCCCGCTTCTCACCATTGAGGATCAGCGTCACCAGAGCATAATAGGTGTTCTCTTTGAGATCATTCACAACAATTCGATCAACATTGACGTCAAGATCGAACAACAAATTCTTGATCAAGTCGTGCGTTAACGGACGGGGAGGTACAATATTTTCAAGTTGTAATGCAATCGCCTGAGCTTCAGTAGACCCGACCACTATAGGAAGCCATCGACTTTTTGCGTCATCTTTAAGAATAACAACAAACCGACTGGTCGCAGTATCCAGGGTAACACGTTCAACATTAACGCGAACCAGCATAAAAATCCCTACCTTTAATGATACAAGCTCTTAGTGCTTTAATTGAGTATAATAATTTATTTTTAGACAGTCAAGATTTATTTTCCCGCACCTTTACAGTCGTCTCTGCCCTTACGGCACACAGAGAAACGGCTGTGGCAATGGACATTTTTTGCCATTAAGCACATAATTTTCAATCATTTGTGGGTGTCAATATAAGTCTTGCAATCTATTAGAGAAATTCGTATGTTGACGCAGTTTATACTTTTGCTTTTTTCCTCAAAGCACAATGGGAAATCCGAACCCATAAAAATGGCGGAATTAGTCATCAGCTATCGATAATTTACTTTGTGAGGTTATCAGATGCTCGTATTTGAAAAGACCATTATTAAAAAATTTTGGCCGGCGGATGATAAGGGTGAGGAAGACGAAATTATTCGTCAAATCGTCGTACAAACCGAAGCCAGAGTGGATAACAGTCTGCAGATAAGCGAGTTATACAATAATATGGTGAGAGGATTGGTTCGTGTCGTCTTCCTGGATAATGTTTCGGGTGACTCTATCAATCTGCCGGCGGTCACCATCAAACCGTTTAATATCAAACAAAAAAAGGTGAAAATTGGAAAAGGAGATCAAACCGATTATGTTAAAGAAGAATATGCGGCCATAACGATGGTCTGTCGAATGGAAGACGATTCCGGCAAAATGCTGGCCGACCTTTATCCCTTTTTCAATTTCGAATTACAAATGCAAGTTGAAGAGTTTCGCCTCAGTATGGGTAATTCTCAGTCCGAAGACGAAACCGAAATATCGCTTTAACCGCTTACGACCTGAAAAACCATTAATCGTTGTCAGAATTGAGGACAAAATTCATGCAAAAACAACGCTCACCCTGGTTTTGGGTTCCGTCTCTCTATTTTGCTGAAGGCATACCGTATGTCGTTGTCATGACCATTTCGGTCATTATGTATAAACGGTTGGGTATATCAAATGCTGATATTGCCCTTTACACAAGCTGGTTATATCTGCCCTGGGTCATCAAACCGCTCTGGAGCCCAATTGTTGATATTTTTAAAACCAAGCGTTTATGGATTATCATCATGCAGCTGCTCATCGGTGCATCGCTTGCCAGCATTGCCCTGACCATCCCCGTAGATAACTTTTTTAAAATAACCCTCGCGATCTTTTGGCTTTTGGCCTTTAGTTCAGCAACACATGATATTGCTGCAGACGGTTTTTATATGCTTGGGCTCTCACAACATCAACAAGCCTGGTTTGTCGGTGTCAGAAGTACATTCTATCGTCTTGCGATGCTGACCGGACAGGGGCTACTGGTCATTCTGGCCGGCTATATTGAAAGCCACAGCGGCTTGCAAAGTGTGGAGGTAACCGTCCAGGCCGTTCAACAGGGCACAAGCGTACAAAAAATGATACCTGCGGAGATCAAACCGGACAGCACCCTTATGGCCAAAAACCAGGATGAAATGAGAATCATATGCGACCCCCAAACTATCAAAATACCTTATCATAATGTCTCTTCGCATCGAGCCGATAGCTTGTTGCAGTTCACAAAAGAATGGAATCGCAGGCAGGGCCAGCCCCTAGAACGGCAGCTGCAGCAGCAACAAGCAAAAGTGACACCCACCTGGTGGGACCGCTATGTGGTTCAAAAACTGGAAAGCGCCCTTGAAACCCTATTTAAAACCGAAGAAAAAACAGAACCCGCATCAGAGTACAGGGGCAATCTGGGCATGACGCTTTTCTATCTGTCGCAACCTCCGGATTCCGGTAAAAAGGTGACGATCAACTTTGGTCGGGAAAAAGGGGATAAAAGCATTATGCTGATCGAGGGGATGCGCATGGTTTTTGATCACAATAACTGGAATAAACCGGTCATCGCGGCGTTTCAACTCGATCCAAAACTGGACATGAAAAGTTCTGCAACCTTCCAGGCCCGGGCCGGCAACATTCCTTTATCCTGGATTGTCACCTTCACCTTTTTGGCCGCGCTTTTTCTCGTCTTTTTTATTTACCACCGTTTCATGTTGCCGAAAACAGACAAAGACACACCGCGACAGGTCATCAGCGCCAAACATTTTATCAGAGAATTTGGCCACACCTTTGCGCTCTTTTTTAAGAAAGATAAAATCGGTATCTCCATTGCCTTTTTATTGCTGTTCCGCCTCGGAGAATCACAGCTGGTCAAGCTTGCCTCACCTTTTCTGCTGGACAGCCAGGAAGCGGGTGGTCTGGGACTCACCACAGGACAGGTGGGTTTTGTCTATGGCACCATCGGCCTGTTCATGCTTTCGGTAGGAGGTATTTTGGGGGGATTGGTCGCTGCCAGACACGGCTTAAAAAAGTGGATCTGGTGGATGGCAATTGCAATCAACTTGCCGGATGTGGTATATATTTATCTCTCCAATGTTCAGCCGGACAACTTTTTGCTGATCAATATATGTGTGGGCATCGAACAATTTGGCTACGGCTTTGGCTTTACAGCTTATATGCTCTATATGATCTATGTTTCCGAAGGAGAGTATAAAACAGCCCACTTTGCCATTACCACAGGTTTTATGGCTCTGGGAATGATGTTACCGGGTATGATCAGTGGCTGGATTCAGGAGGTGATCGGCTATCCAAATTTCTTTTTATGGGTTCTCATTTCCACTATTCCCGGCTTTATTATTCTGAAATTTTTACCGCTCGCGCCGGAATTCGGAAAAAAAGAATCTTCTGAATAGAGAATATTTCGCATTTTCAGCTCATATATTCAATTCGTTTTGAGATTTCCGCATCGGTCCACGTTTTACAGCCCGGAACGATATGCCGCACCCGTGATTTCGCCTCGCTCCTGTCCAACAGCCCCAACCGCAGGGCATGTCTTAAAGGCAGGAAATAATCATCCGGCTGAACTCGAAAGCGTGCCTCGCAGGCGGGATGTGGTAAAGGATGGTCAATAAGGCCGGTAAAAGCCAGAAAAATGGCGAGATAATGTCTGTAAATCCCAACATTGCCGGGAGTCCAGAAATCTTTGGCTGCCGCTTGTAAATCCTGTTCAATCGCCAGAGAACATGGTTTTGCCGCCACGACAAAATCGCGCCACATTTTAAATAGCATCGGACTGATCTGCGAAGCCCCCAGCAAATAACCGTGTTTTTCCAGGTTTTTGCCATAGCGCGCCAGAGAAATGAACCAATCATTCCCGGTGGAATACTGAACACGGCGCGGCGCTACCTTTTCCACAATATGTATGCGCAATATATCATCGCAAAAATCATAGACACAACGAAACCCGGTTTTTTGACTGATTAAAGCGCTCTTGTATTCCTGAATCGCTACAGTTTCGCCTAGAATGGATTCGATTTCTTCCGGAGTAAAGTTTGAACCAAAACCTGGAATACCGATATCGAGTTCGAAAAAGACCATGCCATAATCGGTAAAATTTTCAACGACCTGACCGATCTCCCGGTAAACTCTGATTTTTTCATCCCTGGAAGCTTGATAAAGCCTTTTATCCGGAACCGGCATATACCTGATGCGATCGGTCAGGCGGCGTTCCTTTAGGCCCTTGTCAATTTCCTCGATTTGTTTACAGAGTGTCGGGGCGATATCATCGAGAGTGATTTCAAAGGAATTGGTATTCAATCCGGCAACCACCAGCGGGCGGTCGTCGCTGAGAAACTGGCTGTTCTCCTGAGCAATCCCGGCCGTTTTCCAGACCAATTCTTTCGTCAAGGGCCAGTCGTTGTATATCGCCCAGGTGGTATCGACGTTTGTTGCCGGCACGCTGGAATTCTGTACAACATTCTCAACCAGCGTTGTATAGCTTTTCCAGTCAAAAGCGCCTTCAGGCGTCCAGGGACCATACAGTGCCGTTGTTGCCAAAATTTCCTTGTTGCACTGACGATCATAGATATCCTGTATGGTAATATCCTTTTCAGATTCTATCGGTTTCATTGTCATATTACCTGCATCTGAGTTTAAATGGTTGCATGATGAAAACCGGCTACAGGGGAAGCACAGAATTTCAACTAATCTTCAACAGTTCTCAGTTTTCCCTGCAGGCGTTCCGGTTGCCAGTCCGGGCTAACAGGGTTGGGATAGTAACGGATGTCAGAAGCACCGACCGGTTTACCTTCCTCAGCTGCACTTTCATATTGCGCTTCAACTTCGCTGAGGATATTAAGGGCGTGAATTGCATCTTTTGCATATTTTTCACCTTCGAGAAAACAATTTAAATAGTCGGCCAGCTCGAGTGCAAAGGGATCTTCGTATGACATTTCCACATATTGCCAGTGTTCCCTGAATTTTATTTTCTCTCCTGACACAGAACGCTCCCAACGATTGGCAGGAGCAGTTTCTTTCCATTGCACTTTTAACCCGTAAAGTCCAAATACGATAGACCCTTCTTCTCCGTCAATCGTAATTTCAAGAGGGCCGAATTCTGAATTCACCCGACGATACCAGGCCCAGATCGATGTGTTCACCACACCACCTTCATGCAATCTACGCAGGGCATTAAAATCTTCTACATTGCAGGTTATAACCGTTTCCCCATCGGTGCTCATTCGCCTGGGAACCTGAAGCCGGGCAACACTGCTCAGCTGGGCTGTTTTTCCGAAAAAAGCCTCAGACAAATAGCCTTCATGACACATATCCAGGATAATACCGCCGCCGCCTTTTTCCAGGGTCCAGTTAAAGTCGGGGCGTTGTCCAGAGTACTCTTTATTTCCATTCAATCCCGATCCCACCTCATATCCAAAAAGCATCTGCGCATGCAGCGGTTTGATCTGTGGTATCAATTCAAGTGCTTTGCGCACGCCCGGCGTCGCCAACATATGATGCACAACACCATGTAAAAATTCCCGTTTTTCCAGCGCATCTACGATTTCAAAGCCATCGGCATAATTTGCCGCCAGGGGTTTTTCCATATAGACACCGGTTTCTTTGGGATCGAGTTGCGGTAACACCTGCAACAGAGCGTCTTTGCGAATGCCCGTGGTAAGGGTGTTGTGGTAGACCTGGGTTTTTTTATTCACCTTTCGCGCAAAATCCATGGCCTCTTCGAGGTCGGTAAAGATGTGTTCAAGGCCTTTTTCGGAAGCAATCTTTTCCAGTTTGGCTTTCGTTCTTCCCAATCCGATCGGGACTGGATCGACAATCTCACCATCGAGCCTGACCATCTCTTTTTTCCCGATTACCTGGAGTGCTTTCAGAGCGATTTGTCCCATTCTGCCGGTGACACCGTGAATGACAACGGGTAAAACTATTTTTGACATAATTCCTCCATCACTGTTCGAATATTGATAAAATTTACGCTTCTAATTTGTGGGTGTAACTCTGATGCGCAAATATACAAATTTTTAAAAATATATAAAATCGTTTTTTCTGTGCAGCAGAGATCGGGAGGGATTAAAACCCGGTCGGGTTTACTTTCATCCTGTTCGTTGATAAAAATATTTCAGCATAAAAACTTGAAAAAAGAATACAACAGATTATGCAGGGTATATTGTCAAGAGCAAATTATTGACCGGATTCAAGCTTTAAATTTTTGGAAATATTTGCAAACAGGGCCCTGGCCGCTTCCTGTGGCCCTTTCTGTTCATACCCTTCTCGTCCCAGCTGTGTTCGTATTTGTCCGACGATGATATTTAACTTGAACATCTTGTTGATATAATTAATCGCCAGGGTTTCATGCTGGGTTTTGCGTTGCGGGGCGCCAAAAGGATTGGCAAAATAACTCTCCACCAATCCTTTTTCGCTGGTCGTACCTTTGGCGATCCGTTTTCCGGTGTTAAATACTTCCAGGGCCTGGTCCGGAGAATCAAACACTTCAATAGCCGGTTTCTTTTCATTTACTTTTTCGTAATTGTTGGCATAGAGAAAATAATCAATGCTCGTTCCCTGAATAATCTTGCTATATTTTGTCACCGGTAATATCACCCGGGCGTTGGTGAGATTTGGACTCATAAAAATACTTCGATCCAGCTGCTCGAATGCATAGCCCGGCTGCAGATCATCGAGTCGCAAAAAAGCACCAATCTCGGTCCCAAATGCCTTGAATTCGTTGTTGGCAAACTCGATAGAACCCATATCATCAAAAATAATGGTCATGTCGCTGATATATTCCTGAGCCAGGATACGAAACGCCTCCAAGGTCTCGGATTTTCCGGCGCCGCTATCGCCTATAATGATGACATTGGCAGAAGCTTTGGATTTTAGCCGTATGGAAACCATAGCGCCATGCAGGGGAAGTCTGTTGCGTTCCAGCATGGTGACATTATGAAGCGTCAGCAACATCTTTTTCATATATCCAAAATAATCAATCTTGGTGGTATTTACCTCATAACCGACCAATACCTGATTTTGCCGGTCGTGATGAAAAATAGCCAAATCGTTTGTGTATTGCAGCTGCGGCGCGCCAAACATCAATATCAAATCCGGTTTTTTGCCGACGATATCTTCATATTGGGCCAGTTCGAAAAGATTGGCAAGCGACGCCCCTTGCGACATAAAGGATTGATGAAAGTAGGCAAAAGCGAGTGTTTTACCGATTTTTGCGGGATAACAAAACCATTCTTCCGGCTGGATGTTTAAATCAGACAAGGGATTTTCCAAAACCTCGTTGAACAGACCGCTGCGTTTATTCATACGGGGATAGAATATTACCGGCGGTTCGAGCAGAGCAAGGCGAATAAACGGAATCGATTGAATAGCTTGATATTCCACCGGGCAGTCCCATTCTATGGTCTGTGTCAAAAGCCCGATGTGAGCGCCGGCCGGCAATTGCCGATAGACACGAAAGGGCTGTTCGATCAGGTTTTCACAAATGGTGCGATAGGTTCGAAGAATCAGTTGTCTTAAGGTTTCGTTCGCTTTGATAAATTGCGCATGGTGAATACTGTCTCGTGTTCTCAGCTTTGTTTTGGGAGCGGTCATGATGATATAGCGTTCATAGGATCTCCAGAAATCATATAGCCCTTCAACAAATTCATAAACCAGCTTTCCGTCTTGTAAAAGCTGTGCGTACCTCGTATTGAGCTCCACGATTTCATTGATTCGATAAGTGGTGAGCAAACGCAAAACCGCAATCAAATCCTTGTACATGGATAATTTATCATCACTATTATAGCAGCAACTAAAATAGTCGTAAATTGGAGATTCACGTTGCGCCAATTTTTGTAAATACCGCTGCAATATGTATTCAAAGGGTTTACTCTTGAGCAGTTTCTCTACCGTTTCGCAATAAACGGAAGAGTAATCCACAATAATTCTACGCGCATCGATGGAAAAAGCAGTTTTCATATATATATCCCAGGTTTATGAAAAAAATTCTCTGTGGATGGCCCGAACAGTCTTTTCAACATCTTTGAGTTTGATAATAAAGTACTGCGCAACCTTTGAAGCGCCGGATACGATCATTTCGACATTGGTTCCCACCTCTGCTACCGACGTAAAAACCCGCGCAGCCAGGCCTTTGGTTTCGACCAAACCGACACCCACCACCGCCACTACAGCGATATCCTTGATCGTTTCTATTGAATCGATATAAGGAATTTTCAGAGAATCAATAAGCAGCTTTCCCCGTGCCAGGTCCGACTTGGAAAGTAAAAAGTTGACATCGGTTTGAGCCGTAATCACCGACATGATATTAATATTATTCTCGCTCAGAGCGCTGACAACGCCTTTTAAAAACCCGACCTGTTGCCCTATAGCTGCTCCGTAAATGCGTAAAACACCGATATTGGAGTTGCAGGTAACGCTTTTAATAACGTCTTTATCCTGTTTCTTTTCCGCACCGATAAGGGTTCCAACGGCATCCGGTTCAAATGTATTTTTGATCACAGCCCGTATATTTTTTTTGGTCAATGGTTCGACTGTTCTGGGATGCAATATTTCCGCACCGAAATAGGCCAGCTCTGCTGCTTCTTCATAAGCCAAATGTTCAATCGGTTTTGCATTCGAAACCAGGCCAGGAGATGCGGTTAAAAATCCGTCAACATCTTTCCAAATCTGCAATTCGGAACAATCCATGGCATAGGCAACAATGGCAGCGCTATAGTCCGTTCCTCCCCGGCCAAAGGTAATCGTATGATTATCATGTGTTCTGGCAAAAAATCCGGTTATCACCGGTATGCTATTTCTGTTTAAATAGGGTTTAAGAAAAGCCGGTAAATATTTCGCGGTTGTAATGAGATCAGCGTTGCCGTTACCAAACTCACCGGTCGCATAGATGCCAATCTTGTCCGCGTCCATCGGGACAGCAGAGACACCCCGATCCTGCAAACAACCGGTCAAAACCTGGACGGCAATACGTTCACCACTCGATATCACCAGTTCGCGCGTTTTAGGCGTGCATTCTCCGGTAAAGGTGATACCGAAGAGGAGTTTTTCCAACCGCGACAACAGGTACTCAATTTCGTCCATGGTTTGATGGCGCAACGAGACGGTCTGAATGCAGCCGACGACAAGTTCGCGATGCAGGAGCCGCAAGTATTCCAACAGACCATTGATCTGCCGGTCATTCTTAAGCGCTTCATCGATACTCTTGAACAGATGATCGGTTACCCCTTTGACAGCAGACAAAACAACAATTTTTTTCAAAGAGGTACGAGTCGATATAATATCCACGACCCGGTTTAACGATTCAGTATCTCGTAAGGACGACCCGCCTATTTTTAGAGTGATCATAACCTTTTTTCTCGGTAAGCGAGTTCAGCGTTTAATACCGAGCCACCGGCTGCACCGCGGATCAAATTATTGGAAAGGGTAACAAAACGGATAATATTGTTTTCGACATTCAATCTTCCGACCACTACCGCCATACCTTTGGCACGCTCCGGGGTGCCGGCCCCGAGATCCAGTCTGGGTTGTGGGCGCAGGGGATCTTCGGTGAACAACACCGGCTTGGATGGCGCTGTGGGTAAATCCCGAACAATCGCCGGAGCGCTGAAATTGCGAAACAGAGCCTCAACAGATTGCGGCTCCACCGATTCTTTCAGTTTGACATGAACCGATATCAAGTGCCCGATCTCGGTGGGAACCCTGATGCAATGGGCATACACATTCCACTCTTTTAATTCTATAGAATTTTCCCGGATATTGCCAAAAATTTTAAGACATTCCTGACGCATCTTGGGTTCTTCGTTTTTGATATAAGGAATGACATTATTCAGCATATCAAGCGCTGAATGACCGGGATAGCCGGAACCGCTGATTGCCTGGTAGCTGGATACAATCAGCTCTTCAATATTAAAACCGGCAAGTGGAAGCAAGCTGAGTGCCAGACCTGTCGTGGTACAATTTGCGTTGGTGATAATAAAGCCGGGATATTTTTTTTGCTGCTGTTTAACAAGATCAAGGTGGTCTGCATTGATCTCGGGAATCAAAATCGGTATTTGTGGATCCATGCGGTAAGCACCGGCATTAGAAAAAACAGCCATTCCTCTTTTAGCCGCTTCCATTTCGACATTAACGGCAATATCTGCAGGTAGAGCCGAAAAAACAACACGAATATCCTTTTTCTTCAAGATATCCATGCGCATTGGATCGAATTCAAGAGGGGCGAAAACCGGAGGGATTCCCCCGGGAATGAGTTCCCGGACGTAACCCAACTTTTCGCCAATCCTCGAATCACTGGCGCAAACCGATTTTAATTCAAAATAAGGATGTTCCTGTAATAATCTTAAAAAATTTTGTCCAACTACCCCGGTTGCCCCCAATACTGCACAATTCATTTTTTCCATATCGATATCCCTGAATACTTGAAACCCGCTGTTGAATCCAGACAGTGGATTTTACTTTTCATTGACTGGTCAACTTATACTTTGAAATATTTGTCGATTAAAGCGTTCATGCTAAAATTTTTATGTTTTTCAAAATATAAATTAATTATTTTTATCCCCATTGTCAATGAAAAATCCGGACATCCCGGGGTCTATTCCAGACCCTCCAGTCGATGCTTGAGCGTTTCGAGCTCTTCGCGAAGCCGTTCGATCCAGATCCTGGATACGGACGCCCAGCCAGGCATCTTCCGCTTCCGAAACGCGTACGAAAGTTTTCAACCTCTTCAGCAACCAATGGAGTAACAAGGAACGCAAACACAATAGCCATAACCACTAACTTGCTGATATTACTCTTTGCATACATGATGATAATCCTCCTTTGATTTTGATCTGTCTATTAGACGTCTCTACTTATTCGAGTTTGCGTTTAGACTGAAAAATTAACCATTGCTTTTAAAACAGAGTCTCTGTACTTTAATATAAAGAAACCGAGCCGACGTGTATAGGAAACAATGTGAAGATAGAGGTGACGCTGCTAAAAACACAAAAACTCCATCCTGGTCTTTACTTTTTTTTTATCGGAATTATTTCTTTTTTATTTGTTCACTATTTTCCCGGTATTCTGCAAATTATTCCACCGTGTCAATTCAGGGAATGGAGCGGAATACCTTGCCCAACCTGCGGCGCAACCCGGGCAGGCGTTTTACTCGGCCAGTTTCAATTCTATAAAGCATTTATAACCAACCCGCTTTTTTCTATCATCTATATGGCGATTGCGGGATGGGGATTATATTCGGTTTTAGCTTTATTCGTTAAAAAACAATTGACAGTTTCACCCTCGGCCAAAGAAAAAATGGCTGTTAAACTTGTTATCTTGTTGTCTATACCGGTTAATTGGCTCTATATGATTATTTACCAGGTTGTTTCCAAACATTGATAAGAACATTCATGCATAAACATCACTGTCGCATCCACTTTTCGGTTCAGTATTATCAGGGGATACCACCCTCACTAATTATCTCAGCTTTGAATCTTCTCAACATTGAAGGAGTGGAATTGACCCATGCAATTTTTGATGAAATAGATAATCTCGTTCCCCGGCTCTGTAAAATGTCCAGCGGATTTCATCTGCCCCTTTTGCATGAAAACGGCTGGGATTTTACCTGTTCAGATTCGCAGGACAAAATAGATAGAACCATACGCCTGATCAACCGATATAAAGACGATCTGAACATGAAATATGCCGTCTTTCATCCCCCGGAGGTGACAACACATTATAAGGAACAAAAACAACTCTTTCGGATTTTGCTCAAAAATGTAAAAAAGATCGATTTACCTCTCTGTATCGAGAATATCCCGTCCCTATCCATCGAAGCATTTGAAGATCAATACGAAGAAGCAAAAATACTTTTACAAAACAGATTGAGTGGCGTCTGTTTCGATGCACCGCATTTTTATATCCAGGGCAATGATCCGATAGAGATGTATCACCGCTTGAAAGACAACATTAAAGTCATCCATCTCTCGGATTGTACCCGAGACAGAGATTGCCATCTCCCCTTTGATAAAATTGGACAACTGCCTGTTGAAGACATTCTTAAAACTCTGCAAAAAGAAAAATTTGCCGGATACATTACGCTGGAGATAAAACCGGAATCACTGCAGGATATGGGTGCATATATAAAAAGTTATCTTAAAACGTTGAGAAGATGCAACCGTATAAAGTATCTAAAGACACTCTTTCTGTTATTTTACTTACGGCCCATTATGAAAAAATTCTCAAGTTAAAAAACCCTTGCATTTTTTTTCCAAACCGCATATTTTAATAACAGAGGGCGAATTGATGAATTTTAAAATTATAATCACACCTTTCAAAAAACTTTCTGTTTTTCATTCCCAAAGCTTTAATAAAATTCACGAAAAAAGTCAGAATATACTGATGAAATTAGATTCTAAATGACTTTTGTTTAACAAATACAATTATGTTTAATTGAAAGGGCAAAAAATGGCACCCCGGTTCAATTCTATTATTCCTGATTTTAAAGAGCTTTTTCTTGACAAATTTAGTCGTAAAGTTACTGCCGATAGCGACGATTTGCTGGGTCTTCCCTATCCCTATGTCGCTGCAGGGGAGAATGCCAAAGATGCGTTATTTTATCTGGACACCTTTTTCATTAACATGGGTCTGCTTCGACTCGGGCTTGTGCCACAGGCAAAAAACAATGTCGAGAATATCTTATATCTGATCAGAGAATATGGATACGTACCTGCCGCCAATAGAAAATCAATGTCTTCATATTCTCAATTACCCTTGTTGGCGTGGATGGTTCGGGATATTTACCGTTCAACCGGAGACAAAGGATGGCTGAGACGGGCAATGCCGGATGTTCTCAAAGAATTCAATTTTTGGAACAGCAAGGAGCACAAGTCTTCAACAGGATTATCGTCCTATCTTTCCGGTGATCAAAAAGAAAATATTCTCACAGAACAAGAGTCCGCATGGGCGGGCTCGCTTCGTTTCGAAAAAACAAAGAATTATAACCCAGTGGACCTGAATAGTATTCTTTATCGCAATGCGCTGATTATCAATGATCTGTTTAAAGAACTGGAAGGAGAAGAAAATACCACTCTTCTCAACAGAGCCAGGCAGATCCAGGAACTTTTAGATTTATGCTGGAACGATTCTGAACAATTTTTCTATGACAACAACATAGATGATAAAAAACCCGGCGATATAAAAACCCTGGCAGGATTTACACCGCTTTTCACAAAACTGGTGGAAAAGCAACAGGCTGAAGAAATTCAGAAACATATTAAAGATTTCGTAAGACCGGGAGGACTCGCCTGTACGGAAAAAGGCAAAGCGGAAAATGGCAAACCATGGACTGCTCCACTCTGCTATGCGCCATATCTCTATTTTAGCATAAAAGGATTCTTCAATTATGATTTTATGGAGGACAGCGCCGATATCGCCATCAATTGGCTCGACATGGTTAAAAAAGTGTACAAAGAAACGAACCAAATATGGGAATGGTATAATGTCGAAGAAAAAACACATCTCATGGAGGGCGTTGAAAACAGAGCCGGTGCCGGCTGGACCATGGGCACATATATTGCATTAACCGATGAACTGGGGCTCGATAATTAGATCCCCTTCAGTTATTACTTATAAAATCCAATCGGTCCCTTAAAAAGGCAGCTCTTTCAAAATCCTCGTTTTTTACGGCATATTTTAATTCATCTTCCAGGCTAAAACGGGTATGGGTGTATTTCTTTATAAGGGACCGCCTTGTTTTTTCCAAACGTAGAATTTCATAACTGTTGTCAATAAGATTATATTTTTTTTTTAAAGTTTTAATACTGTCCTGTGTATATCGAATTGCTTCATCGCCATTTCCTTTTTCCTCACTCATATTGACCAAAGATTTGTTATAAGTCATAGAAAGATAAGGTTTTAGGCGATTAAGACGCTCTTTTGTTTTTTTATTATCAATATAGAGCAGCATGTTATCGACCAGATGAACATTTCTGCGGATATCCCGGGCGCTTTTGTGATACTCTTTGATTTTCATAAAAGCAATCGATCGCGCATGATAGAGCACTATTTCCTGTAAAAGCTGAGCAATATCGCCGTCATCAAGACGAAATTGCCTACCTTCCCGCTTTAGTTGTTCTATCTTTGTTTTTATATATTTCCAATAATTTTCAGAAGAAAACGGTCTTGCACCGTCCGGACGCCCCTCCGTGTGCATGGTAATTTGGCCCGCCCCATATACAAGCTTTAAATACTCGTCATCGCCTATCCTTTCTCTATGTACCTCCATCTCATTTGAGATAAATTCCCAATAGCGTAAGATAGGTGCAATATCAATATTCATCTATTCTCCAAATTTTAAATCCAAAAAATCCATTGCAAACTCAATGCCAACTTTTATAGATATGCATCAAAAATAGTGGGTCGCTAAGTATTGTTAAATAATGATTTATAAAAAGGTGGGTCCGAAAAAAAAACAACTTTATTCGTTTTTGGGCAAATCACGAAGAATCTTGAATTGGATTGGGCATTTGACGAAGGAATAACAGTCCTTTTTATTCGTTTTTGGATTTCAATAGATTTAAATATTCATCTCCGGCTCTATGGCCAAATTCGACCGCCAGTTGCAGGGATTTCCAGGCCTTGTCGTATTGCTGAAGGAAATAATGATTGATGGATTTTGCATAATGAGCTTCGGCATAGTCGGTTTTGTTCGCCAGAGCCCTGGACAGGTATTGGATCGCCCTTTCATGATTCTGGTTTTCACCGGCGAGCACACCGAGACCATACAGGGATTTGGCATTATCGGGATTGATCGCCAGGGCCTGCATGAAAAGCTCTTTTGCAGTTTCATTATGATGTTTTTTTAGATGAATCAATCCCCGGGCCGCTAAATATTCACTGTTGTCAGAGTCCAGTTCACTTGCATTCTCATATGCACTCAGCGCCTGATCCCATAATCCAATCGTTTCTTTTTTCTGTCCTCTGATATAATGATACTCGGCCATGATTTGATCCGCCTTATCATCCTCACCGGTTTGACGATAGGCTTCAATCAGATTTTCTCTTGTTGTCAAAGATTGATTGTCGATATTCAAAAACTGATGAAAAATATCAATGGCCTTTTTAAATTGTCCACTCTTTTTTAAATAACGTCCATATAAAGAAAGGCTTTCCGGGTCGCCGGCATCGATTGCCATTGCTTGATTGAAAAACCGCTCTGCTTTACCCGAGTTTCCTCTCAAAAAGGCGATATAGGCCAAAGAGGCATAGATTTCAGGCATTTCAGGGTTAAAATAAAGCCCTTCGTTTAAATATTTTTCTGCCATCTGCAAAGAGTCCGCCTGCATCGACCTGCGCGCCAAAATATAACGGGCAATTGCCAGGAAACGCCTGGCTTTGTCTTGCTCTTGTTCATTTTGATAAATCCACGCCAATTGTTCGTATGCATCGAGCAACATTGGATCGCTCTTGACGGCCATTTTAAAGGCGGATTTTGCTTTTTCAGGCTGATTCATCTCAAGATAGGTTGTTCCCAAATTTGTATATATCTTGGCATAATTAATCAAAAACTGCTGTTCCTGGTCGCAAGCACCCAGAAGATCGGTTATGCCCTTTTCAATGTTTTGGTTGGTGAGAAAATAGCGCTCCTCGATAAATTGAGGATATAAATCCAGCGCCTTTTCATAAGCTTTACTGGCCCGCTCGACATCATGTTCCCGAAAGTACAAATTTCCCAGATTATTGTAGATAAACGGAAAAGTCGGACTCAACCGAATCGCATTCTTATAGGCGACAAAAGCATTTCTGTGATCCCGAAGCTGCTCGAGGATATTGCCCTTTTGCAGATAGAATACCGAATAGGATGAGTCGAGTTCAATGGCTTGGTTGATCAGCTCAAGAGCTTTGGAAAAATTTTCGGTTCGTTCATGCACAATGGCCAGGTTAAAGTAGACCGGCGCCTGAGTAGAATCAAACTCCAAAGCGCGATAAAAATCTTCTATAGCGGCAGTATAACTCTTTAAAGAAAGAAGACATAATCCACGATTGTTATAGGCATTGGAGAATTCCGCCGAGATGTCAAGAGCCTTGCTGTACTTGGCAACCGCTTCCTCCAGTTCGCACAGACGCGCCAGTGAATTCCCCCAGTTAAAAAAGATAATCTCATTCGCGGAATCAATTTTCATAGCCTGCTCATAAAGCGATATGGCTTCATAAATCATTCCCTTGCGATAATATAATACCCCCAAATTTATATAGTATCTGGTCACCGTAGAGTCAATTTGAATGGCCTGCTTGTAAGCGGCAATAGCATTATTCGCCTTATTCATTTTTTCATAGACCGTGGCAAGCAGCCCGTGAGCGGTGGCATCTTCCGGAGCATATTCAAGAGATTTTCGCACGGCTAATAATGCAAGATCATTTTCTTCCTTTTCCAAATATGCATTGGCGAGATTAAGATAGGCCTGGACGTATCCGGGGCGTAAACTCAAAGCTTGCTGATAAGCGGCGATCGAGGAATCCAGTTCGCCGATCCTGAAATATGTCACGCCCAGATTATTGTGGACAACCGGCTCATAAGAAATAAGATCAATAGCTTTTTTATAATGCTCGATAGCTTTTTCATATTTCGCGCTATCCGTCTTGGCGTTTCCCTGCCTGAGATGATAGGTAAAAGACATATTTAATATCTTTTGCATCTCTTCTTCCTTCTTTCTGTTCCCGGCACAGGCCAGGAAGAGAAAGAGAAAAAGACATAAAAATAGTCTATCAATTCTCATCGAGATGATTCTCCCAATTGTCTGCTTACCGAATAATAAACATTTATCATATTGGGATCAAGTGATTTAAAACCAGACCGGTAAAGTTATGATATCAAAGAGGTGCGAGTTGGGTTTAAAGGAGACTAAAAATAGATAACCAGTGCTCCTGTAATGACAAAAAGCATCACACACAATACGAGGGGTTTATCACCCAGAATGGCAAGTTCAGGTGTTTCTCCGATATCCTTATGATCAACAATATAGAGATAGCGAAACAAACCATAAATCACAAATGGTAAGGTTAATATGAGATATCGGGTATCAAATTTATCAACTGTCTGATCATCGAGGGTATAGAGTGCATAGGAGATTAAACAGGCAGAGGTCACTGTATTGATCATTTGGTTTAACAGCTCTATAGAGTATTTTTTCAGTGTCTTTCGTGTTTTTTGGGCATTTTGTCCAAGGGCGATGAATTCCGAACGCCGTTTATTGATTGCCAAAAACAGGGCTAAAAATGTTGTGCAGATAATTAACCAGGAAGAAAGCTTTTCGGAAATAATAATCGTTCCACCAATAGCACGTAACATAAAACCAGATGCAATGATGAGCACATCGAGTATGATAACATGTTTCAGGCCAAATGAATACCCAAAGGTTAAAACCAGATATGTTGCCAAAATAAGCGTGAACGGCCTGCTGATCGCAAAACTGCCGCCAAAAGTTGCAATTAACAATATAACCGCAGTAAAAACGGCAATGGTCGGTGAAATTTTCCCGGCAGCAACAGGTCTGTGTTTCTTTTTGGGATGTTGAGCATCGCGTTCCCGGTCTACAACATCATTGATCAAATAACCACTGCTGGAAACCAAACTAAAGGCGATAAAAGCGACTACCGCCAGAAAAATCTTTTCCACAACAAATATATCTTCTGCGAAAAAAAGTCCGGCAAAAACAATAACATTCTTAGTCCATTGCTTTGGCCGCAAAGATTGAAATAGATGTTTCAGCATTGATAATCTTTCCCGTAAATTCAGTGCAGACGCATTAAATCGATTTACTATTTAATCAGCACAAGTTTTCTACTCTCGTCAAATTCATCTGTTTTCATTCTATAATAATAGGTTCCCGTAGGAACTTTCATACCGCTATCATCACAGCCGTTCCATACCACACGGTAAGATCCTCTTTGGTAGAATCCATTTGCCAGCGTTCGAATCCTTTGACCGGAGGCATTATAGACGCTGATATTGATCCAGGTTGCTTTGGGAACAGCAAAAGGAATCGTCGTTTGTGGATTAAAGGGATTGGGATAATTCTGCATCAGGGCATATTGCACCGGAACCTCTCCTTCAGAGATGATCTTGGTCTGGACATCTAAATACCAGGAATGCTCAATCCATGTCATTCCATCTGAAACCCGAACGCGCACTCTGTAATGGCCGTCTGTTCTTGCGGTCGGATCCAGGGTAAAATCGGAGCCCTGGTGAACAAGCGAATCATCCATAAACCAGCGAAACACGAGAGAATCCTGATCCGGATCCGAAGCTTTTATTTCAAAATGAACAGGATCCGTCGCTGTAATATGCAGCAGGCTGTCTGCCGGAAAGGCATAAGTAATATGAGCGGGCCGATTCTTGTTCAATACCGTAATAATCAGTTGTTTCTCCTTCGTAGCACCGTATTGATCGGTTGCCTGAAGATGCAAGGTATAGTCTCCCTGTTGTGTCCACTCCGGCCGCCAGGAAAAATGTCCGGTTGTGGAATCAAATTCAGCACCATCAGGGAGAGGATCAACCAAAAGCGCAACAGAGTCACCATCCGCATCTGATGCAGTAATGGTAAACTCCAGGAGCTGATTCTCTTCAATGCTCGTATCTGCAGGGCATGCAATCGTCGGGGTTGTATTTTCAGATAAAACAGCTCTGAATTCCGCCTGTATCATTTCATCGTCCGCAACCCAGGCCACCAACTTTTGCTCGCCATGGGTTCCCAATTGCCAGCAACAGGCAATCTTTCCCTCGCGATCACTATGTGCGGAATCAACTGTACATAGCGTGCCTCCGCCGGATGATACCCTGAATTTGACCAATTTCCCCTTTACGGGTTGATTGCGGTCATCCATAACCTGAACGACCAGAGAATCGGGCAAGACCATGCCGGGACGGCCACTCTGGTCATTGCCGCCAGTGATTCGCAGTTGAGCAACCTGATAAGGCTGAAGTGTAAATGAAAATTTTGCCGGCGTTGCCAACCCCTCAGCAAGAGCATAAATGATGCCCTGACCGGGCGAGTCACCTAGCATAAAAGATATTTGTGCTTTTCCCTCCTGGTCAGTGGTATCGCAGTTGCCTTGATAAAAAGATCCGCTCCCCGATTGAAGCGTATATTGCACCGGAATTCGACAAAGGGGTTTATCATTCTCACTTTTCACGCAAACTTGCAGGGGTTGTAAAAGCAGGGTATTGGACAGGCCCGACTGATGATCCCCGTTGATTTTCTCAATGGTCGCCGGGATCGGAAGAACGGCCGTGGCGGAAAGAACAAGAGGATCAAAGCTTTTATACCTGACCTCGAGAGTATGCTGACCCGGTTGATCGCTCATTTGCCAGGAATAATGAAAAAACCCCTGTTCGTCCGCTTGCAGGGTAACCGGAGCAATTTTTTGACTGTCCGGAAGTTGAATCTGAATATTGACTTTATGATCAGCCACGGGGTTGTCGAATGAATCCACAACGGCAAAGACCAGGGTGGAATCCAGGTATTGACAAACAAAACCCTCCATTTGCGTTGGAGAAAATGCAGCGAGATGGTGCGGAGCACCGGGCTTGAACACAATGCGTTCTGAATCTGCTGTTACCGGCTGATTTTCATATAAAGGCCACAGCTTATAGTCTCCGGCGACTATGGATTTACAAAAAGCGACCAACTGCCCAAGCTCGTTTGTGGCCGAATCGCCGTTAATGCTGATTAAAGGATATTCGGAATCGATTTTCAGGTCGAGTTTTACGTCCGGAACCGCATTATTATATTTATCCCGTATCGTCACGACGATTCGGGATGAATCGTTTCCATTTGCGACATGAGGAGAGGTCGCTTCAATCATGGAATGAGAAAGTGAGGGGTGCTTTCCGATGATATAAACAGATATATATAAAGGTGATTTCATCAAATGGACGTTTTGATTCGTACTGGCCACCTTGATCAAAACCTGACCGGCCTGATTACCCGTGCTCAAGTCTGGGCTGACAAAACCATAGGGATCAGTTGAGAGCGTGATTTCAGCATTACCATTAAAATCTGCATCGCCTTTGATGATTTCCAGGTCAACAGGATGGTCATAGATCGCATATCCAAGGGAATCCGTCACCTGAATCTGTATGGGCTCGAACAATGCGGAATCCGGAGGAATTGTATAGGTGTCCTGCGATAAGAGCTGCAGCACAACAGGAGAGCGGGAACCCACCTGAGCCGTAAGCTTGAGCGGTGATCCCTGCAACGTTCCCGCTGTAACCGTTACCGCTTGTTCGCCGGTTTTGCTTCCGAGTTTCCACTCGAATTGAATGATACCTTGATCATCCGTGATTAAAGTCAGCGAACTTTTACCATTCATCAGGCCGCTGCCATCCGTCTCTGCAGAGACGGCGAAATTCTTCACCGGTTGTCCACCTTGTTGTTTCACCGCTATAATGATGGAATCTCGGATAGCGGTATTCCGGTTTCCTTGAAAGGGGGTATCATTCAGACAAACCACCTCATAGGCATCCGGATGTTTTGCCGTTGCCGTAAAAGTCACAAAGAGCTCCGGCTGGTCCGGCAGATATACAATAACGTTTTGCTCAAGGCCGGCTGTTGGACCCAAAATCCATTCACATTTTGCCAGTCCATTGGCATTTGAAACGGCCAGATAAAGCGAATCCGTACCGACCTTGCCGGCACCTGACTTGACCCGGAAATAAACGCTGGCGCCGGGAACGGAATTATTGTATTGATCATAGACATTGACCACAAGTGAATCGCCAAGGGTTTGATTGATAAATCCGCTTTGGTCATCTCCATCATATTTGAACAGAGCAACCGGCTCACCCGGCTGTGCGAACAGTCGCAGGGTATCCGGAGAATTCAATAAATGACGTCCTTCGCTTTTCGATTCGACGATCAATTCGTTTACCATAGAGACCGATGGTCCCAATTTCCAGGCCACGGCCGTATATCCGGAATCATCACTAACAACAGTAAGAGAATCGGACTGGTTATGATTGAGTTTGCCATTACCGGAGGCGATTCGAAAAGTAACCGGATGTCCCGCTTGACCCTCTCCAAATCCATTTTGCACCTGGTAGCGAACAGAGTCGCTGAGAAATGACCCCGCTTTTCCCTGTAAAGAAAGTTGCTCATCCCGTTTCAGCAATGCCGGCCCTTCCGCCATCAAATGACAGGTAAAGGTTAGCGCTTGACCCGGAAGCATCGGGCTCTGTACGTCGACGGTCTGTTCGATACTCTCACTGCCGGGAATGAAATACAATCTTGCCGCGCCCTGCAGATCAGAATAGACGGTAATGGTGTCCTGTTGGTTTGAAAGAAAAGATCCTCCACCTGAAAGAACCTTAAAATGAAGGGGAACGCCGGCAAGATGTTCACTTGCATCATTGGTGACAATTCGCAGGCTAAAGGGTTTCTCCAATGCAGAATCGATGAATCCGGTTTGATTGTCGCCACCGGCTTTTACCAAACTGGATGGCTTGCTGAAGAAGAGACGTATTTTTGCCGGTGCGGAATAGGTTTGAAACACAGAGCCATCCAATAACTGAACTTTAACATCGCAACTATCGCGATCCCGAAGACCAAAATGCTGCACAGGATCGTCCTGGCTGAGATATCCATAAGCAGACTGGATTTGTTTATAACCGATCAAGTGCTCCATATCGTTCATGTGCCCGGCTTCAAATACCCATACTTTACTGCCAAAAGCACCCATGTCCCCTTTGGGACCACGACCGAATATTTTTATCCAGTTAAAGCCGTCATCGGTTCGGTTTTCCAAAAGATGGTTGGAAAAACCTGAATCCCTGCCTTTATTGGCATCGACGAAATAAACATCAAGGTCTCCGTCATCATCAACATCTGCGACCGCGCCGGCTCTGGGATCGATAACCCGGACTTCTGCCCCGGTTCCCGATACATAGTTAAATCTTCCATTGCCATCATTCAAAAAAACTTTTACTTCCACCCAGTCTGCACGCCCACTATAAGGAAGAACCATCATATCCAGGTCGGTATCGTTATTCATATCGAACAACAACACTGAAAAGCCGTCCTGAGGTATTTTATGAACATCGGTAACATCTGTAAAATGACCATTGCCCTGATTCTCAAAAATCTTCATATCCTGCTTCCACGATTTTATTGTATTTGCCAGGAAGAGATCCAGGTCTCCGTCGTTGTCGTAATCAGCAAAGGTGGATCCGTTGCTGTTGTTAAAATAGGCATCGGTCCTATCATAGTAAACACCTCGTTCACGGGTTTTGTCGGTAAAGTGACCGGTACCGTCATTAATCATTAACTGATTATGGGCATCGTAGACAGCGGAACCGTAATTACGCCGACTGATGTAGACATCAATATCACCATCATTGTCGACATCGATCGCTGATATCCCCTGCACACCTTCGCCGATTCGAACCATATCTTCGCCGGTCAAGCCATATTCGTTATCCGGATCAGCAGTAAAGGTTCCATCTCCATTGTTCAGATAAAATTCATGGGGTTCAGCATCATCTTCAATTCGGGCATTTCGCCAGTTGACAGCATATAAATCCATAAAACCATCACTGTTCGCATCAAAAGCGCAGACGCCCCGGGTACCGCGTCTGGTAATATAGGTCTCGCCGTTATAGAGTATATTGTCACTAATGTCGGTAAAAAATCCCAATCCATCATTTTGATAAATACGGTTCTTTATATCGGTGGTACCGTTGAAAACATCATAATCACCATCATTATCAATGTCGGTAAAAACAATACCATGGCTGCCGGTATCCCAATAGCGATCCTCAAGGCCGCGTTCGACCGCTTCCTCGGTATAAGGTCCGCCTCTTTGACTCATATACAACAACTCCGGCAATACTCTGGCAGCGTCCATGCGCATGGCATTGGAAACATACATATCGGGTAGCGTATCATTATTGACATCGGCAAAAGCAATACCATGTCCATAACAAAAGCCGCCCTGGTAGTAAAATCCTCTTACTTTTTTTTCATAGCTCATATCTTTAAAACGCACTCTGGCGGATAAAGAGGTGATCAACATGAGAAGAACAAAAACAGCAAGACTGTATTTGCTTTTCAACATCAATGCTCTCCTGATTTTGGAACAAATTGATTATTTTATCATAATCAATTTCTTTTGCGATTTAAAATCTGTCGTGCTCAACCGGTAATAATAGATTCCGGAAGGCATTCGATTGCCCCTGTCATCACAACCGTCCCATGAAACCGTCCAGGTACCGGTAGCAAAGGTCTGATTGACGAGCGTCCGTATCTTTTGACCGAATGTATTGTAGATCGACAATTCAACATGACCGGATACAGGAAGGGCAAAACGGATGGTGGTAGAAGGATTAAATGGATTCGGATAATTCTGTTCCAGATGATAAAAATGTGGCTGCTGATCTGTTTGCGAAACAGAGGCAAGCAATCGCAGGAACCACTGCTTTTCAATGCTGTTTTTCCCGTCTGAAATCCTGACTTTAACGCTGGAGCTCGCCGGATAGGCTGTTGTGGGAGTTATAGAAAATGCAGATTCAGACCCCACAGGCATATCATTGAACAGCCACCGGTATCTGATTTCATCGCCGTCAAGGTCATGGGCCATGACCTCAAATTGCAGGGGTTTTCCGTAGCCGGCAACAATTATACTGTCTTCAGGTGTAAATGACTGTAAAACAGGCAAGCGGTTTTTCTCCTGAACAATAATTCTAATCGTTTTCTGAGTGACCGCTCCGAGTACATCTTGAGCAAAAATGAACATCTGATACATTCCAGCCTGAGAATAATCCGGCTGCCATTGGAATATATTGTCAGAATGAAGAGTTGCACCGGGTGGAATCCGGTCGGCCCAAATCCAGCATGAATCAGCTTCCGCATCGATAGCGGCAATCGTAAAAACGAGGCTTTGCATCTCCCAAATAACCGTATCGGAGGGACATATAATCCTCGGACCGGTATTATCTGCAAGCTCGGCATTAAATTCCGCGAAAATGGTCTTATCCCCCTCCAGGTATACGATTAAGCTCTGTTTGCCCTGCTCTCCGAGAACCCATCTGCAGGAGGCCCTACCATTCTCATCGCTGTAAACCGAATCCGGGGTGGAAATCCAGCCACCACCTGAGGAGACCATAAAAACCACCTTCCGGCCCTCTACCGGTCGCTTGAGTTCATCAAGCACCTGAACCTCTATCGGTGAGGGCAGGGCTGTGTTGATCCGGGCAAACTGGTTATTACCACCGACCACCTTAATCTCACGAATCGTCGCTTCCCGAACAAGACAGCTAAATTCAACCGGTATATCCAACCCGTCGGCAAAGACTCGAACAAGAATAGTTCCCGGACTGTCGCCAAGTTGATATCTCGCTTGTGCCTCTCCCAGAGAATTGGTCGTATCCACAGATCCCTCAGTGAATTTTCCACCACCGCTAATAATATGAAAATTGACCTGAATTTGCCCAAGAGGTATATTGTTTTTATCCAGAACCCTGACTTTGAACGGTTTTGGTAAAAGAGTGTATGTCAGACCGGATTGATTATCTCCTTCGATCTTAATGACCCTGGCAGGAACGCCTTTAACCGCAAAAGCATTAAAAACAAGCATTTCCAGCCCCGGTCGCTCGATCATGAGACGATGCAGCCCTTCATGTTTACTGAGACGCCACTGATATCGAAACAAACCATCGGTATCGGAGAATCCATCTTCAATATCGATGACCTGATCATTCGGCAGCTGAATCTTTAATTTCAAAAAAGCATTGGGGATGGGATTATAAAAAGAATCTTGCAACGAAAAAACGAGTAAAGAGTCCAGAACCTGGCCAGGGTATCCGGTTTGATTATCTCCTGTCAGTTTATGCAGGCGGAACGCCTTTCCGGGGTTAAATTCGATGCGGGCAGAGTCCCTGGTGGCCTGTTTTCCATCTCGTTCCGGCCACAGGTGAGTTATGACCGATTTTGTACTTTTGACATCACCTGTAATTTGGCCCCTCTCATTGGTGACAAACTGATCCTGATTAATAACCGCATTGGGATTATCACATTTTATAATTAAGGGAATCGAGGGAACCGGGTTTTGGTATTGATCCCTGATAGTAACGATAAAGTTGGACAGATCCTTACCATTCGCGATATGGGGAGTAGACGCCTGGATAGTCGATTGCGTTATTAGAGGGGTACGGCCGACCAAATCGATGCTCACGATTTCAGGAGAGTCGATAAGTGGATTACCCCTCTGGTGGCTCGATATTTGAATCAAAATTCTTCCTGCTGTAGTACCCACATTCAAGGGCGGCTGAACCTTTCCATATTTATCGGATAACAAATTAATCGTTTTTCCGCCATCAAATGTTGCTTCTCCTTCAATAATTTCAAATTCAACCTGATGACCGACGACAGCATAGCCGCTTGAATCGGTAATCTGAACCCGAAGGGGTTCCAAAAGCAAGTTGGGGTAGGCAAGTGAAGATTTTTGTGATAGCAGCCGCATGAGCGCAGGCAATTTATCACGTACATCAGCTTTGATAATAACAGGGGAGCCGGCGAGTTTACCGGCTGAAACATACAAACGCTGTTCACCAGTGCTCGCACCAAGCTGCCATTCACATTTGGCCTCACCCTGACTGTTGGTCAGAATATAGGTATTCGCATTGCCATTTATTTTTCCTTCCATTGGTGATGAGAAATAGACTGCATACCTGTTAACCGGGTTTCCCATCTGATCTTCAACTTTTACCGCAATCGAATCGGATAAAACCGCATTTACATTTCCACTATGGTTTGTCTCTCCCATCAAAAGCAGTCGAGCGGCATTGCGGTTATCACTCATCGCCTCAAAGGTTACGGAGGCCGATGGGTTGTTTTCAAGAAAGGCGATCAAATGCTGTTCAATACCGGCGATCTCACCCAGGGTCCAGGAAACCTTAACAAGACCATTCTCATCGCTCAACAGGGATATATCCGTGCTGTTGTTTACCCGGCCATTGCCATCCTGAACCTGGAACCTTACCCGTGTATTCGGAACCGGATTGTCATAACGGTCATAAACAACAGCCGCCAGAGAGTCCGACAAAGGTTCGTGTATGTATCCTTTTTGATGATTACCGGCCGAAATGAGCAGTTGGGCCGCTGTCGCAGGTCTTGAATCTGCATATATCATCAGCGGTGAATTGATTAATGGAAGATTTTCATGTTCTGAAGAAATTTGTAATTCATTCATTAAAAAGGTAGAGGTTCCGAGCTTCCATGCAACAGCAGCGTAACCCTGACTATTTGTATAAACATCGACTTGCGCTCCGGCACCGGGATAAAGGGTGCCATTACCCCCGACAACTCTGAAAGTAACTTTGTGATCAGCCTGCCCCTGATTTAATCCATTATTCACCTGAACTTTGATTGAATCCGGCAATAACTGATTCACATATCCCTGTATGGTGGTGGGGCCCGTCCAGGTCAGTATTGCAGGACCGAGATTGAGAATATGACAATTAAACGTCAAGGTTACGCCGGGCATAGCTGCACTGGTAACTTTGACATTCTGATCAAAACTCTCATCGCCGAGTACCAGGTCAGCCTCGGCATAGCCGTCCTGGTCGCTTTTCACCACCAGGGTATCGGCATTATTTTGCAAAAAGGTTCCCCCACCGCTGACAATTCTGAATTTGATGTCAATGTTGGCCATACCGTCATCATTGGCATCCAGCACCCTTACCTTTAAGGGTTCATCCAGGGATTGATTTACCAGTCCGGATTGTTCATCCCCCGAGACCTTGATCATATCCCCGGGTTTGGCAAAAAAGAGCCTTGTCTCGGCGGGGACATTGCTATAGGTAAAAATGGTGCCATCGAGCAATTTTATCTTTACATCACAGAAATCGCGTTTTCCCAGGCCAAAATGTTGGACCGGATCATCCTGGCTCAGGTATCCGTATGTGGACTGGATTTGTTTATAGCCGAGCAGATGATTCATGTCATTCAGGTATCCGGGTTCAAAAACCCATATTTTGGTACCAAATGCCCCCATATCGCCGGCAGGCCCTCTGCCGTATATTTTAATCCAGCGGTTATCATTTTGCGAAGTGTTGATGAACAGACAGTTGTAATACTCAGAGTCCAGTGTTTTGTTGGCATCAACGAAATAAATATCCAGATCACCGTCATTATCGATATCTGCAATGGCACCGGCGCGGGGATCAACCAGGTATTTTTCTGCGCCTGTATTGGCTATATGCGTAAAATTACCCTTGCCATCATTTAAAAACATGATAGAGGTGCCCCGGGTGCTGAGAAGATAGAGATCGAGATCGGCATCGTTGTCGACATCGAATAGCAAAACTGAAAACCCATTATGGCCAATTTCGTATCTGTCGCTAATATCCACAAAACGCCCGTTTCCCTGATTCTCAAAAATACGCAAAGAATGATCACGCATTCCATCGGTGTCGTTGGCCAAAAAAAGATCAAGGTCGCCATCGTTGTCAAAATCGGCAAAATGGCCACCATTGCAGTCATTAAAGTAATACAGGGGTTCCCTGTAGGTTAGCCCATATTCCTCGATTTTATTGGTAAAGTTACCGTTTCCGTCGTTGATCATGAGCTGATTGTCGGCATGCAAGCTGTATTTTCGACGGGCGATAAAGACATCCATATCACCATCATTCTCGACATCAACAGAAGTCACTCCCTGAACGCCTTTATTGTTTTCGTTCAGATGAATCAATCCATTGTCGACCGGCGTAAAGGTTCCATCTCCATTGTTGAGATAAAATTCATTGGGATTGGGCTCATCGGTGTTTCTACTGTTATACCAATTCACCGCGAACAGATCCATATAACCATCGTTATTGGCATCGAAGGCGGTCACTCCCCGTGTACCCCAATTCACCCGCTCCAAACCCGAGTCATCTGTTCCGATCTCCTGAAAATTACCATTACCCAGGTTTCGGTAAAGACGGTTGCGTAAATCAGTGGTGCCGTTAAAAATATCATAATCTCCGTCGTTATCTATATCGACGAAAACGATACCATGCGAGCCCGTCGTTCCAAAGGGATCGTCACAGTTCCTCAATTTTGCTTCTTCACTGTATTTATCCCCGGCATGTGAAATATACAATAATTCCGGCAGCTTGTAAGCATTGCGCACGGCATTGGAGACAAGGACATCCGGCAGCTGATCCCCGGTTATGTCTGCAAAGCAAACACCATGTCCATACCCATATCCACCGTCTTTATAATACCCCATAACCTTTTTAGCGCCGGAGGCATTCCAAAATTTAACGGACTGACTCTGAACAGTAAAAGCCGTGAAAAGCATGATCACGACAAGAAACCACCCAATCGATCTTTGCATAAAAAACAATCCTAGAGAATAGATAAGGTTTCGCTATATATCTATACGAAAAAAACAGTTGTTTACGGAAAAAAATTGATTTCCCTCACTTCATCAAAACGAGCTTTTTACAAAGCGTATGTTGATCGCTTATCAATCGATAATAGTATACACCTGAAGGCATTACTGTACCTTCTCCATCTCTTCCGTCCCAGATGGCCTCGTGTCGGCCGGGATTCATAACCTCGTCGCACAGCGTGTCGACACATTGTCCGGAAATATTATAAATGGATAATCTGACGTGTGTCATTTCAGGTAAATCAAAAGAAATCGTCGTCGTCGGATTGAACGGATTCGGATAATTCTGGCCCAGGGTCATACGTTTGGGCATAGAAACAGTGACTGAGACAGGTCCGTGTTCGGTTACCATGCCGTTCTGATCAATGTCCCGAAGAATATAGTATAATGTCTCGCCGGCCTGAACATCCGTATCGATGAAATGATATTGATTCTTTATGTTGGGTTCAATTAAGGTCGAATTCAAGGGACCAAACGAGCTGTTCGCTTTGCGGCTTTTCAAGAGATTAAAACCGCGATTATATTTTTCGCTGGAGGTTGTCCATTGAATTTTAACCCGGCCGTCAGATTCTGTTGCCGTAAAGGAACTCAATTCTACAGTGGTCTTTACTTTGATATGCCACTGCATTTCAGTGTAGCTGCTTTTATCTTGAACCCGTACATTAACAACAAATTCCGCAGGATGAATGTATGGATTGAAAATAATCTCGATGAATGTGGTGTCGCCGGCCCAGGAATCATTGACTCGCCATTCATATCCAAGTTTATCATCATCCGGATCATCTGCAATCACCTGAAAAAGCACTTTGCTGCCGTATTGAAACGTCTGCGTTGTATCCAGAGGCGTATATGCCTGAATAACCGGCCTTTGATTAAAGGCGTTTACCGTAATCTTGACCCTGGCTGTATCGCTCATTCCATAAATATCTTCGGCGATAAAGATAACAGTGTAATCACCTGTCTGATCCTTGCTCGGATACCAGGAGAATTGCGGAACACTTTTTGTGGAATCAAAGAGGGCAAAATCAGGCAACTGACGGGCCTTGTAAATCACCGCATCCTGATCAGGATCTGAAGCGGTTACATCAAAGCGCACCAACTGGCCCGAGTTGACGATGATATCTCCCGGTGTGGTAATATCCGGAGCGGAGTTGATTATGCTGGCGATAAAATACACCGGATCACTTGACCCTGTTGCCGGTAAAACTTGTACGCGTTGTTCACCGATGGGGCCCAGACGCCATTTGCACTGAGCAATTCCATTCTGATCCGTCATCACAGGCTGAGACTCGGCAATACTCCCTTCTCCTGAAATAACCTGAAAAATGACTGGTGTGTTTGTCATAAGATTATTAAAAGCATCTTTAACCCGTACCCGCAATGGAGAAGGCAATAATATTCCGGGTCTTGACATTTGACCGTTACCTGAAACAATCTCGAGCTTGAGCATTAATTCGTTTTGAATGATACACTGAAAAATCACACTCTGCTCCAGCCCGACGGCATTAACGCGGATCTGATGCATGCCGGTTTGCATGCCGGGCTTGTATAATACCGCCGCATATCCGGTACTGTTGGTCTTGACATAAGCATTTGGCAGAAGAACACCATCACCCTGTTCCAGGATGAAACTGACATTGAGGGAAGGTATGGGTTCATTATCTTTATCCAGAACCAGGACTTTAAACGAATCCTCGAGTACCGTGTTGATTAAACCGGTTTGTTCTCGACCGGAAATCACCTGGATAGATGCTGCATCCGGTGCCAGCGCAATGGTGGTAATATCCAGAGGTTTGGACAAAACACTCGGAACACTGATATACAAGTGCTGTTCTCCGGGTTTTCCTACCGTCCAATGAACAGCAACTCTGCCCAGCACATTGGTGTAAAAGGGTCCCTGCTCCGAAATAAAACCATTATTCTCGGCTACTGTAATAGTAACAGGAACGTTTGCAACAGGATTTCCAAACTGGTCTTTAACGACAACACCCACGGGTTCAGCCAGCATCTCATCCATAAGAACCGTTTGCCCAATACCGAATGCAAAAACCTGAGAAGGTGGTCCGGGATGAAAGCGAACATGAACGGTATCATTTGGAACAGGATTTCCTTCCACCAGCGCCCATAGATGAGCCTCACCGGCGGTATTTGATGTCACAGAAGCCATGGCACGGCCACTGTTATCCGTCGGCTGTTGTGGTTGCGAAATAGAGACATTGATTCCTTCAGATACAAAGGTCACATTTTTACCTGAGATTGGATTTCCATATAGGTCGACAACGGTGACAGTGATATCAATTGCACTGACACCGTTTGCAATAACCGCTGAATCAGAGTGGGTAATGATTGATCTTGACGGATCAGGCTCTCCGATACGAGTGGAAATTGAAAATGAAATCGGGGAGTTCTGTAATTCGTTAACGCCGTCATTGGCACTGGACTCTAATTTCGTATCACCGGGGGTTTTGGGATGTTTAAAACGTGTAAAAGCGATTCCTTTTTGGTTGGAGAGAACGGTTCGGGAGTTTCCTCCATCTTCAAAGCCTCCCTCGCCCTCGGTAACTTTAAAAACCACCGGTTGTCCTCCGGCCGGTTGATTATTTTTATCCAGTATTTTAACCTTTAGAGTATCGCTTGACATTTCACCGACTGTTCCGCTGAGCTGATCACTGTGCGGTGTCATGTTTACCATTTTAACGCCTACACTCAGGCGGCCGGATGCATATAGACGCAAAGGCCATTCAACAGTTTTCAAGGGAACCCGATTCTCGTTGTAGGCACGAACTTCAAATATATAATTGTTTTCGCCCACGCTGCTGCCCAGCGATGGTCTTACCATTGCAAATCCATCGCTATTTGTTTCAACCGTCAGGGAAGACTTGCCGGAAAAATTTGCTCCGGAAAAGGCAAGAAACTCGACAGGATGGCTCTCTATCGGGATTCCGTTACTATCCACCACTCTGACACGTATCGGTTGAGGCAGAGGTTGATTCACCTGACCGATCTGATAGTTGCCGCTGACATATTTAAGCGAATCGGGTTCGCCGGCACCGCTGGTGGCCCGGAAAAGGAGCGGACTCCCGCCCAGTTCAACGCCATTGTAGGATGAAATAACACTGACCTCGTTGAGATAGTGCGTCGTACCCATTACAAGATATGCAGAAGCGTGTCCATTTGCATCAGTGAGTGCGGTGTATTGTGAATATCCATTTATCGAACCACCCCCCTGAATAACTTCAAAAATAACCGGGTGATCGGCAAGCGGATTGGCAAATGAATCCGTTATCATCACCACAAAAGGGCTGGACAGGATCTCCCCGATCTCACCCTTTTGGTAATCTCCGGAAACCTTTTGTAAATAAGCAGGATTACCGGCCGTCGCTTCGATATCAAACGTAACTGTGCCATTGGCAACACCATCCGCGTGCGCCCGGACAACCAGCTGTCCGATGGTGGCGCCGAGTTTTAGATAAGCCGGAGCGTATCCCTGTTTGTTGGTTGTAACCGAAATGGTATCAGCTCCGTTAAAACTGCCGTCACCGCTGTGAATCCGGTAGGTAACCGATGCAAGCGCAACGGGATTTTCAAAGGCGTCCAACACCTGTACGACCAGGGGATCATCTAAAACCTGCCCAACCTGGTGGGATTGTTTGTTGCCGGAGACATATTTCAATTGCGTCGGCGATCCCGCCCTTGCCGAGGCTTTGAAGACAATGGGCGAATTTTTTGCCCCCGTTACGCTGGCATGATAAACATAACTTGTGTCGCCCGCAACCACTCCCAGGGTAGCAAATGCACTTGCTCTTCCGGAAGCATCTGTTTCTACGGTTACTTTTCGCATATTGGTAAATTTGCCGCCATCCGTAATGGCCCCAAAGGTCACCTCCTGCCCGGCGATGGGTTTATTTTCCATATCGGCCAGCTGAACAACAAATGGTTCCGACAAACTTTGATTAACCACACCGGTCTGCCGGTCACCGGAGACATAATAAAGATTCATATCCGGTTCTTCACCCGTAGCGGAAAAGGTGAGCGGACTGCTTAACAAGGGCTGACCGTTGAATTCAGATTCCACCTTTGCCTGTTGTAATCCCAGATTCCGGCCCAATGTCCATATCACTGCCGCCTGTCCGTGTATACCAGTGGTTTTGTTGACAAGAGTATCAACACCCTCAAGATATCCATTCCCGTTATCCACTTTAAAGGTCACGGAATGGTTTTCAATGGGATTGCGGAATTGATCCACCACCCTGACGGTTAGCGGATCCGGTAAGGGTTGTAGAATTTTGGCGGTTTGATTGTTTCCGGAAACAATTTCGATATCATAGGGATCATCCGGAATGGCCGTGGCTGTGAGAATTCGCGGTGAATTCACCAGGTGATTTCCGTTTTTTAAACAGGAAATTCTCAGCCGGTTGGAATCAACGCCGGCTACTGTTCCCAACTTCCAGTCAATTCTGGCAAGGCCATACTGGTTGGTGAGCAATTGAATTTCTGTGCTGTCATAAGCATTTATTCCGCCCCCACCCGCAATAATTTCAAAGCGTACCGGATAAGAGATCACCGGTTTATCTTCTGCGCTTAAAACCTTCACCACAACGGAATCGCTCAAAAAGTCATTAACGTTACCGCTTTGCGTTTCACCGGATAAAATTTCTATTCGATAAGGTTCACTTTGATACGGACGTACAACAAAATGCTGATTGGTTTCCAGATTTGGATAGACCAATTCCTTGCCGTCCGGAAGAACGACTTTGAGGTCGACAACGGAATGCTGACCGACACCAAAGTGGAGAACGCTGGAAATTTGAGCCTGGTACCCTTGCCAGGGATAGAGTTCACGATAACCGAGTAAATACTGAGATCCCTGACCCAAATGTCCGGCCTGATAGACATAGAGTTTGGAGCCGATGGGCATAATCTGCCCTGTAGTATCGCGAATGGAGACTTGCAGATATTGATTGGACGTCAGAGTGGCATTTTCAAACAAATAATGAGCTCCATACTCTTGCTCGGCAATCTCGCCTCCCTTTGGAACAATGTATATATCGAGTAAACCATCGTTATTAAAATCCGCAAATGAACTTCCCCGACCATCTACAAGTGTAACCTCCGCACCGGTACCGGTCATTTCGCTAAATGTACCATCAGCGTTATTCAGGTACAGTCTGCAGGAAACATCCGGTAAAACAGCGGCCCGAGCTCCCCGCCGAGGAAAAAAAAGATCAACGTATCCGTCGTTATTAAAATCCGCAGCCAAAACACCAAATGCTTCATTATGGATATCGATAACATCGCTTTTGTCGATAAAACGGTTGCCCTCATCATTTTCAAAAAACAGTACCTGCGGATCGATATCTCCCTGACTGCTGGCTATAGAAATTAGCAGATCCATATCGCCGTCATTGTCGTAATCGAACAGGGTTGGACTGTTTGTTCGTGCTGTTACCTGTAGGTCCCAGGAAGCAGCCTGATCGGTAAAATTACCGTTTCCGTCATTGATGAATAGCATGACCGGCAAATCCCGTCTGGTATAGACAATATCAACATATCCGTCCAGATTAAGGTCTCCGGCAGCCACTCTGGCCACATCTCCTTCAACAGCCACGGTCAACTCCCGGACACTAAAGTTGCCGCTGCCGTCATTGATCAACAGTTGATGTTTTTCAGAAGAATTGCTGACATAGATATCGAGGTCACCGTCATTTTCAACATCGATAGCCAGTGAAGCAGCCGTGCTGCTGGGTACAGACGGCAGCCCCCGCTCGAAGGATTTATCGACAAAACTGGAGCCGTTATTGATATAAAGCCGGTTTTCCTCATACAGATTTCCGACAAACAAATCGTTGTCACCGTCCAGATCATAGTCGGCAAATGTACCGCTAAACGAACACCCTCCATCAGCAATATTCCAAAGCATGGCCTCTTCTGCAAAGGTTCCGTTCTGCTGTTGAACGAAGAGTTTATTCTCGCTGCCGCAAATTGTTACATAAATATCTTCAAGACCATCGGCATTGACATCGGTAAACGAAACCGCCTGTCCGCCATATAGATAAGGAATCCAGGCATTGGTGGATTTACTGACATTTCGAAACATAATATCGGCATCCGGTACATAGACAGTGAGATCGCGATAGGTCGGCCCGAGCATAAAATTGTACCTGTTATCCTTGTTCAAAAAGATATATAGAAAACCTTCAACCTGGCGAGTATCATACTTTGTGTTCTGGAAGGGGTGTACATTTTGTATTTGACCATCGATAAGGAACCAGATGTTTTGTTGGTTCCAGATAAATTTAAAGGTATATTCCTTTGATGGATCCCAATTGGGCGGATTCAGCATATCGGATGAACGGCGATAATCATTTGGATATCCGCCATAAAACGGACAGGTAAAAAAACGAAAAGACTGTTTACCGTCTTTCAACTGACCGCTTTCGGTTTTGATAAAAGCATAGGAGCCGGGCGTTGGATCAACCAGATGGAAATTTCCTTCCGGCCTCGACCACATAGATAGAGGTACCCAGTCATCCAGTACTTGCGGCATGTAACCGCTAACCTTGACTTCGAGTGTCCCTTCCGGCGGCAACGGATTCTTGAGGTCGATCCGCATCTGTGGACAGTCATCGGTTGGCGTCCAGCCGGTCTGATCAAAACTGCCGTCATTCGCAACAACATTACCAAAGCCTTTGCTGCCATCCGTCGTCAGTGGATCACTGAAAAATACCTTGCCATGATTCGGCGGGGCTTGAGCCATAACGGCTTTAGCCAGCAGAATCAATGCAATGATGAAATAACGTATATACCTGATCATAATACCACCTGTTTATCTATTTATTTAAGTAATACCAGTTTGATATGGTCGCGAAAAGAATCCGCGGAAATGATACAATAGTATACTCCACTACCGACCAGTTGTCCAATTTCATTCTTTCCATCCCAGGACATCTTGTAAAAACCACTTTTACGGGAATCATTCAATAATGTCCGGACAAGTTGACCGGATATGTTGTAAATCTGCAAACAAACCTGTTCTTGTTTAGCCAGTTCAAAGGAGATCGTCGTCTCAATATTAAAAGGGTTGGGATAATTGGTCAACAGACGGCTTTCAAGCGGTTGTTCAAAAGAAAGCCGGATCGAATCCGTAAAGACAGCAACATTATCGTGGTAAATCATTTCCAGTTTATAGTATAGATCATTTTGTCTGGATTCCAGAGCCGTGCTGTAACTAAAATCACTGCTCTCTCGGACAGGGATAATAGTGGAATTTAATTTTCTAAAGCTACCGGTAGCATTTTCACTCATGTAAATATTAAAACCAACCAATCCCCTGGTATCACCTGTCTTCCAGTTCAGGGTCACGGTTCCATACTCAAATCCGGCATTAAAGGATTCAAGCTCCACCGCTGTTATCGTCTCGTCCAGCACCACATGCCAGGTATGGGCGATGGTGTTTTTGCCGTCGCTGATTTGCAAACGAATACAAAATTCCTTCGGGTAGCTGGTATTTGTGTAGAGGACGAGCTGACCCCCATTTTTCTGAATAAGCACATCGTCGCGAAACCAGGAATGCTCGAGTTTGTCGTTATCGGGATCAATGGCATTTACAAGGAATTTTAGTTCCTGAAAATAACCGACGCGCAAGTAAATATCTTCAGGTGACCACGCATTCAGTACGGGGAAATGATTTTGAGCGATCACATCGATTTGAACACGGTGGCTGGAGGTGCCTCCATTGATATCCGTTGCAGTAAAATCAACCATATGCGTACCCAGTTGATCGATCGACGGCTTCCAGACAAAGTAAAAGTGATTTAGGGAATCAAAATGAGCATGTTGCGGTAAATGACGCGCAGACAATGTCAAATCCTGATTTTCGGGATCACTCGCCAGAATCTGAAACATTAAAGTTTGACCGACGGTTACAAAGGTGTCGGACAGAGCTGAAATTTGTGGCGGCAAATTGGATTGCAGATTGGCGGTAAACTGAAGTGATTTGGCTGGTAACGAGTCAGTTGTAACCGTCACACTTTGAGTCCCATCGGTACCCAGTCTCCACTGACAGGCGGCAACTCCGCCAGCATCGGTATTAACCAGGTTTCCCCCCAAAATTTCGCCAGCATTAAAACGGGGATTAAAGAGAACCGGAACCGCAGGCACCCCATTTCCATGCTGGTCGGTTACCTTAACCTTTAGCGAATCTTTCAAAATTTCTTTTCCCCGTGCGGTTTGTCTGTCACCAGCGATTTTCTCAAACTCAAAAACCTTGTCAGGCATGGCATCTATAGAAAACAAAACCGGAGACCCCTTTAAAGAGGTGTTCTGCGCCCGAAAATGATATACTTTGGCTGCGGTCCCCAGCTTGACGCTCACGAATGCCTGACCATTACTGTTGGTTTTAACCGGTTGTTCAGGAATAACGGTTCCATCTTCTGATTCACTTACAAAAGTAACCGGGACATTCGGTACCGGACTATTGAGTCGATCAACCACTTTAACCGCCAGTGGTGAAACAGTATCATTTACACGTGCCGCCGGATTATTTCCAAACAATAGAAACATGCTATCCGGCTGGGTATTCGCTATTGCACAATTGAACACGACCTGACGTTCTGCATCTATGGAGGCGCGCACTTTTACCGGACCGATCTGACCTCTGGCGCGTAAAAATGACCGCGCATATCCGTGCATATCGGTTGTGTCCTTTGCAATCTCCAGGGATACATCGCCCTGTAACACCATAAAGTCAACGGCTATGCCTGCCAGAGGCGCTGACTCCTGCGCCACGACCTGAACGATTAAAGAATCGGCAAAGGGCTGGTTGGGTATTGAAAATTGTTCATCCCCTTTAATGATGGATATGTTCTTGTCGGTCGGCGTTTGGACGTAAGCTTTGAATGTTTGAACCTGGGTTAGGCCTTCCACCCGAACAACTGTCTTCTGCTCCCCGATACTGGAACCGAGTACCCAGGACACGCGGCAAGTGCCGGCCGAGTCACTGACGACGGGTTGATCCTCCAGGATATAACCCGCTGCAGGAAGAGGATCAAAAAACACAGGAATATCTGAAATCGGATTTCCAAAGATATCGACGACGCGAACAACGAGTGGATTTTCCAATCTGCTATTGATAGCACCATTCTGATTGTTGCCGGCTAAAATATAAAGCTCACTTGGCGGCCCCGCATAAAAATTGACCGTACTTTTTTGATCAAGAACTTTATTCTCGCCGATACTTACCTGAATCACCTTTTTGCCGACACGGGTAGAGCGAAGCGTTGCCGTCGTTTTGCCGCTCATATCCGTTGGGGCAATCGGATCAGACAGAAGGTTGTTCTCTCCACTGATCTGCAGCCGGATCTCCTTGTTGGGCACCGGATTTCCCAAAGAATCGACCAGAGTTACTTCAATCCGGCATTGTTCCACCCCATCTGCGCGAACAGGTGTCGTCGCCGTTATGGAACAAGTCGAAAGGTCCACATGCCCGTAAGGGGCGCTGGCGTAAAATTTCAAGCCGGAACCGTTCAGGGGATCTAACCCGTTATCAGCGGTCACGCGCACAACATGCACATCATTTCCGATTACAGGCCCAAGCTGATAGATCACAGAGGCAATCCCTTCAATATCCGTAAATACATCCAGCTGGCTCTTTTTTTCATTACCTATTTTACCGCCGCCGGATATGACCGAGAACGTAACGGGATGGCCGGGAATTGGCTTGTTTTGGGCATCGACCACTTTAACTTTTAAGGGATGCGGCAAAACATTGCCGGCCTGTTGCATCTGACCGCTGCCGCTGACAAGGGAGATGGCCTGAGCCATGCTGTTTTTTACGGATACATAAAATTTTAATGGCGAGTTAGCCAGTGGCGCTCCCAGATGATTAAAGGATTGAGCTTCAAAAATAGTACTCCAACGGCCGGTTTCATTTCCCACTTTCGGTATGATCGATGCAACACCTTCATGGTCGGTCATCACGATTTCTTCAACATCTCCGTTCAACAAAGCCGATCCCTGTCTCACTAGAAATTTAACCGGATGGGAAGAAACCGGATAGCCAAAACTATCAACAACCTTAACGCGAACCGGTTCTGAAAGCGGTTGTGATGTCAGCGCAATCAGGCTATCAGGTGACATGGTGATTAGTGCAGTGGGAGCCGAAGAGGCGATAGCAGAAAATTGTAAGGGAGACCCTTCGAGTTCATATCCGCCAAACCAGGATTCTGCCAGAAGCGACTGAGTTCCAAATTCATTTCCCAGTTTAACCTGCACTGTGGCGATGCCAAAACTATCGGTTATGCGCTCGCTGCTGCCGGTACCATCAACCAGAACATCCTCTATGCCGCTAAAGACAACAATCTGACCCTGTACCGGATTACCGTACTGGTCTGTTACCTGAACCGAAACCGGATTGGGTAGCGTTGCTCCCGCATGAGCTGCCTGCATATCCCCTCCGGCCTTGGATAAATGATAAGGACTATCGGCATCTGATGAAGCCGTAAAGACAATTTCCGTACCGAGCTCATTAATCGACGCCGCCACGCTGTGATTGTTGACGCCGGCCCGTTCTCCCAGCGTTAAAACGATAGAGGCTTTGCCATCACTATCGGTACTGATACTTTTTTGTTTGGCATTCGATATCAATCCTTCCGTACTGGTAACGGAAAATTGTATTGGATAGCCGGAACAGGGCAAACCGCTTTCATCCAAAAGCTGGACAACAAAAGGATCATCCAGCTCGGAACCCACAGTACCACTCTGACCATCGCCGCTCACTTTGATGATTTGAGCAGGCGGACCGGACGTGGATGTTGCATAAAAAACCACCCCCGGACCCGCATCGGTCACACTTGCTCCCAGACTATGGGCCCGAACGCCACTGTTTGGACCGAGAGTCCAGTCTACAGCTGCAATACCAGCCGAGTTGGTGAATACCGTTTTTTGAGAAGCACCGTCAATATTTCCACCCCCACCGAGCACCTGGTAAACAACAGAAAGATTCTCATGCGGATTACCAAATCCATCATGAACAAATACCTTTACTGAATCTGAAAGCGGACGGTTTCCGGTACCGGTTTGATCTTCCGGCGATCTTCGCTCCACTACTTTTTCCGGACCCACATTAACAAATGCAGAGAACAAAATCGGTGAACCACTTAATTCATTTTGCAGATGAAACGCCTCGGCTTTAGCCGACTCGGTTCTACCCGCTATTGTACCCATCGTCCATTCTGTTTCAGCATACCCGTCCTCATTTGTGGTTACATATACCGAAGATAAATTATCCGGACCAAGAGAACCATTTCCCTGGAGGATCGAAAATTTAACAGAAAAACCAGGGAGCGGGTTGTCTCTGTCATCAAAGACACGAACCCGTAGGAGTGCATCCAGAGGCTGGCCGGCCTGACCCTGTTGACTGGCTGATGAAATACGCACTATTCGTGCGGGTTCGGATTTTTTTTCAACAATCGAAACTATTTGATCCGCATCTACACCCGTATATTGAGATATCAAGCCGTTATCAAATTGTACCTTCATATCGCAAAGGGCAAACTCGCCCAAACCAAAATGCTGCAAGCAAGAGCTCTGGCTGTTATATCCCTGACTGGCCGAAATAGACCGGAATCCCAAAATATGATCGCTGCTGTTGAGATGACCGGGTTGGTAGATCCAAATCTTGCTCCCCAAACCGGTTCGGCGATTCTGATCGTCGACAATTTCAACCAGCAAATAATGGTTGTTGTTTTGACTATTATTGACCAGGAGGTGGTTTCTGCCATACTCACGTCTGTTGGTGCCATAATATCCCCCATTGGCGACACCGACCAAATCAATCCACCCATCCTTGTTCAGGTCTGCAGCTGCGCCTCCCCGGCCATCAGCGAAAATGACTTCTGCACCCGTACCCGGCTCCGGGGTAAAAGAACCATCACCGTTATTCAAATAGATCTGCGAATAATTATTATTATAATTTTGATCACTCTTTAAAATATAAATATCGACAAAAGAATCATTATTAAAATCTCCCGGATAGACGGCATAAGCATCGGTGACAATACCGATTTCCTGACTCTTATTGACAAAAGTTTGATTATTTTGATTTTCATAAACAAGCAGGTGTGGCGCCGGTTCGGTAACATCATAACCTTGTGGTAAAAAGAGATCCAGGTCACCATCGTTATCATAGTCTGCAAAAACGGGGCTGTTCACTTTGGCCGTAATATCTAAATTAAATGCTTCCGCCTGGTCCGTGAATTCACCCAGACCATTATTAACAAGAAGAACACAAGGGGCATTGCGTCGGGCCAGGAAGAGATCGGTGGCACCATCCTGATTGACATCAACATCTGTAACCGAGGTAAAATACTGACTACTGGTAGCGCGAATTGAGCTGGTGCCGCGATCCTCGAGTACGAATTGAGCATCTCCCTGGTTGATATAATACTCGGGCGCATAGACAGCATTCAAAACAAAAATATCCGTATCGCCATCGCGATCGGAATCAAAAGCCACAACACCCTGGCTTAGATTGTTCTGTTGTGAGATACCCCGTTGGGAAGATTCATCATTAAAACGTTTATCGAATTGCTGAATCATCAGTTGATTCGAGGCATCTTTTCGACTTCGAAATAGATCAAGAAGGCCATCCTGATTGAAATCCGCAAAAACAGCGGCGCCCGAACAGTCTGAATTTTGCAGATTCAGCGCTTGTGATTGTTCTGTAAAGGTTCCTTCACCGCTCTGTACAAAGAGAAGGTCAGAGTGGTTCCGGATAGAGTTACAATAGGAAACATAAATATCATCCCGTCCATCGGCGTTGACGTCGGCGATAGAAACCGATTGTGCACCCGCCAGGGTATCGACATCAAAATATGAAGAACGCGACCGGCTCTGGAACGAGACCTGCGCATCCGGGATATAAAGCTTTAAATCCGAAAATTTTGCCCCGTACAGGGATTTATATGCATTGGTATGATCATCTCCGATCAAAATGTAATAATATGGCTCTACCCAGCCGGGATTGCCTTTGTTGCTCAACTCACCCACGTAATTATCCAGAATCATATAAACTTTTCCCTGTGTCCAGACGATTTTAAAGGTGTAGGTTTGTTGCGGATCATAAGCCTGTTCGGCAAAACCGGATTCAGTGCGCATGTATCCCAACCCACCACCCGGTTCAAAGGCAAACGGAGTGGATACAATTTTCCAGAAGAGCTGGCCGTTTTCGATATATTTCGGTTCTGTTTTAAAGGTGGCATAAGCTGAAGAGGTGCCATCTACATTGTAGTAAAATCCTCCCGGATCAGACCAAATCGAAACCGGAACCCAGTCATTATCCAGATTGGATATACGAACATTGGTCACTTTTACTTCAAGCGTGCCTTCAAAGGGAAGATAATCCTTCATCTTCACAAGCAAGCGGCTATCAATGGCCCTGGACTGCCAGCCCTGACCTGAGATAAAATCACCATTCAGATTTTCTATTTTGACGATATCCGTATCGATTTCACCATCCAGTTTGTGCTGAAAAATCAATTTCTGATGGACAGGATAGTCAGCGGCAAATCCCTGTGAACACAATAGAAAAAGAGTAATGACAGCTATGAGATATTTTTTTACAGACACTCCCGGGACTCCATTCGTTCAGATTAATCACTTAAATTGGGCACATCCATTGATAGAATTCTCCGACGCCTATGTTGCAATAACCAGGCCGGGAGCAGAAAAAGCAGGAGAGAAAAAAAGCAGTAAAATTCTTCTTAAAAGCGAACAATAAATACAATAAAAACAGCCTGGCATCTTGTGGCCTGTTTTCCGTTTTTCGGGCAAATCCCGATAGCCGCTGTACAACTGTTCCAACATTTAACATGTTGTATCAAAACGAAATTAAAAGTGGTTCGTTCGTTGGGATGCGGTCCTAACGCATAAGCTACAGGAGTTGAGTGTTAAAAAAACGGAAGGAAAAATAAAGGACCTATCAACCCAGATTTCGCCAACTACAATTCAGTTTCGAAATCTGCGGATGACAGGTTAAATTCAGAGATACAGTACGGGGATTTTTGTTTATTTGTTTATTTCTCTTTTTCCAATAAACGTGCGTTCTGACGCTCGAGCTCTTTAATGCGCTTGTTGAGGCCAAGAATTTGCAATTGGAGATTTTCCACAGTTTCGAGGGTCTCGAATGACATTCTGGTCATATCGATAAGATTTTTATCTTCCTCGTCTGCGGGCGTTGCCCAGGGCAGGTGATGGTTCTTCTCTATGAATTTTTCAATTTCATCCAGCCCGAGTTTATCATAACCTTCGGAAAAAACATAATCAGGTTTGGTATACGGTGTCCCGGCACCCGCACCATAGTAAACGCTGCCGGTAGCACGGATATCACCATCGACATCGAGTTCAAATTGCGGAGACCAACTCCAGCTGTTACCAATTCCGACTTTATCCATAAAAAGGGATTTTGCTCCCAGGGCCGCAAAAGCAAATACATTATCAAATGGACCATAGGGTTCCTTGTTGCCGTTAACGGTTGCCATCATAGCAACAGCCTTACCATCGGATAAGGACCCGATATCGATTTGTATTTCATCAGCATCCAGCACAGATTGAGCCCCGTAAAGATTTTTTTGCATCATCAGCGGATTTTCATTATTGGGTTCCCAATTGTAGACGCCGAGCTGCGACCGCATCGCCAGATGATTGGAACCGGATCTATAGATATGCGCAGTCATTGCAGCATTGTTCATGTAGAGATCATTCACATCCGGAGCTTCAACAGTGGCATAGACCCCCGTGTGCGTATCGATAAAGTAACCGATATTTTGGCTCATGGTGATGGTCGGTACCCTGACGGCAATACCGGCTCTGGTGATGATTTCGCTCTCACTGCTGCCATAAAATCCACCCACATGAAGAGAATCATTTGTTCCATATATTTGTAAGGTTGCACCGGGTTCTGTTACGCCAATGCCAACATTACCTGCTTTGGTTACGCGCATGTATTCTTTTGAGGGATTATCGCCATCTCGCACAATCATTTGTGCTGATACCAGGCCTGCCCAAACAAGATAAATGACCAAAAGAGTTGCTGTCTTTCCCATGAATTTTATCTCCTCTGTTTACATCACCTGATAAATTATGGCATATAACGGCCAATTTGGTGATCTCATCATAAACCGATGTTGTTTTTTAATGTTTTAACAACTTTCCAGGTCGCCTGACAGCAAATATGCAATATTTATACCAGCAATTAACCAATCGGTATAAAGCAACAAGAAATAAACTTGACAAAAAAAGAAATGCTTGGTATTTTAATAATCAGAAAATGATCCAACGGAGTTGTAATGCCCAAAAATTATTATGTTATACTCGGGATTCCGAGAAATGCAACCCAGGAGCAAATAAAGGCTGCATATCGTCATCGTGCAAAAATTTTACACCCCGATCACTATGGCGAGGATCGCAATCCCTTTCTAGAGGTTCAGGACGCCTATCAAACGCTGAGCTGCCCGGAAAAACGCAAGGCGTATGACCACCAGCTCGATGAAGCCAAAACGCAACCGACGGTTACCCTTTCAACTCACCGCTCTACCAGATCACCTATTGAACCCAATGAACCTTACCGCGGACGACAACAATCAAAAGTAGACTCGCCATTTGATCAGTTAGAAGATTTTGTTTTCAGCTGGCTCACAAATATTTACTATTTTTCCGATCAGCCCTTTTCCCGGGGGGAATCAAAATAATTTATTTCGAGCGGGAGGTTATGATGAACAAGACACCGAGTGACCTGGATATTGCCCAGCGGGCCAGCCTGAATGCTATCGAAACCCTCGCAGACAAAATTGGTCTGGACGAACGCTATCTGAACCTCTACGGAACATATATGGATGTCAATATTGATATGGAAAGCGGTGAGATTAAGGGATTATTCTAAACAAAATCAATAATAGAGCCATAGTCTGGATCCATCAGGCGCTTGTAGGTGCGGATGGCAAAACCATCGCTCATAGCTGATATATAATCGCATATAGTTCTTGCAATCTGGCCCTTGTCTGATAGGCCGGAAAAAATTTTTTCGTAAACAGAGGGTAACAAAACGCGCCTCGTGGACGTTTTATCACAATAATTATCGAAATAAATAGTAAACAGTTCCCGCAATATACGGTCTTCTTTATGTTCGAGTTGATAAATTTGCGGCGAGGTAAAAACGAGATCATAGGATAATTTTTTATACATTTTACATCGTTGCTGAATTTCCGGGTCTATGCAAAGTTTGTAGGAATAGCGGTTGCTCAGATCGCTCATAAAGTTTTGCCATTTTTCCAAATGGCAGGCACGGATAAATTCACCGATTTGAAAGGCAAAAGCCCGGCTTACCCGATTTTCCCTGATAAAACGGGTGATATTGATCAGATGTTCACTCTGATCGCGGCTCAACGCCTGATCTTGTCCCCATCGTTCGATATTTTCCAGTGTCAAAAAGCCGGCGCTGATTCCATCGACAATATCGTTTATGGAATAGGCAGTGTCATCCGCCCAATCCATGATCTGGCATTCGATGCTGCGAAACGTGTCGCGGTCTTTGTCTTTGGGAAAAACCCTTCCGGAAAAAATAAAATCAAGATAAGCCTCTTGATCATCGTATAAAAAATGATTGGAGGGGTTGACGAGGGCCGAAAATAACGATTTATATTTCATAATACCATCTAAAAAAGCTCGCGTTGGATTCATTCCCTTTCGGTTGACGGTATCGCTGTAGATGATTTCGCTGATAATGCGCAAGGTTTGTGCGTTGCCTTCAAAACCGCCAAACGCGTTCATGAGGCCATGGAGACTCTTCTCGCCCGCATGCCCAAAAGGCGGATGCCCTAAATCATGTGAGAGACAGACCGCTTCAACGAGATCCGAGTCGACATAAAAATGGACACCGAGAAAGTCGCTCTCGTGCTGTAAATAATGGCAAATCGATCTGCCGATCTGGGCCACCTCGAGGGAATGGGTCAGCCGGGTTCGGTAAAAATCATATTCCCCCGAAATAAATACCTGCGTTTTCGCCTGCAGACGTCTAAAGGCCGAGGTGTAAAGAATCCTGTCCCGATCCTTCTGAAAAGGCGTACGAATTTCATCAAGCCGCTGACGTTCGAGGCATGCGAAATCAAAACCATTGTAAAAATCATTCATCATCAAAACGCAAAAGAAACACCAACATTCACTTGAATTAAATCCGTTGTCGATTTATAGACCTGCCAGTTCACTCTATTATTCTCATCAACCCAGCGGGAGCCTTTTTTGAGATACTCCGCTTCATTTCCCCGAATATATTGGACACCGGCGTCAACAAAGACGGCTGCAAGGGTTGTATTCTTCTTCTTATCCACCTCATGCCAGACACGGATCATAACGCCGCCGCCGGCACCATAACTGAACGCCATATCGGACTGATTGGTGGAACTGGCTATGCGGCTGTCGTTGTCGTTATCGATCCAGTCTTCACTCTCGATATCAGTGGTAGTGGAAAAATAATTAAATCCCAGTAAACCATCCAGATAGGGTCGAACAGAACCGACGGGAGATTGCACCCGCAACATCAGATGACCCAAAAGAATACTGTAATTGGTATTGACATCCACAGTCACATCCGGAATCGTACTGCTAAACGCTTCTTTACGTGCTTCATGCCCATAAATTAAAAAACCGACCTGGCCACCTAACCAAAAGGGGGTTCGGGGCAGGTTATAGGCAAAATGTCCCTTCATGCCGTAACCATTATTATCAATGTTGTCTCTGAAATCATTCTGCGGAACACCCACCGCAAAAGAAGCGCCGAATTGAAAACGGGGTTGCGCAAATGCCAGACTCGCAAAAAAAAGCAGGATGAAAACACAGGCATAGTTTTTCATTTGTCAGTTTCTCCTGTTGAAAGACATGCTGTTGAGGGTGCAAAATAATCAAATATCGGCAAACTTGCAAGTGCTGCCTTAGAGTTTCTCCAACAACTGATTCAACTGATTGACATGAGCTTCTTCTTCTTCAATGGTCAAATCGACGTATTGAACCTCGCCTTTATCTATATGCCGGCGTAATTCTCGCAGTAATTTCAGGGTGGCATATTCGGTTTTTAACGCCAACTGTAGTGCATCGACATCAGAAACATTTTTGGCGGTTTCTTCAGCATGGGCGGGATCATTAAAAATCCGGTTGCCTTTCAGGGCATCGATATAGGCATTAAATTCACCGGGATACTGCTCTTCCGATTCCCGGTGCTCAACACGGCCAAGAAGGTCTTGAAAACGCTTTTCATGCATTTTTTCCTGGCTGGCAATATCTTCTGCGGTTGATTTTACGAGCTTGTTCTTGCTTTTTTCCGCCAGAGCCGTATAGAAAGCAGCACCATTGCGTTCTTCTTCTACATTGATTTCAAGTATTTCGCTTGCGAGGAATAAATTAGCCATTTTTTGACTCCTTTTTTTATGAATGCGTTAACATATACGCGGTAATAATTCACCGAGCGGCATATCAATCAGGCGGTTGCCCCCGATTCGGGTATTTAAAACGACCTGGCCGTTACCGGCTCTTACAGTACCTATTCTTGCTGCATGCACACCCAAAGGCTGTGATCCAAGTATCTGTAAAAGCCGCCCACAATCATCCGGGGCGACAAAAAACAACGCCTTGCCTTCATTGGCAATGGAGAAAGGATCCAATCCCAATAACTGGCAAACAGATTCAACTGTATCTGAAATCGGGATATGATCTTCGTCGATGTACATATCCACGCTCCGGAGCTGCGCTATCTCATTCAAAGTCGAAGCCAAACCTCCGCGCGTTGGATCCCTCATGGCATGGAGTTTTACATCTGCATCCAGCACCTTGCGAATCAAGGACGATAACGGATTTACATCCGATTCGATATCGGTTATCAGTCCAAAATCTTCCCTGGCCAGCAATACGGCCAGCCCATGGTCGCCGATATTACCGTTGATGATGATCTCGTCTCCGGGTTCGATATACTTTGCACCCAGTTTCAAATTTTCCGGCACCGAACCGATACCGGCAGTATTGATGAACAGTTTGTCAGCCGATCCTCTGGAAACCACCTTTGTATCGCCGGCGACGATTTTTACGCCGCTCTGTTTCGACGTTTCAGCCATAGACCGGACGATATTGTCCAAAACAGATATTTCCAATCCTTCTTCCAAAATAAAACCAGCGGTAAGGTACAATGGTTTCGCTCCCCGAACCGCCAGGTCATTGATGGTACCGGAGACAGCGAGTTTACCAATATCCCCGCCGGGAAACTGCAACGGATCTACAACATAGGAATCGGTTGTAAAAGCAATATTTCCGTTCCACCCTTCTAAAACAGCACTGTCTTCGAGATCACTCAAATATGAATTGCGAAAGTGAGGAATAAAAACATTCTCCAGCAAATCATGACTTTGTTGCCCGCCACTACCATGGCTTTTTCTTATTTTGGTGTTATTTTTCATGTAACCATTTAAACCGTTAAAATCGTTTTAAAATTCCATTCAGGATAGCCGTTAAGCACAAGATTTCACAACCTGATATTTAAAAAAAGCGGCACATGTACCTTCGCTCGATACCATACAAGCTCCGATGGGTGAGTCGGGCCGGCACTCTTTGGCAAACAAACCGCATTGCAGGGGTGTTTTTATACCCTTCAGAATATCTCCGCAAATACAACCGGAAGGGGTCGGGGATTTTTTCACTTTAACCGGAAATCGGTAAAGAGCATCAAAACGCCTGAACCCGGATTTGATTGCCAGGCCACTGGCAGGAATCATGCCCAAACCACGCCACTCTGAATCACACGGTTCAAAGACCCGATGCATTAGTGCCAGAGCTTTTGTATTTCCTATCGCTTTAACCACGCGGTCGTATTGTATCCCGGCAACACATTCGTTTCTCTTGATTTGCCGACAAAGCATCAAGACGGAAACAAGTATATCACCCGGATCAAAACCGGAAACCACACAGGCAATATTATGATGCTTGGCCAGCCATTCATAAGCCTGAATGCCAATGATAGCACTGACATGCCCCGGACAGATCAAACCCTGAATTTGTATCTGACGGTCCGCGGCCAGGCGCTTCAATGCTTCCGGCATGGTTTTATGGGCACAAGCCACCGAAAAATTGGTTACCTTGTTTTCCCTGGCCATTTCAATGACAGCAGCAACAGCCGGAGCAGTGGTTTCGAATCCAACACCGATAAAAATATAATGAAGATGCTTGTCTCTTATTGCCATTCTCAACGCATCAACCGGAGAGTAAACCACACGCACCTGATGTCCGTTCATTTTTTCACTCTCAAGGCTGGCTGAGCTTCCCGGAACCCGTATCAAGTCTCCAAAGGTGCAAATTACGGTATCATCCCGAGTGGCCAGCTGTAAAACCGCATCGATGAAATGAATCGGCGTCACGCATACAGGGCAGCCGGGACCGGAGACCAGTTGCAGATTCGATGGCAGCATTGACCGCAACCCGTACCGGTGTATAGCCATGGTATGGGTTCCGCATACCTCCATCAGGCGGATGGGCTCCTCTCCGCATTCGGTATGAATCTCATCTACAATTTTTTGAATTTCAGCCTTCATTTATTCGATCACAAGGTAGAAATACCGTAATCCTTTCTCAATTTGATAGATTCCTGCGCTGCCGTGGCATCCATTTTCTCAATCGCAAATCCTGCATGCACAAGAACATAATCACCAACGCCTATATTATCGATTAGATTAAGCTGGACTGTGCGTTTCACACCTTCCACTTGTGCAACAGCTTCATCACCGTCGATGGAGATGATTTTCATGGGGATTCCTAGACACATAAAGGCCTCTAATTATCAAGGTTCATCGCTGCGACCACAGCTTGCCCGAGCGATATGCCCCCGTCATTTGGAGGCACAATCCGATGGTTCAGGACGGTAAAACCATGTTGTCGCAGTTTTTGGTTAAACATTTTATTCAAATAATAATTTTGAAAACAACCACCACTCAGGACGACTTTGTTGATATGGTATTTTTCTCGCAATATTTCAGCCAGTTGAGTAAAAATCATGACCAGCGACCGGTGAAATCCGAAGGCTATTTCCGCCACGGGCTGTTTGTTCAACAGATGTTCAACAATCGAATTCATGACATCCCGGGTCCTGACCCGGTAATCCCGGCCGCCATCATCAATACAAAAGGGAAGGGACAGTGAAGAAATTGATTTTTCCGACTCGAGAATATCCGGAAAAAAACGGTACATAGATTTTTCGAGATCTATTGCAGCCTGTCCTTCATAGTTATTGAATTTGCACACATTAAGCAACGCCGCAACAGCATCGAACAATCGCCCCATGCTTGAAGTGGGGATGCAGTTGAATCCGGATTGTACCATGCGCCAGACCGCATTTATCTTCATTTCGTTCATCCCCAGAATCTGTGCCAGCATTGTTTCGTTGACCGGACCGTTTTCCTGGGCGGCAAAATGGGAAACCGCCATTCTCCAGGGCTCCTTTACGCCGCTATCCCCTCCCGGCAGGGGTGTATAATCGAGATGCGCGATGCGCTGAAAGCGGGAACAATCGGCCAGCAAAACTTCTCCTCCCCATATCGCTCCATCCGTACCAAATCCGGTTCCATCAAAAGCAAAACCGATAACCCGTTCATCGGCCTGATTTTCCGCCAGACAAGAAGCGATGTGGGCATGATGATGCTGGACACCGAATGACTTTGGTTGTTTTCGCGCCCAGCGACTCGAAAAGTAGCCGGGATGCATATCATGTGCAATCACAAGAGGCTCTGTTTTCAGCATCTGTTTTGTCTGATGAATGGTTTCTCGAAAAAAAATCTGGCTGGAGACAGCATCCAGATCGCCGACATGTTGACTCGGATAGGCTTTATTTCCCTGTATCATACAGACTGTGTTTTTCAGGTCGGCACCAACAGCAAGGATAGCAGGCCATTTTGCGGTCAGAGGAACAGCTTGAGGCACATACCCCCGGGCACGACGGATGTACAAGGGAGTTTTATCGATTAGGCGCACCACCGAATCATCACAGCGGCTTAGAATTTCTCTGTCATGTAATAAAATATAATCTGCAATCTTTCCCAGACGGTCGAGAGCCTGTTGATTATCAATGACAATTGGCTCGTCAGACAAGTTTCCCGAGGTCATTACCAGGGCATCCAGGTGGCGCAGAAGCAAATGATGTAAAGGGGTATAGGGCAGCATAACGCCGCAAAAAAGATCCTGTGGCGAGACGGCATCTGCAAGAAAATCGTTTTGTTTCATTTTGACGATAAGAATGGGGCGTGCCTTGCTTTCGAGATAATTCTGTTCATCCTCACTGAGCACACAAAACTTGAGGATTGTATTTATATCTCGCAGCATTACTGCAAACGGCTTTTTCCAGCGATGCTTCCTCGTCCGCAATCTTTCCACCGCTTGCTGATTTTTAGCATCCACAACCAGTTGAAATCCACCAAGGGCGCGAATGGCCAAAATCTTACCTTCGTTCAACAAAGCAGCGATAACAGTCAACGAGTGATCGATATCTACTCTGTTGCCCCCGGCGTCGACGAGCTTGAGCCCCGGACCGCAAAGCGGACAGGCATTCGGCTGGGCATGGAATCGTCTGCTCAATGGATCATCATATTCCCGTTGGCACTGCGGACACATTTGGAAAGAGTTCATCGAAGTGTTGCAGCGATCATATGGTAACCGGGCGGTAATGGTAAAACGGGGCCCGCAATTTGTACAATTAATGAAAGGATAGAGATATCGTCTGTCAGAAGGTGTAAACAATTCCCGCAGGCAGTCCTCGCAAAGAGTAATATCCGGAGGAATATTGGGAGCAAAGGATTTCGTTAGGGCACTCTCGCGAATTATAAAATCCGTATAACCAAGCGGCTGTAGAGATTGAATGTCCAAACTCGAGATATGAGCCACTGCCGGAAGTTCTTCGCGCAAAGCCAGGAGAAATTTTTCACTACCGCCGTTTTTACTTTCTATATCTATGATTACATCAGAGGAACGGTTGGCAATAAATCCACAGAGATTGTATCGCTTTGCCAGGCGGTAAACAAACGGACGAAAGCCGACACCCTGTACCGTGCCGGATATGATCAACCGTTTTCGTTCAATCGTTTCTCTCTTGCCGTTTTGAGGTAATTTATCCACTCTTCAATACCTTCTCCGGTAGCACATGAACAATTTATCCAAACAAGATCAGGATTTAATGCATATGCCTCTCGTTTCGGTTTTTCAACATCAAACGACTGCAATGTCAAATAATCGATCTTGTTTAAAATTATACAATCGGCTTTCTGAAATGTTGCAGGATATTTTTCCACTTTCTCATCACCTTCCGGAATGCTAAAGACTACCGTGCGGATATGCTCACCCAATTTGAATCCGGTTGGACAGACAAGATTACCGACATTTTCAATAAAAAGAATATCAATGGTTTTAAGATCAAAATCCTTCAAGGCCTTATTGACTTGTTGCGCCTCCAGATGACAGGCTCCCCCGGTCGTCAGTTGGGCACAGGGAATGCCATGCTGCTGTATGCGTTCGGCATCACGCGACGTAGCGAGATCTCCAACCAGAACAGCCGGGCGAAGATTTACATTCTTCAAAGCGGAAATTGTTTTTTCCAACAAGGTGGTTTTCCCTGCTCCCGGTGATCCCAGGATCCCAACCACAAAAACCCGTTCCCGGTTAAAAAGGTCTTGATTCTCCTCAGCCAGGTAATCATTTGACTTTAATATATTCTCATAAATCGGAACTTGCAATTTCTACCTCCATATTCTCCACCATTAGGTCATCATCTGGTTCGACCTGAACATCCTTGCTGCCGCATTCCGGGCACTCGAATAAAAGTCTGTCACTGCTTTTGAACAAAGCGTTGCATTGTTTGCATTTGATTTGAAAAGGACTGGTGACAACTTTTAACTCTGCCCCCTCAGCCATCGTCTCTTTTGAAACCACCTGAAATGCCGTGGATAGCAAATCCGCCTCAATGCCGGATAATCTGCCGATTCGAAGGGTAACAGAACGAATCCTCTGCGCTTTTGCCGCTTTTGCTTTTTCAACGAGGATCTTGAACAAACTCTGCATAATAGACATTTCGTGCAAACGTACTCTCCCTTAAATTTCCGATTGAATGCGTTTTAGCTCTTGCTGCAAGTATTCCTTAAGGGGACGACCGAGCTGATATTTTACACATTCGTTATCCTCCATGCGGGCAAAAATCCAGTAGGAATCAAATAATAAACGGGCAAAGTCCGTTTGGTGTAAATATGCCAGATGAATATCGGTTGAACAAATAGCGATATTGACGATGGTATCCTCAATATCTCCCATTGGAGCGCGGTTCACATGATTCATTACAAATCCTATATCCAGTTCGGTTCCTCTGCCCCGTATCGACTGTATATTAAAGTGCCCGTTACACGAAATGGCAGCCTGCTTTAAAAGCGGAATTCCAAGCCCCACGGTTCTCTCCTTACGAGAGGTGGTAAAAGGATCGGAAATGGTTTCTAAAAGATCTTTGGGTATACCTTTACCGTTATCTCTCAACCGTATACGTAAATAATTTTCGCTCTTCCGTTCCTCTATCGATATAACAAGCCTGCTTGCTTGGGCTTCAATGGCATTCATAGCTATATCCAGGATATGAAGTGAAAGTTCACGCATGGCAGACTCTTGATTAATCTTTTTTTACAGGCAGGAATACGCGAAAGGTCGATCCCTTTCCCTCTTCACTTAACAGTTCCAGGTATCCGTTGTGATTATCCGCAATCTTTTTGGCAATCGATAATCCAAGACCGGTTCCGGAAATTTTTCTCGTTACAGCATTATTGGAACGATAAAATTCTTCAAAAATATTTTTCTGATCTTCTTGGGAAATACCTATTCCCGTGTCTTGTACAGCAACCGCAAGATAGCCGTCATTCATTTTTGCCGACACAGAAACAACTCCTCCTTCCGGCGTATATTTGATGGCATTGCTGATAAGATTGGAAAAAAGACGGGAGATTTCCTCATCGATGCCCTGAATAGCAGGAAGATTTTTATCACAGCCGAACTGCAAATCCAGTTTTTTTTCTTTAGCTTCATTTTCAAAAAAATTCACCGTTTCATGTAGAATGGTACAGATATCAATCGTTGTTTTGGTTTTGGATATTTCAGTCTTTTCTGTTCGGGATAAATCCAGTAAATCATTTATCAGATTCAGCAATGCTTTGGCTTTATTGCGGGACTTGCGAATCATGTCATCTACCTGTAACGTATCGCTGATATAGCCTTCAAGAATCAGATTCAAATAGCCATCTATAGCACCCAGCGGTGCTTTGAGTTCATGGGCAACAAGGCGAACAAATTCTGATTTTAGTTTTTCCACCTTTTTTTCTTCTGTAATATCGCGTAACACCGTCACCGTGCCCAGGCAATTATGATTCTCATCCAGAAGAGGCGTAATATTGGAATGCAAAAAACGCTCGTCTCTAGTCTGTATCTGCATCGTGGTGGAATTTGTAGACTTTTGCACTTTTTCCAAGGTTTCCGAGATTTGATTTTTTAGTCCGTCATTATGAATGAGATCATCAACTGTTTTACCGATGACTGCTTTTTGATTCAATCGCATCATTTTCAAAGCGACCGGATTGATCAGCACGACCTGGCCGGAACAATTGGTTACAATCAGGCCGTCGCTCATGGAATTGACAATTGTATGAGTACGGGTTTTCTCATTGGATAATTCCAACAGATTTCTATCACGCTCACGGCGCAGTTCGCGGGCTTCGAGGATCAAACGGCGCTTTTCCAGCCCTCTGTTCACCTTAACGCGAAACTCTTCCGGGGTAAACGGCTTGGGGAGATAATCATAGGCGCCTTTTGTCATTGCCTCTACAGCACTCTCTATGGTGGCAAAACCGGTGACAATGATGGCTACAATATCAGGATCATGAGCCTGTATTTTTTCCAAAAGTTTCATCCCGTCCAATTCGGGCATGATTAGGTCGAGCAGCACGAGATCATATGGGTTTTCCCTGATCTTTTCCAGCCCAATTCGGCCGTTCTCTGCACCGTCCACTTGAAGGTCCATATCGGAAAGAATTCTCTGGCAACCGACTCGGATAATTTCTTCATCATCAACAACTAGTACTCTGGTGTTTCGCATGAAAAGGGGCCTTTATTTAAGCAATTTATGTACTCTGTCCAACAATTCCCGGGGATCCAGCGGTTTGGTTGCATAGGAATCGACTTTCATCCAGTCCTTGTCTTCGGAAAATCTAAAGTTAAATCCTGTTTTTTGCGGTGCAGAGGTCAACATCAAAATCGGCAATTCCTTCAAGTTTTGGTCCTCTTTTAAAGCGTATGCGACCCTGAATCCGGAATCCCGGTCCTCCATCATCAAATCCAGTACAAGCAAATCAAAATGTTCGCTTTTCAATTTCCTCAATGCCGCATCCGCACTATCCGCCTCGTCAACGAGGTAACCATTCGATTCCAGAATGATTCGGTTTATTTCCCGAAATGCAGCATCATCATCTGCTAAAAGTATTTTTTTCCTCTCGCTCATAGTTGTTTACATTCCGTGTTAGATAAAAAAATCAACTTTTTTTCATTCCGATACCTCTGTCATTCTTTGGTTTTTGCTTTTGCATCGGGTCTTTCTTCAACAGGGCATCTACTCTGTCCAATAATTCCTGGGGCTGTATTGGTTTTTCAACAAACTCCTGCACCGGCAAAAAGTCTCCGTCCTCTTCCGGTGAAAAACGAAAATCACTCTTGTCATGAATGGACGTAATCATCAGAACCGGAATGCTTTTTGAAATTTCATTTCGTCTCAGTTTATAGGCAAAATGAAAACCTTCTGTGCCGGTGGGCATCATCACATCCAAACAGATCAGATCGGGCTTGTACGTTTCAATTTTTTCCCATGCTGTCTCCGGATTGTTGGCTTCTTCTACCTCATAACCGTTTTTTTCAAGGACGATTCTGTTGATGGTTCTAAAATCCTGATCATCATCTACCAGTAATATTTTCGCCATGGTTACCCTCCTTACGCATTATAGGGTTGTATCGAGTTTTATTAATATAATTGAAATTTTAATAAACGACAAGTATTTACCAATTTCCTGTGCCTGTCCTGGTAGTAAACCGGAATCTTTTTTAAACCTTCAGAGGCTATACGACCTGGTTATCACCCGCCTTGCGATCATACTCTTCTGCGCCGGGTAACACGATCTGGAATTCAGCGCCCTTTTCGGGTTGAGATTTAACCTGAATTTTACCTCTGTGTTTTTGAACAATGCCATACGCAATGGCCAATCCCAACCCCGTTCCTTTTCCCTGGGGACGTGTGGTAAAGAAGGGATCAAAAATTTTTTTAATCACATCTGCGGTCATGCCCGGTCCGCTGTCTCTGATGGAAGCGAAAACCTCTCCCTGCCGGTTTTTGGTGGTTAAGGTTAAGGTTCCCTTTCCCTTCATGGCTTCAACAGCATTGAGTATAATATTTAAAAACACCTGTTGCATCTGACCAACATCAGCGTACACTTTGGAAATGGACGGATCTAGATCCTTGATGATCTCGATGTGGTGAAACATGGACTGATGCACGACCAGCGACAGGGTACTTTTGATGATGTTGTTGAGATCAACCATGGCCACTTTGATACGGGTTTGGCGGGCAAAATCCAGCAATCCCTGTACAATCTTTCGGCATCTCTCGGTTTCGTCCCGGATTTGGCTGATATCCTGGAAATAACCATGATTTTTATCCATCTTTTCCAATAAAAGACTGGAATAGAGCAGAATACCGCCCAAAGGATTGTTCAATTCATGTGCCACACCCGCTGCAAGCTGCCCCAGTGAGGCCAGCTTTTCCGCCTGAATCAGTTGATCCTGTGTTTTGGATAATTGTAAAAGCGAATCGGACAATTCCTCATTTGAATGCAGCAATTCCGCTTTTATGTTCTCTAATTTATCAATCATATAAGGCAGACACATCTCCGCCTCCGCCAAACCCTGAAAGACGGCAACCGCTTTTTCGCGGCACGTACCATATCCACAGGCCCCACAATTCAATTCATCTTCGGGTGAAAATTTGCCAATACGGTGCAGGATTTTTTCAATATCCCGTTCCGTCGGCTCGGCAGCCGAAAGAGCCCGGTCGGAAAAAGAGCGCTGCAGATTTGTTTTGTCATAGCGTGCATGATCAGCCGCAGCTTTCTGATGATCGAGATCCTTTTTGATGATATGTAAATAGTTAACAATTTTTTCTTTTCTGGCAAACATGGTAAGTTCATTTACCATCTTGGGACCATTGATACAGCCTTTGCAGAACAAAAGGTCGAGAAATTTGGCACTGATATGATGGTCGGTAACCTCGGATAATATCTCCCGGACGCGATCCTGTCCCTCGGTAATAACGATGTCATTTTCCAGCAAGTCTCCCTGCATCTCTCCTGTTCTCAACAAGCCACCCGAGACAGGAAATATTCTGCCAACATCGGCTATCGGCCCGGTCGGAAATTTTTCCTTCAGTTTTGATAGTACAATATGTCGCCGCTGAAAAAGCGTATCCAGCTCTTCAAAAGTTAAAACTTCATCGATCACCAGCCCTGTATCAGGATCATCTTTTTCATGTTTTTTGGCAATACAGGGTCCGATAAAAACCAACTTCGCCTTCGGATCATATTTTTCCCTGATTGCCCGCCCCAACGCGACCATTGGGGAAACGATAGGAGCCAGATAGGACATTAGCTCAGGATGGTATTTTTCAATATAATTAACAACAGCAGGACAGGGACTGCTGATCACAAGATTTTTCTGTTTTTGAAGATATAATTTATAAGCATTGGCCACCAAATCAGCACCAAATGCTACTTCATGAACCTCTGAAAAACCCAGTTCAATCAAACCGGCAATGATTTGCAGAGGTTTGGCAGAAAAGGCAGCCGGAAAGGAGGGGGCCAGAAGCGCAATCGTTTTTACCGGGGCTCCCAAAAATGCTTCTGTCTGTTCGACACCATCTTTGATTTGTTTCGCATTTTGAGGACATACCTTAACGCAATATCCGCATGCAATACATCTTTCGGCAATAACATGAGCCTGCTCGTTCTCCACCCGTATCGCCTTCACCGGGCAATTGCGGATGCAGGAATAGCAGCGTTTACATTTTGTTTCAATTGTTTTTACAATCTGATCCATATGCAATTATCATCGAATGGCCAACAGATAAATCAATACCATAAGCACCATAAAACTTACCAGGGCGGTAATCGCAATGTGCAGGATATGTTTTCTCTCTTTTTGTAACTTTACATTTTCCCGCTGTAAATCCTGGTGTTCCAAAATATGACTGAGCAAATTGGATAATTTCTCAGGAGGAAATGGTTTACAAATAAAATCATAGGCACCATCTTTCATAGATTGTACCGCATTTTCAACTGTTGCAAAAGCTGTCATTATAATGACGGGCAATTCCCTGTTTTTTTCCTTTAATTTCTTGAGCAAGGTAACGCCATCCATTCCCGGCATTTTAATATCGACAACAGCAACGACAGGCTGTTCGGTATCATACTTTTTCAACGCTTCCATACCATTTTCCGCCGTTATGACGGAAAATCCGTCACTTTCCAGCCACTCCGACAAAGAGTCACGTATAATTTCCTCATCATCTACAAGTAAAACTTTACTTTTAAAAGCCATAAGGCTATATCCTCCTTGCATTATCGGTCATGAAATTCTGGAATTTTAAGAATAAAACACGTTCCTTTTCCGACTTGCGACTTTACTTCAATATCACCGTCATGCATCAGAATGATGCTATATGCCGTAGATAAGCCCAGGCCGATGTTTGAATCATGGTCTCTGGTCGTAAAAAAGGGTTCGAAAATTTTATCCTTGTGCTCCGGTGAAATGCCGACACCCGTATCCTCTATTTGGATCTGAACAAATCCCGTATCGGCAACCTTTTTAACCCGAAAAATAATGGAACCACCATTCGGCATGGCTTGAGCAGAGTTTATGATCATATTGATCAAAATCTGCTGTAACTGGGTAAAATCCGCTTTGATATAAAGATCCTGATTCGGAAACTCCTTTTCAATTTTAATATTTTGCAACGAAACCTGATGTGAAACGATGAAAAGAGTTTTCTCAATTATCGCTATTGCAGAGACCTTTTGAATCTGTGGCTCGGCCGGTTTGGCAAAATCCAGCAATCCCTTGACAAATTCGGATACTCTCGTGGTCTCTTTTTCCATTGTGACGAGATATTTTTTGAATCTTTCCAAATCAAGGGTATCAGAATCGATCAGCTTTTGCATAAATTTGAGATAATTTAAAACGCCGCTTAACGGATTATTGATCTCATGGGCAATATTGGCGGCCATCTTACCCATCGTGGCGAGCTGTGCTGATCTGACCACCCGCTGCTGGGCATTCATAAGCTCTTTGTTTACCTTTTCCAGCCTCTCGATGAGGTAGGGAAAACACATTTCAACTTCTGCTATGCCCTGGTAAACAGCGATCGCCTTTTCCCGACAGGTGGAATAGCCACAGGCACCACAATTGAGCTCATCTTCAGGTTTAAATTTATTGATTTGGGCAAATATCTTTTGAATTTCCTCTTCACTTGGCTGTTCCGCGGATATTGCTTCCACCTCATAATCTCGCTGTAAGGAAACTTTATAGACAGAAGGTTTACCGGGAGGGTCCACCTGCAAATATTTTTTGACAAAATTGATGATAATATCCTTACGGGTAAAAACCGATAAATCATTTACCATGCCGGGGCCGTTGATACACCCCTCGCAAAAGAGGAGATCAAAAAAATGTTCCTCCAGTTCTCCTTCCTGCAATCGCTGCAGGATATTTAAGACCCGTTCACTTCCCTCAGTGACAATAATATCATTTTGCAGCACATCTTTTTCCAGGCCGGCAGCTCGCAAAAGCCCGCCGGAAATCGGAAAAATCGCTCCCAACCGGGGCCGGGGATCGTCAAATTGTCTCTCCAAAGAGTCATTGATCGCGATCTGTTGATCATCAAATATCTGATAAAGCTCTTCAAAGGTTAAGACCTGATCGATCAGGTCTTTCACATTTCTGTCGTCTTTTTCCTTCTTTTTTGCAATGCATGGGCCGATAAATACGACCCTGGCATTTTTGTCGTAGAAGGAACGAACGATTTTGGCAGTGGCGATCATGGGAGAGACCAGCGGAGCCAGATATGGCAAAAGATCGGGATGATATTTTTCTATAAAGTAGACCACTGCCGGACAGGGTGTAGAGATGACCGGTTTCTTTTCTATAGCCAGCTCTGCGTATTTAGCGGCCAATGCATCAGCACCAACAGCGACCTGCACAACGCGGTCGAATCCCAGCCGATGCAACGCGCCAACCACCCGTAATGGATTCTGATCGTGAAAAGCAGCTGGAAAAGAGGGCGCCAGCAGGGCAATAGTGTTCTCCCTGGAAGAAAGATAATCCAGGGTTTCCCGAACACCGCTTTCAATTTTTTTGGCTTTTTGAGTACAAACCCGGACACAATTGCCACAACCGATACACCTCTCTTCGATCACCATGGCCTGACCTTGTTCGATACGAATCGCTTTCGAAGGACAATGCCTGACACATGCATAACACCGTCTGCAACGATCTTTTATGGTCTCAACCACTGCCATTTTAAAACCAGTTTATTATAAAAAAAAACGAGCCCTGCAATATCCGGCTGCAAATCGTGTTTGCAATATACGAGATGGGATAATGCAGAGCTTGGGCCACCTGAAACTGATGAATTAAAAAAGATACTCTCAATGTTCTTTGGGCAATATCATCGGCTCGTCAAGTTCCTGAAACTCGGGAAAGTCACTCTTGACTTTTTTGCTTACTTTTTTGGGCAACAAACCCAATGCAACTCCGACACCATACAAAATAGCTTCTGGTCTGGGTGGGCAACCGGGAACATAATAATCTACTGGTATCGCCTTGTCCACTGCACCGTACATGTTATAGCTGTCAAAAAAAACATCGCCACCACAGGCACAGGAGCCGATCGCAAATACCAGTTTGGGATTCGGCGTGGCATTGTAAAGCCGTTTAACAGCCGGAGCAATTTGCCGGCTTACGCCTCCGGTTACCAGGAGTACATCGGCATGGCGCGGTGAACCTACCAGCTTGATACCAAAACGCTCTGCATCATAATAAGGTGTGAGTACATTGATAATTTCAATATCACAGCCGTTACAGGCGGCACAGTTTGTATGATAAACCCAAAGTGCTTTGGGAAAGGCCTTTTTACATAGTTTTTTTAACATAATCTTCCTCATTACCTTTCAGATTATACACTACCGAGAGACCAGATAGATAAAACAGCTCTGGTTGCATTGTCCAGAATGGGATACAGGATTTGCGGATAGACGCCGATCAATATACACAAAAGAGCCAGTAGAACGATACTGAAATACATTAAGAAAGGAACTTCTTTTAGTTCGCCGTTTTCAAGATCGTTTATCGCTTTTGACGGGGCGCGCCAGAAAACCCGATAAGCCGCTGAGACCAGACAGGCAAGCGTCAGCAGACCGGTAAGAATCGAAATAACCATCGCCCAATAAATACCCTGCTCACCAACAGCGAAAAAAAGTGTAAATTTACTCATAAATCCATTAAAAGGCGGTAACCCGCCAATGGCAAGGGCGCCGACGACGAAACAGAATGCGGTTATTGGCATTTTCTTCGCCAGCCCTCCCAACTGGGAAATTTTACGCAGCCCCCCGGTAGCATACATGATCGCGCCCACACTCATAAAGAGCAATCCTTTTATCAATGTATGGTTGACCAGGTGAAAGAGACCGCCGTAAATTCCCAGATAGGTGCCAAGACCGAGACCTTCAAAGACATAGGCAATCTGACTAACACTTGAATACGCCAGCATTCGCTTCAGATCATCCTGCACCAGAGCCAGAAAGATACCGATGAGCATACTCGCTGAACTGAGAATAGCAATAAAAATAACGATGGAATTATAGGTCGGAGCGAAAATAGTCACGGTTCGGGCCAGCGCATAAGCGCCGATATTAATAATCAAACCGGACAACAGAGCACTGATGGGTGAGGGCGCTTCAGAGTGAGCATCAGGCAGCCAGGCATGAAACGGTACAAGGCCCGCCTTGGTGGCAAAACCGACCGTCATAAAAGCGACACCCAACAAAGCGATATTTTTCGGTATGAGTTGAGCGATTCGCCCGATTTCGGTAAGCAAAAGCGCGTGGGCTCCCACTTTGAGATGTGGATATGCTGCGGAAAAAATCAGAACGATACCCAGCAGGGCAAAGGTTATACCGACCACCACCAGTAAGACATATTTGTACCCGGCTTCGAGCGAAGCGCGTTTTCGATAAAAAGCCACCAACAAGGCTGTTGCCAGCGTCGTGCCTTCCATCGCCACGTACAACATCACCATATGGTTGGTGCTAACCGTCCAATTCATGGTACCGGTAAAAAGCAAAATGAGCGCGTAATAGAGGGTAAGACGCCCGTCGGTAACCAGGCCGAGCTCCCGCTCGTGTTTCATGTAGCGGATGGATTGCAGGGTTATCAGAATAACCATTCCATCAACAAGCAAAATGATCAATGCGCTCAATCCATCAACAAAAATACCCTGCCCCAATGCGGTTACCGTATTGCCGGCAAAGACAATCGCGGCCAAACGAATGGCAACGAAAAATTCCACCACCAGAATGATCAGGGTGGTAATTTCACGTGCATTTTTAAATTTGCTAAAGCCAAACAGGACCGTAAAGATCGCCCCTAAAATAGGCAATAGGATTAAAATCAATGGTAAAAATGACTGGATGGGTTCTGCCATGAGTTTACCTCTTTATCTCTTCAATTCAGAGAGCTTGACTGTGTCTGTTGATCCGAATACTTGATAAATATTTGAACTAAGAAATAGCAGCAAAAACACTACAGCCACAACATTTGTGAGAATGCCGATCATTGTTGTTTCGCGCAGAGTCGGTGTCAAAGCAAGAAGAACAAGATGTACACCATTTTCCAAAAGCGCCAATCCGATTACTGTTTTGACTGCATCCCGCCGGGTCAGCAGGGTCCAGATACCCAATGCAAAAATAGTAAAAGCACCGGCAAGCAGACTGCGGACTGGCTCCTGCATGGCTGCTTCCGTTGGTGCCAGTAAAAAAAGATATTTTTTGAATAAATAAAAGAAAACAACCAAAATAATCGATACCAGGGTTAGAGAGATTCCAAATCCGATAATTGGACGATGTTCAACGGGAGGCAAAATTCTTACAAACCTGAGAATCATATAGGGGAGAACAACGACCTTGGTAATAAAGCAGGTAATGGCCCAAAGATAAAGGCTTGGGTTATCCTTTATATAGGCATAGCTGATGATGATTGCACATAAAAAGATCGAATGCAGCATATAGGCCAATGCAGTGTTTTTTAAATTCCGTATCTCTGCGGCGGCAATCGAGGCAATTAATATCGCCAGGGTCAGTGTGACCAGCGTTTGTTCTGTCATTTTTTATCCTCCTCCCTCTGCGGTGGTGCTCCGGAAGGCATACAATCTCCCAAAAAATTACGCCCCTGCCGCAGACGCCTGGTCGGAATTTTATCGATACTATTCTCGATTTCAAAACAACGGCCACAGCGAGCGCAGGTCGCCATATAGAGATCCTGTTCAATGTACAAATCGGTTTTATCATTGGTTGAGGTTTCAAATTCAATCGTCATATTTATTGCTTCTTCCGGACAAACCTCCTCGCAGCGGCCGCAATATGTACAGCGATCGAGGATAAATTCCATACGGGTTTGGTCGCCGTCATCATAAAACCGGATCAGCCGGGAAGGACATACATTGGCACAGCCACCGCAGCCGATACATTTGGTTTCATCAATGTCCAGTTTGCCGCGAAACCCCTCCGGAATTTCAGCGCCGTTACCAAACGGATAAGGAAGCGTAACCCGCAAATTCGAGAAACAAATTGCCGCTTCTTTGATTTTAGATTTGAACATTCTATATCCTCTTTAGACTCTAGACTTTTTTTCAAGATCAGGATCCGGCCAAGGCAAAAGCCAATCCAATGATGGTGATAAAAATCAGAACAGCAAAATACCTGACCGCCTGGTCAATGCGCAACCGGGGATTAACAACATGAACAACGCCGACAACGACAAGCATCACCAGGATTTTGACCAGGGTATAGAGAAAATTTACAATAAAAACCTCTGAATGAAACCAGGGTATGAAAATGGAAACAAAAACCGCCGCAAATATGAGCTCTTTGGCGTAAAACATCCATTTGAACAATGCCAGTTTGGGGCCGCTTTGCTCAACAAAGGGTCCCTCCATAATTTCCTGATCCGCTTCGACAATATCAAAGGGTAGACGGGCCAGTTGGGCCACAATAGAAATAAAAAGTACAATACCGACAATAACCATCGAAAGCGGGAAGGGGTTGTTCTGAAAATGGGCAATAATGGCACCGAACTGAAGCGAGTCGGCGTTGACTGCAGCAACAATCAACGCAATGACAATGACCGGTTCCACCGTTAAAACCATCATCATCTCGCGGGCAGCACCCAAAACGCCGTATGGGCTCTCGGAGGTCACACCACTGAGCATAATCATTACCGCTGAAAAGGAGAGCATATAAATAAAAACAATAATATCCCCACCTGCATTCAGCGGCGGAGCAGCAGCTATCGGTGACAAAAGAGCGACCAGCAAAATCGCACCAAAGCCCAGAACAGCGCTATACCGAAAGAAAAAATTGTTCGAAGAAACAATTTCCTCCTTACCCAACAATTTGAGTAAATCGAGATAAGGCTGGTATAATGGCGGACCGATTCGTGAATGCACAATCGCAACCAGCTTTCGTATGATCCCCTCCAGTAATGGTGAAAGTAAAATCACAAGCAGGAGGTTGAATAAAGCCAATCCCAGATTTTCCATGGACAAACTCATTATTGCTCCAGACGCTTATTTTTTTCTATTTCTTTTTGAACCTGTTTTTAGCAAGTTCAAAAAGTTCCTTTTTAGAATAAACCTTTAGCTTACCGGTTCGCACATCTACAACCTCGAGGCGTTCGGTACACGAAAAACAGGGGTCCATACTACCGAGACCGATCGGTACATCCGCCACATTGTCTCCGAGCACCATGATAGGAACACCCTGAAGATTCTGAAAAGTCGGGGCGCGAGCTTTCCACCTGTAGGGACGGTTATCTTCGCCGGTAATAACAAAATGATGTGTTTCACCACGGGGCGCTTCGACTGAAGATAACCCCACTTTACCAGGAGGGATCTTTTCATCCATTTTGGCAATAATAGGACCGTCAGTCATCATCTTGAGAGAGTCGCGGATAATACGAACGGCTTCGAGAGTTTCCTTGATGCGGACCACCACCCTCCCCCATATATCTTCGCTGGTTTCGACAATGACTTCGCAACCGGTTTCCGGATAAGCCGCATAAGGATGGTCGATTCGAATGTCAATTGCAACGCCCGATGCACGCGCAGTCGGTCCCAGCAGGGCATAGTCGAGGGCTTGTTTGTTGGTAATGACGCCGACATTTTTACAACGCATATGCAACGTGGTATCGTTCACTACTGCATTGAGGACGGCTTTCGTCTCCTTGAAAACCCTGTCCAATATCTCATTGACTTCCGGGTGAATCGATTTGGGTATGTCTCTGCGCACACCACCAACCAGGTTCACTCCGAGAAGTTTGCGGTTTCCGGTAAGTTTCTCGCAAAGCCACATCACCGGTTCCCGAATTCTCCACGCCTGCATCAGAACCGTATCAAAACCGAGAATGTGACCTGCAATTCCGAGCCACAACAAGTGACTTTGTATCCGCTCCAACTCCAGACAAATGGTGCGGATATAACGCCCTCTGGTCGGAACTTCAATATCTGCTGCTTTTTCAACTGCTTGACAGTACCCCGTACTGTGTACTGTCCCTCATATACCGCAGATACGTTCGGCCAGGAAGGGAACCTGGTTGTAATTCAGCTGACTATCAGCGATCTTTTCAATACCGCGGTGATTGTAAAAGCCGCGATAATCGCCGCCAACCACCTCCTCACCCTCGACAAAAAGGCGAAAATAGGCGGGTTCTTCAAGTACGGGAAAAAAGGGTCCGATAGGGACAACCGTACTTCCTTCGGGCGGCTCTTTCATTTTGACTTTATTTTCAAAAAAACTCGGCGGATTGATATCGTGTTTGACATCTCGCCTCAAAGGATGCAGGTCTTCGGGCCAGTCATCCGAAAGAACCAGCCTCCTGGGATCCGGATGATTCTGTAGTTTGATGCCCAGTAAATCCTGAATTTCCCGTTCCGCCCAGTTTACCGCCGGCAAATCCGATTCGGTCATTACCGAGTTGAACCATAAATCCTTTTCCGGAATTTGTTGCCGAACAGTTACGAAGAGATGGTCGGCTGCGAAGGAAAAGACATAATCGATTAAATAGTCTCTACCCAGTTCACGGCCATCTGTTCCCACTGTAACAACGAAGCGGCCTCCCATATCATGAAAAAGATGACGGACAATCGCAGCGGCATCATCGCGATCAATGGTAACCATTACCATATCAGCCACCGGAATCTCTGCTTTGATAATCTTGTCCTTGAATCGTTCCTGGAGATGCTCAAAGAGTTCTTGAGTGGTCATGCTATTATTCGCCTCCAAATAGTAAAAAATATATTACAAATGACCGCTATGCCCCGCGAGCAAAAAGAGGACAACAACGGCCAATACAGTTCCAATGATAAGCCATAACAGATATAGATGGGGCACACCACTGTGGGTGGCGCTAAAACGTTTCATCAGAGCCATAAAACGATTTACCAGCGGATCATAGAACCACTTGTCTATATCTGTTATGCGTTTGAATAAATTATTGCCAAAAGTTATTTTGGGATATCCGATAGAAGGGTAGACGCCTTCACGTTCATATTTTCCGATGCGAATGCGAAACATCTTCTTAAACGGCAGATAAAAACTATGGGCCCGATATCTTACCTCTTCATCGCTATGCTCTTCACCGCAATACCAGGTCGTATCCGCACGGCGCGGTGCGGACCCGGAACGATAGAATGCATAGGCGATTAAAATACAAAAGAGCCCCACAAGGGTAAGCAGTAGCGGATTCCATACCGCAAAAACGCCTTCTCCATAATTGGTCATCAAACCACCCAAACTATCTGTCCCATAAATGGATTGCATCGGCGGAAAAAAATCAGCTTCCAGCAATGAAGCGATTGATTTGTGGACATATTTTAAAGGTAGAATAGGGACAATACCAAAAATAATGCTGAGCAATGCCATTACGATTTGCGGTATCATCATGGTCAGTGGCACTTCCTTGCGTTTCGCTTTAGTATTGTTATCCGCATATTTACCATAAAAAAGAGTGCTGGTAAACTTGACAAACGATGCCAGCGTTACAATGGAAATAAAAAGAGCGATAATGCCAAATCCGAGAATCAGAGGATTGGTTATCGCCGCCCGTATCGAACTTTGATAAATGAGCCATTTGCTTGAAAAACCGCTTAGAGGAGGAACGCCTGAAATCGATAATGAAGCAATGACAGCAATAACAGCAGTCATTGGCAAAACGCGGTGCAAACCACCCACCAGATTAAAGTTTGTGGTACCGGTCTTCCAAACAACCGAACCCGCATTGAAAAAGAGACAGGATTTATAACACACATTGTTAATCAAGTGGAAAACACCGGCGGACAGAGCAACAATAGCTAAAACCGGTTGAACATTGAGAAAATAAACCCCCATACCCACACCGAGAAAAATATATCCCATCTGTCCGATAACGTGGAAGGAAAGCAATCTTTTGGTTTCTTCCTGAACTAGTGCAGTGAGGGTACCGACAAAAATCGAAATCGTTCCCATCAGGGCAATAATAATACCCCAGGTTTGGCTAAAATCGGAAACCGGTAAAATATCCACAAATATTCTTATCACTCCATAAACGCCAAGCTTGGTCATGCTTCCGGCAAATGCGCTGCTTGCCGGTATGGGAGCAGATGAATATGCATCCGGCAGCCAGTCACCCATGGGCAGGATACCGGCTTTGGTGGCAAAAGCGAGAAATAAGAACAGCAGCGCCAGATGTAAAAGTCCGGGATTGGAAACGGACATGCTCTGCATCGCCTGTTCCAGGGCGTCGAAGGAGAACGAACCACCCTGCAAATAAATTATAATAACAGCGATAAACATGAGAGCTGTTGCGATATGGGTGATAAGAAAATACTTGAATCCGGCCCGCAAGGTATCTTTATCGCGTTTGTTGAATATGACCAGGAAATAGGAAGCGAGCGTCATGATTTCCCAAAAGATAAAAAAGAAAAACATATCCACAACAACCACAACATACATGACGCTGGCGAAAAAAATCATCAGCACCGGAAAAAATGCGCGCAAACTCAAATCCGCAAATATCTTAAGATTCATATACCTGACTGCATACAAGGCAACCATAAAACTGACCAGCGCGATTATGCCGAGGAAAAGGGCACTGAGCAAATCAATCCTGAGGAGAAGACCTGAATCAATGCCGGGGACCTCGATCAAGGGGGCATTTAGCTGGGCGGTACCGCTGCTGAAAACGGTGAACACCACACTTAGAACCCCTATAGAACTCAACGCAAAGAAAACGGTGCTCAATTTGCTTGTCAATTCGCGACGATTACCGAGTATCCAGGTAACAATTGCACCCAGTACGAGTAAGAGAGTAGAAATTATAAATAACTGGATGGGATTCATCTATCATTCTCCCTTTTACAGATCATCCACAGTCCGTCAAATACCGCAATCTTGTTTTATTATATAAAAATCAACTTTACCAAAAATAATGCCACCACCGGAGCAACCAGGGTCAACACAGACATAACCACCAATGCAAACGAAATTGCAAAGGGTAGTTTCCCCGCATTTGAAGCAGTGGTTGAAACACGACCGAAAAAGACCTTGTGACCGACATGCAAAAACCAGGCAAAAGCAATAATAATCTCCAGTAAAAAAGGTATCAGCAATAGAATACCCACCGTTCCTCCGACATCAAGGGTTCCGATCAGGAGATAAAATTTACTCCAAAAACCGGAGAAGGGCGGTATTCCGAGTATTGCAAACATACCTGTAAAAAAGGCAACGGCAATTAAAGGTGACGTTTTTGCCAGACCGCTTAATTGCTTAATGCTTCGGCTGCCACTCACATAAGAGATGGCACCGACACAGAGAAACAGCAATCCTTTACCGACACCATGGTTCATAATGTGCATCAGACCGCCCATCAGACCCGTGGTGGAGCCCATGATTCCCAAACCGATACCAAAAAAAACATAGCCCAGATGCGCGATGGTGGAATAGGCCAGTAATCGCTTGAGATCGTCCTGGTAAAAGAACAAGTAAAGCGCAACCAACATGGTCACCACCGCCATAATCCCGACCAGGAGACCGGATCCGAAAGCCAGGTCGCTGTTTGCAACCGCGAGTCTCGATATCAGAAATACGCCCGCTTTAACCATCGCAGCAGCGTGCAAGTACATGCTCACCGTTGTCGGAGCGGCCATTGCATCCGGAAGCCAGGTAAAGAACGGAACCTGCGCTGATTTTGCCCAGGCAGCGACGAGAAAAAAGAAAAAGACCCAGCCTTTTAGCTCAGGTGAGAGCTGACTGACGGCAGAAAACTCGAAACTGCCCGTTGATACAAACAAAATGACCAGCCCAATAGCAAAAAAGATACCACCGGAAAATGTCATAAGCAGAGCCTTGAATCCCGCTTTTAGTGAATCTTCATTTCGGTAATGCGAAATCAATGCCCACGAACAGAGCGTTGTCATTTCCCAGAAAATGTAGAGCTGAAACAGATTGGGGGACATGGCCACGCCAATCATCGAAGCGACGAATAAAAGCATCCAAAAGTGATGTCTCTGCCTGCCTTCTTCAGTGGGATGTTCCTTGTTGCCCCTGGATAGATAAGCCGTACTGTAGACGATATTCAGAAATCCAAGTACAACCACCACCAAAAGCATGATCAAGCCGAGCGGATCAATTTGAAACCCAAACAAACCATCAACGAGATGGTCCTGCAGCCATTGCAGCTGAACGGGAACGGTACGAAACGAAAGGTCCGGCGGAAGATTCAAAAAAAGAGCAGCGGTTAAAAGCAATGCCCCTGTGCCCGCAATAACGGCAATGACATTCGTTCCTTTCTTTACCATCCCGGCAATAACAGCACCCAAGATCGGAAAAAGCAGTAACAAAATAAGTATTGTTCCCATGCGTATTCACCTATGTCCGTGTTTTCGACAGACCTTTGAAAATTTTTTCTAATTTTAATAGCGTTTCTTTTACTTCATTACTTAATGGCGAATGGTAATCCGTCCGTTTGGGCTGGATACCCAACAAAAGAACCTTGGCTTTGATTTCTGTTGATAAATAGTGCATCAACAAACCCAGGGACGGTCGATGAGATGAAAATCGATTTTCAAATTCCACCGTCTCCATCAGAACCACATCGCCGGGTTCTCCGCTAAAATCGATCGCATCGACCAGAATTATAGTTTGAGGATTTTTATCGCGAACCACTCCTGTAAAATTTTCAGGCATCTCTTCTGTGGCAACACCGGTAAAATTTTTCTCTTTGCTCAATCTCTCGGCCAGCATGGTTCCGACAGCATCATCCCCGCGTAAGGGATTACCGATTCCGAGCACCACCGTTCGGCCGCTGATATATTGCTGCAGCTCTTTAGCAAGCGTTTCCGACATTGATCATTATTTTTCCGGTAACCGTTTCATTTGTTTATAGGAGAATACGGGGCCATCGACACAGACATATTTATGCCCAATGGCGCAATGCCCGCATTTGCCCACACCGCATTTCATATAGCGTTCAAGCGTTGAAATAATTCTATCTTCGGGAAATCCCATCGTCAGGAGATCCTGAATCACAAATCGAATCATGATGGGAGGTCCGCAAGTAAAGGCAACAGTGGTCTTGCTGTCAATTTTGACGTTTTCGAACAGTGTGGTCACAACACCGACATGTTCATCCCAGTTATCATCCGCCTGATCCACGGTCTGCATGATCGTTACATCTTTGCGTTGGGACCACGCTTCAAGCTCTTTGGTGTGTATCCGGTCTTTCGGTGTGCGGGCACCGTATAAAATCGTAAATTCACCATAATCATCCCGTGCATCCAGCATGGGTTCGATAAGTGATTTCAACGGCGGCAATCCGATACCGCCGGCAACAATAAGAATATCAAATCCTTTTGATTCCTCAAGGGGAAAAGAATTTCCCAATGGCGCCCGAATACCCATCGTATCGCCGACTTTTAATCGATGCATGGCTTCGGTCACTCTGCCGACTACCCGTACGGTAATATCAAAAGTACCTTTGTGGTTGGGATTGGATGAAAAGCCAAACGGTGCTTCCCCAACGCCGAACAGGGATGCCTCGACAAATTGTCCTGATTTGTAAGAAAATTTCTCATTGTACGCTTTATCCTCGAAAGAAAGCGTGAAGGTTTTTGCATCATAGGTTTCATCAATGATATCTTGAATAACCGCCACTTGAGGTAGATAAATATTTTCCATTATTCACCTTCTCCAAAAACCTTATTAGGATTGTGCTTGCGCGTTGTCGGTTTGTTTTTCCATATAGCCATCCCGCCGAATGCGTTTAACCACTGCCGCCATATCCAATAATCCGAATGCCTCACAAACGGTTATACAGCGCCCGCATCCGACACATCCCGGATGACCGTCCTGATTAATATAAGCATAACTTAACTTATGATAAAAACGTCTCTTAACGCGTTCTTTTGTTTTGCCTCGCGGGTTGTGACCCGACGCCTCGTGAGTAAATCCGCAATATTGACAGGAATCCCAAAAACGGAAACGCACTCCATTCTTCTCATCCGTCATGGTGTCCTGAACATCATAACAGGTACAAAGAGGACAAACATGGGTACATCCGCCGCAACTAAAGCATTCGGCGCCAAACTGTTCCCACAGCTCTTCCTTTACCCTGTTGTTGCTGATCTGAATGATCGCTTTCGCCAGATAAGCAACCGGTACCATTTTTTCATCGCATGCTTGCATCAACTGCTGGCGTAAATCCTCATCTTTTGCGGTAGCTTTGTTGGTCGTTATTTTGCTCAGAATATCGATGCCTTTTTGCGTACCAACATCGACAAGAAAGCGATCGCCGAAATCGGTCAATTGCAGATCAAAACCAGAGTCCAGCCAGGGACCGCCATTACAGCAAATGCAAAAACAGGTGTCCAGAGGCACGTTACAAGCCATTGAAATAACCACCATCTTGTTGCGTCTGGCCCAGTAATAATTGTCCACATAGGCTCCGCTGAAAAAGCCATCCTGATGGGCAAATCCCTGTACATCGCAGGATCGAACCCCAAAAAGAATAAACGGATTGATATCTTTTGGCGGCGTAAGGTTGAAATTGTTTGTTTGACCTGAGAATTGAAACAATTCCTCCCGGGTTGGGGTTAGAAAACGCTTCAGAGGTTCATATTCATTGACATAATCAAAGGTAATCTCATCCGTAGATGATATTTCATCGAACGTGACTTCCCCGTCCGCCATTTTTTTGGGACCGATGATATCATAATCGCTTTTTAGAGAAATCAATAGATCGAGAAATTGTTTTTTATCAACGATATATTTTTCACCAACCTTCATATCAACTCTCCAATTTCGCTGCACAGATCTTGGTGGGGGTCTTGGATCTGGGCTCATATTTAAAAGAAAGCAATTCCTGGGTCAACCCATTCTTGTCATGAACAGGAACCACGATAGTCTTTTTGGGAATAGTGGAATCAGCCAGCACCCTCCGCACCACCTCTCCTCTTCTGGTTTTGACTTTGATTTGCCATCCCGTTCGTACTTTTAATTCCCGTGCATCTTCGTTGTTGATATAAACTGCACCTTGCAGATATTCCTTTTCAAGTGTATATGAACGGTTAACCTGAGTTCCGGTAATACGGTGGAAAGGCATGCGGTCAACAATCAGAGTAAATGGGTATTCATCATTCGGCGCTTCAACCGGCTCTGCGACCTTGCCATCGAGGAGAAAGGATAATGGCTGTTCAATCGCAGGTTTGGGTAGTATTACGCCACCCTTGACGCTGATCTGTCCAAAGTCGATACCGCTATAGCGATCGACCGTTTCAGTTATCTTGGTGAATATATCTGCCGCTCCCTCAACGGACAAATTTTTACCCATTTCTTTGGCAAGCAGAGAAATAATTTCATCATCGGGTTTACAGCTACCTACAGGCTCAATGGCCTTGTAAATCCTTTGCAGACGGCTTTCCGTGCTTGTATACGTTCCGTTCTTTTCAGCAAAACTCGCCGCCGGCAAAACCACATCCGCCAGTGCAGCCGTCTCGGTTAAAAACAAATCCTGCACCACCAAAAGATCCAGCTTTGCCAATGCTTTTTCGACCGCCTTGCAATCGGGTGCGCTCCAGGCCAAATTTTCCCCAACGATAAAAAGAGCACGGATATCCCTACCGATTTGATTGATCATTTCAGGAAGAGTGAGGCCGGGGCTCTCCGGCAAGGTGCACTGCCAGGCTTTTTCAAAGCGCGTGCGGTTCTCTTCCCGGCTAATGGAGAGCTGCCCCGGAAGCTTGTCCGGCAATACCCCCATGTCCCAGCTGCCTTGCAGATTGTTTGAAATCATCAGAGGGAGAATACCGTTTCCCTCACCTTCAACATGACCTGTCAGGACAGCTAAATTCCAGAGAGCCTGTACGGCAGCCGTGCCATTCATGGATTGAGTGACACTGTGTCCATATAATATCATGCTTTTTTCGGCAGCTGCATGCATTTCTGCAGCACGGATGATTTCCTTTGCAGGAACTCTGGTTTTTTGTTCACACGCTTTGGGAGTAAACTCTTTTACCTTGCTTTCCAGTTTTTCAACCTGCGCATCTTCAACCCTGTACTTTCCGGAATCAATGATATGATTGATCATCCCATTGATTACCCAAAGAATAGTCTCTGCCGAGGGTTGAAGATGCATCGTGAAAAAACGGGTCAACTCGTGCCGAATATAGTCGACCTCAATACAAGCGGTGCCTCTGTTTACGGATTGTAAGCAGAGTGAACCGATGGCAGCCAATTGATCTTTGACGTTACAACCAACCAGCAGCACATTATCCGTTTTTTCGAGGTCCAAAATAGACGCGGTTGCTGCAACCGGAAAGAGCTTGCTCTCCAGTGCTGTCAGCGTTGGTGCCTGATAAAAACGGGCGGAGGTATCGATATTGTTGGTACCAATAACCGAACGGGCAAATTGTCCGAGGAGATAATTTTCCTCATTGGTACATTTAATCGATCCAATGAAACCGATACTATCAGGTCCATATTTGGATTTGATCTCGGATAGGGAATTTGAAACGGATTGAATTGCTTTTTGCCAGGGAATTGTTTTGAAAGAGTTGTCTTGTTTGAAAAGAGGTTGGTCGAGTCGCTGTTGATGGTGAATCATCTGGTGGCCGTTCCAGCCTTTGATACAGAGCGTGCCCCTGCTCATAGGGTGAGCTCTTTGCGGCAACGTTGAAAGCGCCTGACCCTCGACTGCTTCCAAATACATACCACATCCACTACCGCAAAAGGGGCAGGACGTAAGAACCTTGCTCACAAGCCTGCGCCTCCTAATTTATTCTCGCTTCCGTCTCAGTTGTATGCCTAGATATTTTTAGAACAAACGATCAAGCTGTCCAGAATCATAACCATAGCAGTATGTAACGGTATGAGGCCTATTTTAATTTAACCATTGAATGCCGGGGCCTGATATCCTGTGAAATCTGTGTAAGAACAAGGGTCCAGAAGAGTTTCTGGAGGGTTTGTCGTTATGACACGATAAGAAAAATGAAAATAATACGCAAGCAATTTTTTTTACTCTGAAAATTTATTCAATCCCGGAAAAGCTGATTCCGAAACAGATTTTATTTATGCCGTATCCTTTTTTTCTTTACAAAGCAAAGAAAGAAATAATCACCATGGCGACAGCCATGGTGGCAAACATCCAGACAGCATTTTGTATATTTACACCCTGACCGAAAAAAGAGGGCAAGACTTGAAAAATCAATAAAATAAAAACAGGTAAAAGACTGACATAGTGGTGCCGGGGCGGGACCCGGATTTCCAGATTCATCGACATAATCAGTCCGGTCAAATAGATAAGCAACAGTAAGAGCCGTGCAGCCTGAGCCAGAGCAGTATCAAGTGGTTTTAAATCGTTTTGTCTTTTCAGGCGAACAGCAAGAGCGAGGTATAAAAAAAACAATACAAGCGAAAAAAGCGGATGTGCTGTTTTAATCCACATCGTCATGGTCTATATTCCTTTTGTTGTTGCTGTCAATTTTCGAATTCGATGATGGCATTGACGAGCTTTTCAGCGCCAAAGCGAATTACATCCGTGGTTGGCAGGCCGGTTTCGTTTTCCACCTTCTCCACCGTCTCTCTGGCAAGCTTTTCCGATTTCAATTGATAGCAATTTAATGCCACACCGATAACCTTTGCCGGAAACACAGGTTTTGCCATTCGCTCATACAGATCGATCATCTCTCTGATGCCGGGAACAGGCGTGTCAACGGATCCGCGCATAATTTTGCGGCCGACCTGGTGACAGAGGATCAAAGCCTGGGGAGCAAAACCGTGCAGCATACTCAGCGTAACACCGGAATAGAGCGGATGGGTCAAAGCGCCCTGACCTTCAATCAGCTGATAGTCGCAATCACGGTTGTCCAGAACCAGGGATTCTGCCGCTCCGGAAACAAAGTCGGAAATAACATGATCCATGGCAATACCTCTGCCGGAAATGGCTATTCCGGTTTGCCCTGTGGCCAGAAAAACAGTACGCTTGCCCAGCTGTTCCAGCGATTTGTTTACCTCAAGCGCAGTCACTTTTTTCCCGCAATTGCAATCGGTGCCGACCGTGTGTATTCGCAGGCAGGCACAGTTTTTCGCCTGGCAGGTATTAACACTGATATGTTCAGGTACCCTGCGCAAATCAACGAGTTGAACACCGTGCTCTTTCGCCAAAACGACAAATTCCGGCATATCGCTTAGCAGGGTATGCATTCCGGCAACAATATCGAGTTTGGCACGGATAGCGTCGGTGATCAGTTGTCGCCAGGATGAGGGGAACTGACCTCCCGGTGGTGTGATTCCAATCAACAAGGCACTGGGCTTGTAAAAAAGCCCCTCTTGAATAGATCCCACAATTGGGATATTACGGCCGACGCCCAAACAGGAAAAAGCATCTTTCCCCCCCTGTTCAGAATCCAGCAACGCGACGACCCGTCCAGGACGATAGCGTACCACTCCGGTTGCCAATTTTGCTGATGAGGGGTGGGTTTGTCCCTGCGTGAGAATAAGATATTTGTGTCGAGTAAAATTCATTTACAAACATACTTTAATAAATGCTGATATTCAAGCATAAAAAATATTGGCGCAATATTTGTACTATATTACCATAGCAACTGAACGCAATTTCTATTCCTTGTATTTATTAGACTTGGTGTGATCAAAAAACACCTTTTTTATAACAGTGTAAAATAAATAGGACATAATCGGTAAAGCAAGGCAAAAACAGGAAGAGATCGAGGTTCATCTCTTTGAAATAGAATCCAATCGTCAAATCTATTCGCCGATCTCGATCTCTTCTTTCTAAACCCTCTTTCGGAATCCCTCCCCCAATACCTCGTGAACATTATTGATAATAATAAAAGCAGAAGGATCGATTTGTTTGACTTTTTTCGTCAGCGTTGCGATCTCTTTGCGACTGAGCACTGTATACAAAACATTTCGCTTTTCTCCCGTATACAATCCACTGCCTTCAAGCAGGGTCGCACCCCTTCCCATCGTACTGGTAATAATTCTGCTTACCGCTTCTGTCTTCGAGGTGACGATCAAAGCGGATTTGGCATAATCAAAACCTTCAATAATCACATCGACAATGCGACTTGACACAAAAAGCAAAAACAATGCGTAAAGCGTCAAGACGATAGCGGGCCGGTCAGAGGCAAGTCCTTTAAAATATATGATAATTCCGGCAAAAATGACTACGCAAAAATCGACAACCATAATAGCCATGCCGGGTTTCACACCCCATCGTTTTTGAGCAACGGCCGCGACTATATCCGAACCGGCTGTGGAGCCCTGGAATTTAAAAATAAGACCCAATCCCAGGCCAAGCAAAACCGCGCCAATCAAAATGAGAAACAAGAAATCACTCTCCTGTAACTGCAGGATCGCCGGGTGTTCGTGCAACCGGATAAATCCAAATGCAGGAACAGCACCGCGTAATAAATCAATAAAAAAAGAGGAGAAACTAAATCCCAAAAATGTGCGCAGGCCAAACTGTTTTCCCAACTCGGAAACGCCCCAAATAAATAACGGTATATTGAATATCCAGATCATCAAACCAATGGGTATCCTGTTCCCCGAAAGATAATGCAGGGCCATAGACAACCCGCTTACACCGCCGGGAACAACCCTGGCGTTGACCAAAAAGACACCAATACCGGCTGCCATAAAAAAAGAGCCAGTGATAATAACCGGAATATCCAGCCAGATTCCTTTCTCATCCAAGCCGATTGTTTCTTTAAATTTATGCCACTTTTTTCTCATACGATTTTACCTCCTGCTGAAAATTATGAATTATACGATATTTTTTACTAAAACTCAAGTCAATATAAAGCGCTTGGTTATATTAGGACAAGTGTATATATTAGTAACCGAGTCTGTGACTATTTCTTCCGGAGGCCCTCATGCTGCGCATTTTATATGCTCTTTTTTTGTCCCTTGTTTTCTGTTTTTTTGGCGCTTTAGCCCAAGATAAAAGTATAACCCAAGACCGGACAGAGTTAAAAACCAGTAAAGTTCAAGGACCCCATATCGATGAGACCTCTCTGGATACCAGCTATGACACCAACTCTGGTCGGATCTATCCCCTTTCGGTTAAAATCACGAATAGCCTGGATGCGCGAACATTCCGGGGAGTCTGCACACTCGATGCCCGCCGAATGGAGCCAGTCAAACAGGAATTCAACCTTAACCAGCATACAGTTGTGACCTTTCTCCTTTCAATCGAACAGATGCATCACCTGCTCAACAAACCGGCAGGTATAATGCTTGTGTGCAACGGACACTTGTATCACGACACGATTATCACACTTGACCCGTTGATGATTTTAAACAGTCTTTTTACGGCAAAGGATCTGCCGATTGAACTAGCAGCCCTAAAACCGATAATTGATAATTATCTTGAAAATATAAAATGGTATGAATATTTTAGCAGCGATTCGCTCGCCGGCTCGAAAAAGGTACTGACAGAGGCGGTGAAACACGCTTTGAATGAAGAATGGAAATCCTTTATCGATGTGATGAAAAATGGGTTTGTTTTCCTGCAAAACGCTTCAAAAGAGTTCAAAAGCGATACCTTACATCTGATCGCCTGTTTTAACACCTGCAGCAGCGTTACCGACATGATTTTTGATGATACGTTTACCCCTGAACTATCTTTCTTATCTCATACAACCGAAAAAAAAAATTATCCAATAACCCTGTCAACCTGTGCTGCCTTTCTCGCCGCAATTGAAAAAAACAGTCCTGATAAATTTGCAACCCTCAAAGACGCTGCGCAGGAAAATCGTTTGCTTATCACCGGCGGTATGTGGAGTCCCGCAGATCTCAATCTGCCTTCCGGTGAAGCTCTGCTAAGACAATTCCTTTACGGACAGCGCTATTTTAAACATAAACTGCATATGACCTGTCCTGCCGTCATTGCCCCGAGCCGGTGTTTCTACGCGAAAACACTTCCCCAGATACTCAACCAAATGAGCTTTAAGTATATTATAATCAAAGAATTAACCAAAAACAATTTTGCCAGGGTCCCGCCTTTGTTTACCTGGAAATCACCGCACGGTTCTGAAATAACGGCCGCCCGGGTTAAGCATCTCGGATCCAATTGCAACCCGGCAAAGATAGTGGCAGAGCTTTTATCTGGTCGAGAAAACGGATACCATCGGCATGCTTTGCTGTATGACCCTGTGAGATACTCGGGAAAGAACACAAATCCGTCAGGATGTCTGGAAAAAATAAAGAATCTTGTGGCATTCCCGGCAGTAATAGAAAGTGATTTTGACCGCTTTATAAGCGGTTCGCCACCAAAGCATCTTCTAAAACCATGTTATGAGGATAGTTTATCTTTCCAATCACCGGATTATACCACTCAGGGAGAGTTAAAAGCATGGAACCGAAAAAATGAGGTCGCTCTGGAAAATGCGGAAAAATTTGCCATTTTATCGGGCATTGACTATCCCGAGAAGGAATTAAAAGAGGCCTGGCAAAATTTGCTGATCATGCAAAGCCATGATATTGTAACCCGTCCATTGCGGAAATCGCTATTCGTTACACTCCTTGAGAAACAGAAAAAAATCGGAAAAACAGCGGATAATATTTTAAAAAAATCCTTGGACACACTTGGCAACAACATCAGGATATCAGACCAAAATAATGCCCCGGCAATAATCGTTTTGAATCCATCGAGTTGGAAGAGAAGTGACCTCGTTGAACTGACTCTCAGGGAAAACGAGCGGATAAAATATATAAAAAACAAAGATCAAGTTCATCTGCCCGTGCAGAAAAAAGATAATCGAATACTGTTTTATGCAAAAGAGATACCGCCCCTGGGATATAAAACATTCTGGCTGAAAAGTGAAAACATGGTTCCCGTTCAAAACGAGCTTGATATCAGCGAAACACATTTGGAAAATAAATTTTTCAAAATCCGGCTCAATCCATCGACCGGGAATATTTATTCATTCTTTGACAAAATGGCTCAACGCCAGCTGTTGCAAAAAGGGCAAGAGGCAAACCGCCTGCAACGAATCGAAAATAATGGAAATAAGAAGAGTGCTAAAACTTATTTTTACCGCGATCAGCCGCTGGTATTTGACAGCGTGGAGCGGCTGGAAATTCTCGAACGAGGGCCCTTGCGGGCAATATTGCGAATGGTACGACTCTATGGTGACTCGAAATTAATTCAGGATTATGTGATCTATGCCGATCTTGCCCGTCTTGATATCCACACGATTGCCGACTGGCATGAAAAAAACTGTACGCTGGTCGCTGCTTTTCCGCTCTCTGTCGATGCCGATAGCCTGACCTGCGGAATCGCTTATGGTATGCGCAAAATCCCTCTTCCGGCAGATACAGTTCATCACTGCAATCCGTCCGTTATTTTCGCCCAGCGTTATGTCGATCTTGCCGACCCGGTGTTCGGCATCGCTTTTTTTAATCCGGCGAAATATGAATACAGACATGTCAACAAAACACTATATATCACCCTTTTGCGCAGCGTGCCAATTCCCAATGGCACCTACCCTCATGATGAATCTCCGCGACTCTATTCCGATCAGGGCAGACATGAATTCACCTACTCTGTATATCCCCACGCGCTCACAACCGAACAGGCAAAAGTGGATAAAAAAAGTATGGAATTTAACACTCCCCTTATCTCCGCGAGGATTTCCCCGCAGCCCGAAGGTCTTGATACTGTTCACAGCTTTTTCTCGGTGAACTGTGATCATATCATTATCTCCGCAATCAAAAAGGCCGAAGAGGGTGACGATTTGATTCTACGGTTATATGAAACACAAGGCAAAGCAAGCCAAAGCCGCTTGTCAATGTCCATTCCAGTAAGCCGGGGGTGGAGATGCAATATGCTGGAAGAAAAAATAGAATCCTTAAATCTTTTGGATCAGTCAACATGGATAACCATAGAACCCTATGAAATCCTCACTCTGCGTTTTGAGAAAAAATCCAAAACGTCATCTGCATCTACATGCTTAAACCTTATCAACGATAGTTACATTCCCTGAATATTTCCTGCCACGGCTTTGCACCACTGATATTGAAAGTTTTTGTTTCTATTCAGGTTGTTCCTGCATCAAAACAAGAATGGCTGGCTCTTTTTTGGTTTTTCCGGACGGGCATATTTATTGCATACTTGAACCTGTAAAAAGAGAGCTTGCGGATCTATCGTTATATCCGCAATAATTACAATTCATCATCACGGTGCGATTCGTATCAGATGTATACTTTGTGCCACAAACCGGAACAGGTCAGTGCAAATATGAATGTAAAGAACAATCGGCTAAACAAAAGATTCATTCTTTCAACCGTCTATCTTTTAATTATGTGGATGACAGCACTCTACTCCCAATCGCGCTTTTCCTTCACCATAGCAGGAGACTTTCGTCAGCATACCTATCCACAATACACTTCTCGCGACTATTTCGCCGGCGCTTGTGAAGCGATTGCCGATATCAAAGTAGGGGATTTTATGATTCTAACCGGAGATATTGACCCGCCGAAAAATGCAATCGAAACGGTTAAAACCTTTTTCGGAAAAGAGCTTCCGGTTTATGCTGTGGTGGGTAATCACGATATTCCAGGTTCCAGCATAGAATCCTATCCCGGCGAAAATATTGAATTCCTGCGTTCCTATAATCAGGGAGGCAATACACTTCCCAATATCATCCGATCCGGCCCGGGCGGCTGCGAGGAAACAACCTACGCTTTTGATTATAAAAACGCCCATTTCGTTATACTGAACGTCTATTACGATGGCCAAAGCGATCATGGTATTAACGGAGATATCAGCGACTCGCTCTATCTCTGGCTGGAAAATGATCTCGCCCAAACCGATAAACAGCATATCTTTGTTATCGGGCATGAACCTGCTTTTTTTCACCCTGACTATGATAAAGGCTATTTCCCTATAATAGATGACAATACACCTCTATCATCCGGTAATGACCTGAGCAAATATCCGTATCACCGAAATCGATTTTGGGACCTTCTGGTTCAGTATGAGGTAACAGCATATTTTTGCGGACACTACCACTCTTTTAGTGCTTACCGGCATAGAGGCGTTTGGCAAATCGCCTGCGGCCATGCCAGAGGTATCGTAGAGCATTTCAGGAGTACCTTTATTAAAATCAACGTTGATCAGGATTCCGTCGAATATCAGGCTTTTCGCGATAATCATAATGGCTGGCCATATTCATTGGCCTATAGCGGCACTCTTGATTCACGAGTGACCAATTATTCAATAAAAGGATATGCATGGAACGACAATGACGGAGATGGCGAACGTGCGGATATCGAGGTGTCAATGCCAGACATTCGTATTCTTTTAACCACATCCGCAGGAAATACCATTTCGCATGTTATCAGCGATGATAATGGTATGTTCACATTTGATTCGCTCGCTCCGGGCCGGTATCATCTGGCAGTAGATTATTCTACCCTGGAAGACGATTTCATCTGTTCAACAGCGAATCTTCCGATGCAAATTGAGATTGTAAAAAATGAACTCAATCCAGTCCTGGAATTTGGTTTCAAACGAACCTGGAATTCCTCCTTTACAGTAGCGTTAACATCGGATATGCGAATGTTTTCGGGGCAGGGTGCTTATGATACCCCGTTATATTTCCGCGGGGTATGCGAGGCCATCAGAGATCTAAAGAAGACAGCGTTTATGATCACGCCCGGCGATGAAGATCCACCGAGTTTTGTACGATGGACCCTCGATAAATATCTGGGAGAATCCTATCTGTGGTACCCGGCAGTCGGTAACCATGAATTGCCGGCAGAGACCTTTGAGTTTTATCCTGAAATGAATATGGATTATCTGCGTCAGTACAACCGTAACGGCAACAGCCTGCCTTATATTGTAAACACAGGCCCTCCCGGATGTGAAGAGACCACATACTCTTTCGATTACAAAAATGCCCATTTTGCTGTTATCAACGAATATTATGATGGCAGCAGCGACATGGGAACTGATGGAGATGTCATCGATCCGCTCTATCATTGGCTTAAAGCTGATCTCGGTGCGAGCGATAAACCATTCAAATTTGTCATTGGCCATGAACCCGCATTTCCACAGCCGGATGCCGATAATGGGTTGTTGCGACATGTTAATGTTTGTCTGGACAAATATCCGCAAAACCGGGACCGGTTTTGGAATTTATTGGTGGAAGAAGAGGTTGTCGCTTATTTGACGGCTCATACGCATTGCTATAGTCTCTACAACCACCGCGGTGTTTGGCAGATGGATTGCGGGCATGCCCGCGGTCTTACTCCAAAAAAAAATGTCAAGAGCACATTTATTTTAATGACGATAAGTGAAAACCAGGTCTCTTATCAAACCTATCGAGACAATTATGATGGTGGGCCTTATCATCTGACCTATAGCGGTGTGTTGGCATCAACCGAGCCCAGCGGCAATATAGGAAATCTCGTCTGGCATGATAAAGATGGAAATAATATTCAAAGCGAAGATGAAAAGGGATTACCGGGTATTAAACTTGTACTCCTCAATGCATTCGGGGATACGGTCGCCCAATCACGTACCAATCAGAAAGGGTATTATCTGCTCGAAAACATTCCCGCGGACAGCTACTGGCTCTATATTGCCGAGAACTCCCTGAGCGATGATATCGCCAATCCCGATGCAGAGCACCTCATGCATCAATTGACCCTGATCGGCAATGAAGATTACCTCGAAGCTGATTTTGGACTAGCGAAAAAAACAGATTTTGTTCAAAAAATTACCTATACATTTGAGCGTACCGGTTGGAATCTGATCTCCCTTCCGGGTAAAACAGATGATATGCGGGTTATAAGCATATTTCCCAATGCAAATCCAAAACTGACGCTGACTTTTGAACAAAACGAGTATGTTGCAGCGGACACGCTGGAAACCGGTAAAGCATATTGGCTTTTCATCGAGCGTCCTGCACAGGTCACCGTCGAACTTGAACCGGCGGAATCGATTCATCGCCAGTTCAATCTGGTGGGTTGGCACTTGCTGGGAAGTCCTATTCATAAATCGAATCTGTCGGATAGCATTTTCCCTGCAAATTCGATACATCCGATAATAATGAGTTATGACAATACGATCGGCCAAATCGAGCCGTCAAATGAGCTCGAACCGACAAAAGGCTACTGGATTTTGGTTAGAAAAGCTTGTGACCTGGTCATTCAAAACAATAAATAAAGCGTATTCTCCATCTCTTCGTGAAGTTTCGCACAACAATCCTCAACTGTGATCAAATACCCTTCCTGTCGCAGGCTGGTTAAAAACTGTAAATGATTCCTTCCCTGGCGATAATCGGGCTCGCGCCCCGGATGCATTAAATAGCGGTCTATTTTGCCAAAATCAGGATCCACCAGCAAGGAACCCTGATAAAGGAAATGCTTTCTGCTTTTAAACATAGAACAGCCGAGGATTTTCTTGTTGCCAATGGCCAGGTCGCTTATACCCTCTTGTACCACGCCATGGATCAACATACGGGAAAGTAGATGTATGATATATTGATTAATTTGTTTAAAAAAATAATAGGGTGAATCGCTCTTTTCAGAATGGAAAGCGATGGTTATGCACAAAACACCGGGCATCAAAACCACAGCTCCCCCTCCTCCCCTTCGCTTCAGCACAGGTATCTGTTCGGCACGACACTGAAGGATATCGACCTCTTGTTCTGCCTTTTGTGAACGTCCCAATACGACAACTGTTGATTCCGGCTGCCATAGCTCATAACGCAGGCGATCTGTCTCGTTAATCTCTTTGATCAATTCATCTCGTACATTCATCTAAACATTCCAATAGCGAAATTTCGAGGCGGAATATTAATATATACTAAATACGATTCGGTTTATCAATACCTATTATGAATTTTTATTTACGCCTCGCCATAATGAACGGGATTATTGCTATCGATCGAGTAACAACGTTACAAAGGTTTAGCTTGCCTTATGTCAAAAGATTTGTTATAATAGGATATCAAAACACAAACAAAATGATGAAACCATCCCTCGACAAAGACAATCACCTTACCGTACCATTAGAATGGATCGGTCCAATAGCGATCACCGGTCCGGTGGTGAACGAAGAAATATCTGTTCCATTGGCAACCTTCGAGACGCCGCTCTGGCCATCGGTAAACCGGGGGGCAAGAGTGACGGTTCGGTCCGGCGGTATTCATGCCATTGTTGCCGACGATCGAATGACCCGGTCGATTCTATTACAGACATCCTCTGTTGCAGAGACAGCTGAAACGAAATCATGGTTGGAATCCAAACGACGCGAACTCGATGAGATTGTAAAAAAAACCAGTCGGTTTGCCCGCCTGCTGGATTTGCATTTTAACCAGACGGCCAACTTGCTCTTCATTCGCTTTGAATTTTCAACCGGTGATGCTTCAGGGCACAATATGGCCACCAAAGCCGCTGATAAAATATTCAGCTGGATCCTGCAAAATAAACCTCAGGCTAAATATGTTTCCATCTCCGGCAACTATTGCACGGACAAAAAAAACAGCTCGGTCAATGCCATTTTAGGTAGAGGCAAAAAGGTGATAGCGGAAATCCTGATTTCGGAAAAAATATGCAAGCGCTACCTGAAAACGGACCCTTCCAGAGTTGTAGACCTCAACATCAAAAAAAATCTCATCGGCAGCATTATATCCGGTGCCGTACAAAGCGCAAATGCGCATTATGCCAACATGCTGCTCGCCTTTTATCTCGCAACCGGACAGGATGCCGCCAATATCGTGGAAGCTTCACAGGGCATAACGCATGCAGAAAAAATTGGAAATGATTTGTATTTTACCGTATCCTTGTCAAATATCATCGTGGGAACGGTTGGAAGTGGTAAAAATCTTGATATCGTAAAAAAAAATCTGCATAGGCTGGGTTGCCTGGAATCCAGAGATGAAGGTGAAAATGCCAAACGACTGGCCGTTTTAGCCGCTTGCACGGTTTTATGCGGCGAACTCTCCCTGCTATCAGCTCAAACCAATCCGGGCGAGCTTATGAATGCACATGAACGGTTGGAAAGAGGATGAGCAAACAAATAAACAAGCGAAAAATTGAACATATCGAAATCATCAATTCTGACGAGCTGGTTGAAAGAAACCGGCGTTATTTTGATACCATACATCTTGTGCACCGCGCTTTACCCGAGATAAACAGAGATGATATTGATCCGTCAATCACATTTATGGATAAAAAGTTATCTTTCCCTCTGCTCATATCATCGATGACAGGGGGAGATCATGACTTGTTGAAAAAAATCAATCGTAACCTGGCAATCGCCGCTGAAACCACAGGCGTGGCCATGGGAGTGGGGTCGCAACGTATCATGTTTACACAGCCGAAAGCGTCGCATAGCTTTGCGATCAGAAAACACGCCCCCACCACGCTGCTGTGTGCCAACCTGGGTGCTGTTCAATTCAACTATGGCTTTACCCTTGAACATTGTCAAAAGGCTATTGATGTACTCGACGCCGATGCGCTTTATCTTCATCTCAATCCGCTACAGGAAGCCGTACAGCCGGAAGGCGATACGAATTTTTCCGGATTGAGCAAAAAAATCAGTTGCATCGGAAAACAACTTGTCGTTCCCCTTATCCTCAAAGAAGTCGGAAGCGGTGTATCATTACCAGATGTTCAAACCATTATTGACCACGGCATACAATTTATCGATGTAGCGGGTACCGGCGGAACCTCCTGGAGTAGAATCGAACACCATCGTTCTCAACGTCTAAAAAAAGATAATTTAGGTATCGTCTTTCAAGACTGGGGCATTCCAACTCCGGTTGCTCTCCGGCAACTCGAACCGTTTTTACCCCGTATTACCCTGATCGCGTCCGGAGGAATCCGCAATGGCATCGATATGATAAAGGCGGTTATTCTCGGCGCCTCTCTATGCGGAATGGCATCTCCTTTTCTAAAACCAGCTATGGACTCTTCGCAAGCCATAATACAGGTCATTGAAGCGCTAAAAAAAGAATTCATTACGGCTATGTTTTTATTGGGAATAGACAAAGTCGAAAAATTAAAACAGAATGAAGAACTGCTACTGAATTTATAGGCAAAAAGTGGGGTAATTATGCAAATCGGTATTGAATCGCTTTCCTTTTACATTCCACACCTATTTATTGATTTAAAAGCCATTGCAGAAAAAAAGAACGCCCCGGCAAAAGTATTTTACCGCGGTATTGGTCAGGAAAAGATGGCTGTTGCCCCTCCGGATGAAGATATTATCAGCATGGGAGCCAATGCCGCATGGCAGGCATGCCAAACGGTTGATACGGCCAAAATAGACACTCTGTTTTTTGCAACCGAATCAGGCGTTGATCAGTCCAAAGCTGCCGGTGTTTATGTTCACAGATTGCTACAACTTTCACCCAACTGCCGAACGGTTGAATTAAAGCAGGCATGTTACAGCGGCACCGCGGCGCTTCAAATGGCCACAGGCTGGATTCGGCAGCATCCCGACTCTAAAGTATTGATCGTCATGTCGGATATTGCCCGCTATGGTCTCTCCTCAGCCGGTGAACCAACACAGGGTGCCGGTTCTGTGGCAATGGTCATCTCTGCTGAAGCAAAAATCCTCTACCTGGAACCCTTTTTTGGATTGTATTGTGAAGATGTGATGGATTTCTGGCGGCCAAACTATCTCGACTATGCGCTGGTCGATGGCAAATACTCGATCAGCGTCTATATTAAAGCACTGCAAAGCTGCTGGAACCAATACAAACAACAATCCGGCTATTCTTTTTCGGATTTCGCTCGTTTTTGTTACCACCTCCCCTTTAGCAAAATGGCGGAAAAGGCACATCACGAATTGGCAAAGCTCGAAAATCTCGCTTTGCCGGTCGCAGAACTGGACAAAAAAATTGAAAAAGGATTGCTTTACAACCGTATTATCGGTAACATATATACAGCCTCTCTTTATATGGGCCTGATTTCCATGTTGGAAAACAGTGATGAAGAGTTGAGTGATAAACGCCTGGCGTTTTTCAGTTATGGTTCCGGATGTGTTGCTGAATTCTTTTCCGGGATGGTGATGAAAAATTTCCAGTCCAATTTACCCATAGCCCGACACCGCGATCTGCTAAAAAACAGAATAGAACTGAACTATCAACAATACGCCGAATATTATAATTTTTCTTTGCCCGTTGATGGCAGCACCCTGTCGCTCGATCGGATCAGCAGGGGAAAATTCAGACTCAAAGGTATACGGAATCATATGAGACTTTACGAATGATAAAAGCAATAGCCCCCGGAAAAATTATCCTCAGCGGTGAACACGCCGTTGTTTATGGTCAACCTGCTATTGTTCAGGCAGTGAGCCTCTATAGTACCTCGCAGTTGATCGCCAATAATCAGAAAGGGTTTACCTTTGCGTTGCCGGATCTGAATCATCTGGCCACCCTGTCGATAACCGAGGTATTGCACATCAAGGAAAAATTGCACGAACGGTTTCAACGCTTTCGAATGAATAAACTCGCCATTGAAAAAGTTATTACAAACCCGGTACAACCCTTCGCCTATATTCTGGCAACCCACATTGCAAAAAGTGAAATCCAAAAAACGCATTACACCGCACTTACCACCTGTTCCGAAATTCCTGTGGGATGCGGACTGGGTTCATCTGCAGCCACGGTGGCCAGCTCAACGATGGCATTGTGTGCTTATTACCGCCTTAAAATTACGACAACAGAGCTCTTTAACCTGACGTTTGAAATCGAAAAATTCCATCACGGTTCACCCAGCGGTGTAGACCCTTATATTACCGTTCACGGCGGAACTGTAGAATTCCACAATAAAGGCGCAAAGCCCTTGCCTTCGCCGCCCTTGCCTCTTTTTCTTGTAAATACGGGCAAACCCCGATCCGGAACCGGCCAATGTGTCGCCCGGGTCAAAAAACGCTTTGGAAAGAGTAATATTTGGTCCGAGTTTGCAGATGTTAGTGGTAATATGGTTAAGGCAATTAAAACGAAAAATGAAAAGGCCTTTTGCACATCCATCAAAAACAATCATCGACTTTTGTCGAAGATTGGAGTCGTGCCAGCCATTATCGAAAATTTTATCTCCGATATCGAAGCACTTGGAGGGACGGCCAAAATAACGGGTGCAGGCGCCATCAAAGGCGAGGCCGGGGGTATAGTATTGATCTGTATTGACGATCCGCCTTGTGATTTATTTAAAAAATATAATTTCGAATTGCTAACCGCTCATGAGGATTCAAGGGGTGTCAGAACGATATAAGACCAAAGTACCAGGCAAGTTGATGCTGTTTGGAGAACACGCAGTTCTACGGCAAAAAATGGCACTGGTTTGCTCGGTCAATAAATATATGCAGATCACCCTGACGCCGCGTACGGATTCGATAGTCGATATCAGCTCCCAGCTTGGAAGTTTGCAAGCTGATTTGCATTCTCTGAAAACAGAGAATGCTTTTCGTTTTGTGCTGCAAACAATACAGCACTACCGCCCCGCCATCGATAGCGGATTTAATCTGTCGATTCAATCTGAATTCCCGGAAAATCTGGGACTGGGGTCTTCAGCCGCCGTGACCGCTGCAACGGCTGCAGCAATTTGTAGCTGGAAAGGCTTGAAAAAAAATAAGAAAGAGCTCTTTTGCGATTGCCTGGGGATTATTCAAACCGTACAGGGCAAAGGATCAGGGGCGGACCTTGCAGCCAGCATATATGGCGGTATTGTCGCCTATCAAATGAACCCATTGCACATAACACCGCTACAGAAAAGGTACCCCCTCACAGCAATATATGCAGGCTATAAAACGTCCACTGTAAAAGTAATACAGCAGGTCGATCGGTTTGAAAAAAAATTTCCCAAATTAAGCAAGCGCATATTTGAGGACATGAATATCTGCACAATGCTGGCTACCGACGCTATTGAAAAGGAAGAATGGGAAAAGGTTGGCAAGCTGATGAATATTCATCAGGGATTCCTGGATGCCATCGGTGTGAATGATGAAACACTCAGCCACATCATTTACGCCATACGCCGAAGCGAAGGAATACTCGGTGCCAAAATATCCGGTTCCGGTCTGGGCGATTGTGTCATCGCATTGGGGCGCCCGGGAAAAAGCACCCTCCCCTTTCAAACTATTTCACTCAAAACAAGCAGTCAAGGGCTCGTCGTTGAAAAAATCTGATCTTGTAACCTCGATTTTGAAAAATCAAAGCGCTAAAGCCGCAGCGCCGGCCGAAGCAGAGGCATATGCGAGTGCCAACATCGCCCTGATTAAATATTGGGGCAAACGGGATCAGGAGCTCAATCTTCCCAACACATCGAGTTTATCTATCTCTCTGAGTGTATTCGGAACCCGGACTCGGGTTAAACACACCAAAGGCTCTGATAAAATTTTTCTAAATAAAAAAAAATTGGCGGCTTCCGACGGATTTGTATTGCGTATTCGCCGTTTTCTCGATCTCTTTAGATCAAAAAACGAATATTATGAAATCAACACCCTGAACACGGTTCCGACCGCGGCTGGTCTGGCCTCCTCGGCATCGGGATTTGCGGCTCTGGTCAAGGCGCTAAACGACTTTTATGCATGGGGGCTGGGGCCAAGGGAACTGTCCATACTGGCCCGCCTGGGCAGCGGCAGCGCCTGCCGGTCTATAGAAGAAGGCTTTGTGCTGTGGAATTGTGGCATCCGGAAGGATGGAATGGATTCCTTTGCAGAAAAAATCGATATCAGATGGCCGGAACTGGCCATTGGCGTCATCATGCTGTCAACAGAAAAGAAAAAAATTTCATCACGCGAGGGGATGCAGCGAACAGTGGAAACATCTGTTCTCTATCACTCCTGGCAACAAAAAGTCGAACAGGATTTGGCCCGTCTAAAACAGGCGCTGGAAAACAAAGACATTGCCCTCCTGGGGCAAACAGCCGAATCCAATGCCCTCTCCATGCATGCCACGGCACTGGCAGCCTGGCCTCCCGTCTGCTACTGGCAGCCCAAATCACTGGAGATGATACAACGGGTTTGGGCGTTACGCCATCAGGGACTCGGTCTGTATCTGACCATGGATGCCGGCGCAAATATCAAGCTATTATTCAAATCCGGTATCGAAAAAGTTGTCAAAAATCACTTCCCGACTGTAGAATGTATATATCCTTTTAAATAGACGGCAAGGAGTTACCATGAATGAGGAACAATTACCCGGATCGTTTAATGATCTCATCACAAAGACAGGCAAACCCGTTCTGGTTGATTTTTGGGCAGAGTGGTGCAAACCCTGTCGTATAGTATCTCCCCTGATAGAAAAAATCGCACGGGAATATAAGGCCAAGATTCTCACGATCAAAGTCAATGTAGACAAAAAACAACACATTGCGGCGCAATATCAAATTAGCGGTATTCCCACTATTATGATGTTCTACAAAGGTGAATCGATCATGCGCCTAACCGGGGCCTTGCCCTATGAACAAATCAAAAGCAACGTCGACAATGCCCTGAAAAACCTGAAATGAGGAGATATTATGGTGATGTATTTGAAAAAATTAATTTCGCTTCTGTTCTTGGGCGCTATTCTTTTATCCTCCTGCCGGCAACCGGGACTCGAAAAAGTCGTTGAAAACCTCGACTTTCCTGAAGGACCGGCCTGGGACGGTAAAGGCAATTTATACCTTTCAAACTGCCATGGCGGCTGGATTGCAAAAATCAAAAAACAAAAAGCGATCGAATTTCTAAAAGCAAGCAAAGATCCTTTTACTTTCATTAAAACCAATGGCTTAACCATTGGTAAAGATGGCTTTATCTTTGCCTGTGAATATGGCATCGGGGCAATTCTAAGAATTCATCCAAAAGGCGAATCCGAAATATATGTAAAAAGCTATCAGGATTCCGCTTTTAACCGGCCCAATGACCTTGCATTCGACGCCATGGGAGGTCTCTATTTTACGGATCCCAAATCCTATGATCCCGATAACCCTGATGGTTACGTCTATTACATTGATACGGAAAAAAAGGTTAAACGCGTAGCCGGTCCTATGGCATTTCCGAACGGAATCGCCATCAATCCGGATCATACAGAGTGTTTCATTTGTGAATCCGCAAAACACCGTATCGTGGTCATGAAGATTCAGGAGGATGGATATTTAAAATTCGATCGTATTCTTGTCGACTTTGACGCGGGTGATCCTGATGGGATAGCTTTTGATCGGGCGGGTTCATTATATGTAGCCCTTTATGGCGGCGGGGGGGTATTTATAATCAATCCGGCGGGTGAAATCGTCAATAAGATAGAAACCCCGGGCGCCAATCCCACAAATGTCGAGTTTGGCGAAACCGATTTAAAAACGCTTTTCATCACCGAGACAGAGACAAATGCGCTGTATAAAATAAAAGTAAAGATTGCAGGGCTGCCGCTCTATTTTTCACCCATGGTCAAAAGCCGATAATGGCATTCACTGAGCCCTGATAAAAAAACAGCAGAAGACAGATAGAAATTCGGAAAACGATTCAATGGAATACAAATTTGTATTGCTTTTTACCGTGGGATGCGTGGCAGGATTCATCAACGTGATGGCCGGAGGCGGATCTGCTCTGACCTTGCCGGCACTCATTTTTCTGGGACTGGACGGCTCCATGGCCAATGGTACGAACAGGATTGCACTTTTTATCCAAAACATTTCAGCCGTCTCATCATTCAAAAAAAACAAAACCTCTGAATTCAGCAAAAGCCTCAAATACGCCGCGTTTACCCTGCCGGGAGCCATTCTCGGAGCGATTGTAGCCGTTACTATAAGCCACGCTCTGTTTCAGCGTATTCTGGGTGTGGTGATCATCGGAATCATGATCTCACTATTTGTCTCTCCGGCTAGCCATAAATCCATAACTGAAAAGAAAAATATTCTTATCTATCCGGCATTGGTTGGTATTGGACTTTATGGCGGATTCATCCAGGCCGGTGTGGGCTTTATCATAATTGCCTCGCTATACCATATCCTGCATATTCATCTGGTCAAGGTAAATATGCACAAGGTTTTTATCATCCTGGTGTACACCATCCCTGCATTGGCGATATTTATATACACCGGAAACGTACACTGGGTCTACGGCTTCTCGCTGGCAGCAGGAAATGCTGTTGGTGCCTGGTGGGGCGCCCATGTCGCCGTAAGAGGCGGTGACAGGGTAATTAAAATTTTTCTCGCCATCACCATGGTGATTATGGCGTTTAAACTGTTTGGCGCTTTTTAAGATTCTAGGATATCCATAAAGTCATCCGTCTTTTCAAGAGATGACAGCAAATGATCCGGTGAATATTGCGCCAGTTCATCTACCGAATAATGGGCCGCTCCGACAGCAACGGATTTTACGCCATGCGGTTTGGCGCACTTTATATCAAAAGGGGTATCTCCGATGATAAAGACATCTTCTACCTTGGGTTTTCGTTTATAGGATTTAACAAATCTTTGTATGGCAAAGGGCAATAGCATATTGCGGTCGCCGGAATCATCGGCAAAGGCACCGAATTTGAATAAATGAGAAAGATTAAAATGAGCCAGCTTGATCCTGCCGCTCTTTTCCCAGTTTCCGCTCAGCAAGCCCAATATGATAGAATCCATGGCCTTGAGAATATCGAGCAGGTTTTCAACTCCCGGCATAATCCTCTTATTGTTACCCGGTTTCGAGATTTCTTCCGGTAGCAGTAAAAAATATCGCTCTTTAAAAGTATTCACAATGTTATCGTCAACCGGGATGCCGGCTCGTGTCATGGCGGTTTCAATAATCCACGTATCTGTTCGTCCGGACAGGCTTATGCCATCAAATGCATTCGGAACCTGATGAAGATCAAAAAAAGCGCGATTCATTGCCCGCAATCCTGCTCCACCCGATAAAATCAATGTACCATCAATATCAAACAGTAAAACTTTCACCTTTCCACCTATAGATTTAAAATTCTCCCTCGACACCGATACCAGGCTTATCAGGCAGAACAAGCCATCCTTCTTTTACCTTTGCACCCTGAAAAGGATCGTTGGATATCAATAAATGACCGTCCAGATCCGGGTAATCGATTGCTGGTGATAAATGTGCGGCTGCTGTAATCGATAAGGAACTCGCAACCATACAGCCAAGCATGATTTTCATATTTAAAGAGCGGGCCATCCAGATCATGCGCAGTGATTCCTGCAATCCGCCGGCTTTATCGATTTTAATATTAATGCCATCATAAGCCTGTGCCAAAACCGGTATGTCGCCGGCGGATTTGACCGCCTCATCTGCTATAATGGGAATGGATGCGCGTTCGCGTACCCATGCGGTTTCTTCCAGCATCTCTGCCGGCATCGGCTGTTCAACCAAATCAACGCCATTTTCCGCCAGCCATTCCACTTTACGAATCGCCATTTCTTTGTCCTTCCAGCCTTCATTGGCATCGACCCGCAATGTCTTATCCGTCACACTGCGTACCGTCTCGAGAATTTCTTTATCATTTTCTTTGCCCATCTTGATTTTCAACAACGGATAGGGTTCCGCCTCCTGAATCTTTTTTCTAATGATCTCAGGCGTATCTATTCCAATGGAAAAAGTGGTTTGGGGAGCCTTTTGTTTATCCAGTCCCCAGAATTGATAAAGAGGTATACCCAATTTCTTTCCAATCCAATCGAGTATGGCCATATCGAGAGCAGCTTTTGCAGCGGTTTGGCCTTTGCATAACACTTTTATTTTTAAGTGAATATCTACAAAATGCCAGGGATTGCAGGTTTTGAGAACAGGCTCTGCCAGCTTAATGGTTTCAATTGTAGACTCGAGCGATTCACCGTAGCGAACGTTATGTGCGGCCTCTCCCAGCCCAAAAACACCGTCTTTTTCGAGTCTGACAAAAACATTCTCCTTGTATTGACTCGTATTTCGTGCAATTGTCCAGGCATGTTTGAGTTCCAGCCGCTTTGATTTGTAAGCAAGACCGAATCCGCCAGGGGATGTTTTAATAGAGTCAGAATCCGCACACCCTGCAAAAGTCAAAGCACCGGCGGAAAGGGCGCCTTTTCCTGTTTTCTTGATAAATTCTTTTCGAGACATGAGCATCAATCACCCTCCCAATAAATCTGTTTAAATAAGTTAAAATGATTTACCCATAACGAATATTGATATGAGGAACCTGCTTCAGCGAAGAAGCAATGTAAAGATATTTTTGTCAAGCAACAGCTGAATACCTGTTATCAAAACGAGAATCAATATAATTCTGGTAAAAGCCGCTTGCGAAATCCGCTTGTTCAGCCAGGCGCCTGTAAGCGTACCGAGAGGAATCAAGGGAATAAACCAAATCCCGGCTTTCAGAGACTCTATCGTGATCAGCTGAATCGAAATATAAGGAATCACCTTAAAGAGATTGACAAGAGCAAAGAAGAGAACCATTGTCGAAACAAAAACACGCTTGGACAATTTCTGCGGAAGCAGATACATGGCGATAATAGCGCCGGCTGAGTGAGCGGCTGTGGAAACAAATCCGGCTGCAACGCCGACCAATCCACCTACCCATCCCCGGGGCTTGACTTGATTATCCTCAACGCTTTGAATCAGCCTGAACAAATGAACCATAACAAAGATTAAAACCACCACTCCGATAAACTTTTTTAAATAAAAATCTGAAATAGAGTGCATAAAAAAAGAACCGGCCAAAATTCCGACGATCGATGCCGGAATCAAACGTTTGAGATTTGCAATATCCCAATGTCCGCGATGATGATAAAGCGTAAATACATCGGCCACAATAAGCAAAGGCAGTAAAAACCCTACAGCAAACTTGGCGGGATAAATCAAACTCAATAACGGGGTCGTTAACAATCCCACGCCCCCACCAAAACCGGCCTTGGAAATACCGATTAAAAATACGGCAAAAAAAGTAATGGCCAAATTTATCACTACAGGAAATTCAGTCGTCATGCTTGTCCGTTTTTTAAAACGTTTCGATAAAATGCATAATGAGGCGGATCAATGGCCAGATAAATAATAGAATTAAAATAATAGCAATTGTCCGAAAACCGGATTTACGACGGGGAAATTCATAGCCGCAAATCGAACAAACTTCTGATGATGCATCAATATCAACCGCACAAGACGGGCATTCTCGTTTTTGCATTTAAAATACCTTTATAACCGTTGTGTGGATGACACTGCGGTCCGTACCGGATAAACGTGTCAACCTGCATTCTCTCAGGTGAAGGTAAACGCTTCAGATGTATCGTTATCCTGTCGCTAATGGCAATGCGATACCCGTGATTATTGTATATAAATTGCCGCAAAATATCAAGGATAAAGATTTCAATGGAGGAAGAAAGGTTGACAAAAAAAAAATTGTTTCCTATATTAAAGCTATAACGAGATAAGATAAACCGTTTAATAACTTACGGTTAAAGCTTTGGCGGCTTTGATTATTTAATCAACAACAATAAATTGCTTTACAAACTGGAGTTGAAAAATGCGAGATGATAGATTCAAAAATCTGGCTGATGTCATCATTAACCACTCTACCGAATTGAAAGCAGGAGAAAAAATTCTCATCGAAGCGATTGATGTTCCCTATGAAATGGTTATTGAATTGATTAGAACGGCAAAAGCAAAGAATGCCTTGCCCTATGTAAGCATTAAACAGAACACGATCTTGCGCGAACTTTATAATATCGGCAGTGAACCGCTTATGAAAGACATCGGCACCTGGGAAGCCGAACGCATGCAATCCATGGATGCGTATGTTGCCTTGCGCGGAAGTTTTAATGCAACGGAATTATCTGATGTGAAGGCAGAAAATTTGGCGCTATATCAAAAATACTGGTGGGAACCGGTCCACATTAAACGACGCGTGCCCAAAACCAAATGGGTGGTCCTGCGCTGGCCCCATCCTTCAATGGCTCAGCAGGCACAGATGAGTACAGAAGCATTCGAGGATTTTTATTTCAATGTCTGTACTCTGGATTATGGCAAAATGTCTCGGGCGATGGATGCCTTGAAAAGACGCCTTGAAAAGAGCGATAACATCACCATTAAAGGACCGGGAACGGATTTGCAATTCTCAGTTAAAGGGATGCCGGCCGTCAAGTGCGGCGGCAGACATAATTTACCGGATGGCGAAGTCTATACAGCACCGGTTCAAAACTCTGTTCATGGTAAACTGTGCTATTCGGCAAAAACCATTTATCAGGGCATTGTTCATGACAATATCTGTCTTACCTTTGAGCAGGGTAAAATCGTCGATGCAAAATCAAGCCGTACCGATGTTTTGAATCAGGTTCTTGACACGGATGAAGGCGCCCGATATATCGGAGAATTTGCACTCGGACTGAATCCCATGATAAAAAATCCCATGCTCGATATCCTCTTTGACGAAAAAATCGCCGGCTCTTTTCATTTTACGCCGGGAAGTGCTTATGAAGAAGCTGATAACGGCAACGAGTCCAAAGTACACTGGGATATGGTTTGCATTCAGACCCCTGAATACGGAGGCGGAGAAATTTATTTTGACGGCAAACTCGTGCGAAAAGATGGACGTTTTGTCACAAGAGACCTGGAACCTTTAAATCCGGAAAATCTGACATCCGCCAAAGCGGACCAAACTCAATAAGGAGAATCCATTGTCCATGAATTCCGATCTCCAGACAGTGCTTGATCATATTAAAGCTGAATCCTACCAGCAAGCTATAAACGACCTAAACGTTCTGCTGAAAAAAAAAACCAACGATATTCAAGCTTTGAAAATCAAGGCCCGCTGTTTTCTTGCTCTGGATAAAAAACAAAAAGCAATTCAAACCTATGATACCCTCTTGGTGTTGCAAAAAGACGAGTCTCTGCAATACGAGAGTGCCCTGGTAAAAGGTCTGAATCCCGGTTTTCCTCCTTTTGAAAAACTGAAAAATGGTAATGCGTTATTCCTCAATGCTCTTTACATCTATATGCAGGGGAAAATCACCACAACCATTAAAAGTCTGCAAAAAGCCATAGAGCTTCATTTTGACTGGGAGGCACAAGAATCCCTTGATTTGCTGGTAGGCTTTTTACTGCAAGAAAACGACTTTACAGATTTTGAACATATTTATCTGGATGCCGGGGAAGCAATCAGGGAAAATAATCCCCATCCGCAAAACCGTTGGTTTTCGCTCAGTTTACCGGTTCATGACTTTTTTGCCGCAACCAGCGATACAGGGCGGCAGGAAAAAGCAAAAAATTTCTTCAACCTTATCTCTCCCGCTGCGCTGCAGCACCAGCTCGATGGCCGTAAAGATCTTGAATCTATTCTTAAAGATTTTCTTCGCGATCAAGAAGATGCCCGGTTCGGGCTGGAAGCCTTGCGATGTTTGCAGAACAACGATATCGAAAAATTAGCAGAATTATTACTGGCTTTGATGCTCGAACATCTGATGCGATTTTCGAGTTCGTTCGACCTCGAAAAGCAAGAGATGAAAAACAAACAACTGGCAGAGCTTGTGGTGTTGTTACCACGAAAATTATCTCTTGCCCTGCTTTTCATGTTTACCGTTTCCCGGCAAAAGGAAGCCTATCAGCAAAACTCGGGGAAAAAGCATCAAGACAAACTTTTAAATATGTTAACATTATGTTTTGTAACATTTTATCATCAAATTGGAATTTACGATCAACAAGATGATCACAGCTGATAAACCTTAAAAAATAAGGAGGCCGTAATGGTACATGAATTCGTTAATGAACCTTATAGCGATTTTTCTCTGCCGGAAAACAGAAAAAAGCAAGAAGAGGCATTGAAAAAGGCTTCTGAACAGTTTGACAAAGAATATCCCCTCTTCATCAACGGAAACGATGTAAAAAGCGACCGTACCATGAAAAGCATGAATCCCTCCCACAAGGATCAGGTGGTGGGCACGTTTTACAAGGCGGGAAAGCGAGAAGCTGATATGGCCATGAAAGCGGCATTGGATGCATTTGAAGAATGGCGCTGGGTTGAGCCCAAAGAACGGGCCATCGTCTTATTAAAAGCAGCGCAGATTATGAGAAAACGCAAAGCCGAGGTAAATGCCTGGCTGATCCATGAAGTGGGAAAAAACTGGCTGGAAGCGGAAGCCGGCACGTCAGAGGCAATCGACTTTTTGGAGTTCTACGGACGGGAGATGATCCGCTACAGCGAGATAAAGGGTGTTTATCCGTTTCCCATGGAATATCCGGAACTGCACTATATACCGTTGGGGGTTGGAGTGGTTATTCCACCGTGGAATTTCCCTGTCGCCATTTTAACAGGTATGACCTCAGCGGCAATCGTTACCGGCAATACTGTCCTGTTAAAACCTGCCAGCGATGCCCCGACAATCGGCTACCAGCTGGTGGAGATTTTTAAAGAAGCCGGCCTGCCGGACGGTGTGTTGAATTATATTCCCGGCAGCGGCAGCGAAATCGGAGATTATCTGGTTCAGCATCCCCGGAACCGGTTTATCTCCTTTACCGGCTCCAAAGAAGTGGGGTTGCGCATCAATGAGCTGGCGGCAAAGCCCTCACCCGGACAAATCTGGATCAAGCGGGTGATCGCAGAGATGGGCGGTAAAGACACCATCATCGTCGATGAAACCGCAGATCTCGAAGATGCAGCCAAAAATGTGGTGGGTTCTGCCTTTGGCTACCAGGGACAAAAGTGCTCCGCCTGTTCGCGTCTGATCCTCCTCGATGAAATTTATGATGACTTTATTGACATGGTGGTCGAAAAAAGCAAAAAATTAACCATTGGAGCGGCTGAAAATCCGGATCATTATATGGGTCCGGTGGTCAATCAGGCCTCTGAAGAAAAAATACTCTCTTATATTGATATCGGCCAGAAGGAAGGCAAACTCATCCTGGGGGGCGAAAAGGCGGAAGGTAACGGCTATTATATCAAACCGACGATTTTCAGGGATATTCAACCCGGCGCCAGAATGGATCAGGAAGAAATTTTCGGACCGGTTTTATCGATACTCAAAGCCAAAACCTTTGAAGAGGCTCTCGACATTGCCAACAGCACCGAATTCGGCTTGACCGGCTCGGTTTATAGCCGGGATCGATACCGAATTCCGGTAGCCAAGAAAAAATTCCATGTCGGCAACCTCTACATCAACCGAAAGTGCACCGGCGCCATGGTGGGTGCGCATCCTTTCGGCGGATTCAATATGAGCGGCACCGACTCCAAAGCCGGCGGTGAAGATTATCTCGCTCTTTTTATGCAGGCAAAGTTGGTTTCGGAGAAACTGATATAACAAACACATTTTTAATCCCTATAACATTTTATAAAGGCAAAAGCTTATCTCTTTTGCCTTTTTTTTTATTACCCTCCTGTCTTTGGCATAGATATTGATTAAAGTAATGTAAGAGAAAACAAAAAACCTAAAAAGAATTATAACTATTAAAGTTAGATGAGTAAAACAGAAACCCTTGTCCCTTTAGCGCCTCATTTAAGGAAAAAATTGTGAGTAAAAAACCACATTTAATAACTTTGCCCAAAACAAACAGGAGGTAAATCTCATGAAACTGTCGAATCTAGTATTACTGTGTTTGCTGGCGGTATTATTTTTTACCGCTCCAATCATGGCCCAGGTTCAGGAAATCGATACAAGATTACGTCTGGAAGGCGTAACTTGTGATCCGGTTTCAGGAACCGGAATTTTAACCTTTTGGGTGCAATGCCGAACGGAATCCGGGACATCCTATACAATTGACAAATGGCAAAATGCACTCTTTTTTAATGCCGATTTTAGTTCGCAGGTAAATGATATTACTTTTTCCGATCGGTTATTTCCCTTAGCAGATTACGCAGACTATGATCCTGGCGATGAAACGACCTGGCCTGAACGATATTCATTACTGGGTACTGATATGTGGATCCGTATTATTTATCAAAACCGGACAGGTAATAGGGTAAATTCACCGGCGAATGATGAATGGTGGGATGTCGTAAAAGTAACTGTTGATTTCACTCTCTCTGCGGACCTTGCCGAAGTCAACTGGAATCATTCTACCTATCCACCAACAACACCACCAATTTATGCAATATTTGATCCTGCTTTAAATCGTCTTGATCGAGATGAACTTGATGAATTATCAAATATCCCCCTGGATTGTTTTGGAGAATATCATAGCGTCGGAAAATCCGAAGCGCGCTATGATTTCGACGCAGGTACGTATATTGGTTCGACTGTAGATGGCGAGAATATCACTGCAGCCCCGGATGACCCCTTTCCGGAAGGCGATGGTGTCAACATCTCAGGTCAGGCGGGGACGACCGTGAATTTCGATCTCAACGTCACCATTCCCAGCGGTAGCGAAGCCTATCTCATGGCCTGGGTCGACTGGGATAATTCCAATACGCTGGATGCCGGCGAAGAGGTCTGGAGCGCTCCGCAACACATTACCGCTTCCGGTACCCAATCCTATTCAGTCGACATTCCGGGCGGTACAGCAGCGGGGAACTATTGGATCCGCTTCCGACTGGCCAATTCCGACGATCCGGCAAATGCCAGTGAAGCCACCGGCTATTATCCAGTCATCGGAGAGATTCAGGACGAAGAACTGCTCGTACAAACACCGGATGAAATCGATATTCAAGTCAGTAAAACAGTACAAGGCGGTGTTACCGATGTCTATGTGGATGAACACCTGACCTATGAAATCACTGCAACAAACAACGGTCCGGCAGCAGCGTCCAATGTCTATCTCTATGAAAACTGGCTCTATCACATGGATTATCACAGCCATTCCATAACAGCACCGACTGGAGCGACTTCAACCTATGATCCAGGTGGATATGAATGGTTTATCGACGCTCTCGGCGCCGGTGAGAGCGCCACGCTTGAAATCGAAGTCAGCTTTAATGAGCCTGGTGTCTATACAAATTCAGCCGGATTTGATCACGCAGATCAACCCGATACAGACCCCACAAATGACATCGGCACAGCGCCGCCGGTCAATGTTGCACAGCTGGAAGCCGATCTCGAGGTCATCAAGGGCGCTTCCCCGACTATTATGAGAGTGGGTGATCAAACGACCATGACCCTGACCTGTATCAACCATGGTCCGGAAGATGCAACCAACATTACGATTTGGGATGCAATACCCGCCGGATTTACTCTGGCCAGCCAATCCGGCGACGGATCTTTCGGCACAAATACCTGGACGATCCCCAGCCTTACAGCCGGAAGTACAGCCCAAATCGACCTTGTTTTGGATGCGATTACAGCCGGTTATTACACCAACTGGGCTATCCGTCAGACCAGCACGCCCGATGATCCGAACTGGCGCAATGACCGCGATACAGAGACACTTGTTGTGCTTCCGCAACAACCGATCGATCTCGCGGTCAGCAAAAGCGTCTCTCCGGAATATGTCTTGGTTGGTGAAACTGCAACCTTTACAGTTACGGTATCCAGAACGAACATATCGGACCAGATCTACGATATTCAGGTACGGGATATACTGCCTGCCGGCGTTGTGCTGCAGAGCGCAAACCCGAGCCAGGGTAGTTATGATTCGGATCCGACCAGTACGACGTTTGGCATCTGGAGCGTCGGCGACTTTACCACGACCGGGTCTGCAACTCTGGAACTCGTTGTAACAGCCGGACACGAAGGCTCCTTCGCCAATTTGGCCGCACTCGAAAGCTCTGATCCGGCGGATGGTAATCAGCAAAACAATAGTGATGTCGCAATACTCAATGTTGGGGCGAATGAAACCGATCTCACATTGACAAAAACCGCCAATCCGACAAGCGTTGCCACCGGTGAACAGGTCGTCTTTACCCTGCAGGTCAGCAATTCAGCAACCGGTGAAACGGTGGAAGGTGTACAGGTAACCGATTTTCCAAAGAACGGATTCACCTATCAAAGTCACTCAAGCTCCACAGGTCATAATGACTTTAACTGGAATCTTGATCAAAATAACTGGAATATCGGAACGCTTACACCTGGTGAAAGTGCAGTTATCGAAATAACCGTCATCGCTCCGGATGAAGAGGGCACTTATCGCAATTGTGGTGTGATCTCAAGAATGTCTCTGAGCGATCCCAACGCGCAGGATAATGTCGATTGTGTCGATATTACAGTTGTTGATGCCGGTGATCCGAGCTTTCAAGATACCGAAAAAACCGATTCCTGGATCGATAACGACAGCGACGGAACCATCTCGGTAGGCGATCAAATCGACTATACCATCGTTATCACCAATTCAGGTCCGGTTGAAGCAACCAATGTCGTCTTTACCGATCCGATTCCGACAAATACAACATTAATCGCCGGGTCACTGTCATCTACCCAGGGTACGGTCACCGAAGGTGACCCCCTGCAGGTCGATATCGGTACCATGGCAGCCGGTGCAACCGTCACCGTCACCTTTAGCGTCACGGTTACGGCAATACCATCAAACGGCGAAATCTCCAATCAGGGATCCGTCGATAGTGATGAAACCGAGCCCGAACCAACCGATGATCCGGATAC
>WJMF01000154.1 GCA_014728085.1 Candidatus Zhuqueibacterota bacterium
GAATATCAGAGCGTGGTTGTTGCCGTCACCACCGGGAGAGGCTGCTGAACCCGAACCGATATAGGTGGCGTTCCAGATCTCGGGCGTAGCGTAAGGCGTACCGGTTTCCAGATCGTCGCCACCGTCGTGCTCGCCGCCGCGCCCGGCTTCATCCGTACCCTGTACCGAGAACCAAAACTGACCCTTGCCGCGAAATCCCTGATCATAATCATAGGAATCATCGCCACAAAAGGCAGCAATCAGATTTTTACTGTTGACCGTACCGCCAAACCATTCATAACCATCATCAAAATTGGCAAAAACCTCTATAAATTCGATGGTGGTTCCGCGTCCGACCGCACCCATGGTCAAACCGTTGATCTCGTCGCCGGGAACACCGCTGATGCTGAATCCACCATGCCGGATCGACACATAGCGCAAGACACCGGAATTGTCATTATCATCATTGCCGCCAAAAAGGGCATTTTCAGTGGCCGGAATACCTTCGATCTGATTGTCCTGGGTCGGCTGATTGGTGCTCGCCTTACCCAAAAGGATCAATCCACCCCACAAACCACGATCGCTGGGAAGTAAATCCGTGGGATCACTAACATCATCATATTCGCTGGTAAAGATAATCGGTGCATCGGATTTACCGTCGGCCATAATTTTGGCGCCACGACGTACGATTAATGCGGAAGCTCCGTCACCTGTGCTGATGTTGGTCGATTCCAGTCCTTTGATAACGGTGCCCGGCTGAATAGTCAAAACAGCACCGTTGTCGACGAAAATCAAGCCATCCAGGTGATACTCGTTGTCCGACGTCCAGGTTGTGCTTTGTGTAACATCATCGGACACAACCACGACGCCGGCAAATGCAGAGCTTATCGCGAACAACGCGACAAGTAAAATGAGTGTACATTTTTGCATTCTTGAAATCTCCTTTTTTTACCGGTTTTTGATTCTTATTATTTTGTAATGGAAAAAAATTCCTCGGAAAATGCGCTCGTTTTTGCCAACCTCCTTTCCAATAATTGTTATTGTTTGATTAATAATAATCCGATATTATCGGCTATAATTCAACCCAATAGAAAACGATCTGCCGTACTGATATTCCTGGTAAATAAACTCTTTATCCTTAAATTCGTATGATTCTTTATATTTCGAATTCAGCAAATTTTTTGCAGAAACTTTGAGGCTGAGATTTTTCAATATGCCCTTGCTGGCGATAAAGTCGAGTTCACCGCGAGCGCGTTCATAAACATCCGGCGTACCTCCGATAGAGACATTAGACAATCTTTTTCCGAATACATTGAGATATAAAGACATGGCCAAATCGCTTTTCAGATTTTCGTATCCAAAAGACAAATTGACAAGATAGGGAGATTGTCCCTGCAGCTCTCGAGTACCACTTGCCGAGGGATCTACAGCCTGTCTCACCTCAAGCTCGGTCTCCGCAATGTCGATTTCAGAATAGGCATAGGAGAAATTTGCACCGCCATGAAAGTTGGACAGTAGAGGTGAAAAAATATCCAGGTTTTTACGAACCTCAAATTCGAGACCGTAGACGATGGCCTGATCCACATTTTGATACTGGATTTGCCCGTTGGTTCCTCCAATGATGGCTCTTTCAATGGGATTTTTCAAAACCTTGTAAAAAGTACTGACCGCTATAATTTCACCTGGTCGCATGAACCATTCCCACCGAATATCGTAATTGTCGATCAGGGTGCGCTTTAAATCAGGATTGCCGATAAAATAATTACCCTGAATAAATTCAAAGCTCTCGAACGGAGCGATCTCTCGAAAAGTGGGTCGGGCCAATGTTCGCGTAAAAGCTGTGCGTACATTCATATTTTCCCCGAGCATATAAACGAGATTGAGCGAGGGTAACCAGTCCTTTACGTCGACTTTACCATTCTTTTTGGTCGTATCCTCGCTGACCGTAGAGAGATCCGTTGTTTCGTATCGAGCACCACCGACAAATTTGAGCAATGGAGTAAATGGCAATTCCACCATAAAATAGCCGGCTGCAATATCCATCTTTCCTTCGTAATTGTTCTGTGCTTTGGAGCGGTCGGCAACGACATTGCCGAACGTATAACCATAACGGTCATTGTTCAGGGTGTCAATATCCACGACGCCCATCTTGTCTTCACCGAAATAGGCATAGGGATCTCCTTCGTAAAGCATTGTCGGTGATATGGTAAATATTCTCTCATTAAAATCGCGTTCCTTATGATTCCATGTTCCGCCGAACTTGAACTTGCTGCTTAAACCGTTCCATTGTTTAAAAGGCAATGAATAATCAAGACTAAAGTACTGGTTGGATTCGGTCATATCGCGAAAATAGCGGGCCGGATCTCTGAATCCTGAGTTTCTGGCTGAATAGCTGACACCATCCGGCTCGACTTTTTTTATGTTGGCGAAAAAACGAAGATCTGGTTCCTCCTGGGTGTTGGTGGTGGTTGAGGCTGACCACTTAATCGTAGAGTTGAACAGGGGTTTGAACAGGTGTTCGCCGCTTAACTGAAAAGAGTATAGCTCACGCTCGATGTATTGTAAAACGCGATTTTCAAAAAAGGTTGTTGAATCATTAAGGGTAAACTCTTTGGGCCAGGCGCCGATCTGATAGCGAGCTTTATTCAGACCACTGCGCGAATAAACCGTATTGAACAGCACTTTATGATTTGGTGTCAATTTATAGCCGAGATTGAACAGACCCCCGATATTGGTCTCGATTTTTCCTTCTGAATCATTCAGCAACATCTGTGGATTCAATCCTTCGGCATTTTTGTCACCCAGTGTATAACGACCGGTAAAACCGTCTTCATAAAAAGAAGCACTTCTGCTATAGCTTACACCAGCGAGATATCCAAACGGGCGCCCCAAAAAGGATGTTTGATTACCGATAGAAAAATTATAGGATTGGTTCAATGGTCCGGTCTCGGCTACCGGGCCCATAATATTGTTGAAGGACTTTGAGGTCTGATCGACAAAGTCGGCCATTTCAACCTCTCCCCGGTTGGCCTTGAGGCGCGCCAGGGTTGAATTGGGCACCTCGACATCGGGGTCGGCTAAAATGCCGGGAATAGCACGAATGCCGTCGTCCTTGGCATACCAGTCAGAATTGCCCCGTTTGTAGCCGAGAAAACCATCGTTAAATGTAGAATAGGTGTTGTAGGCTGCCGACGCCGACAGGGATAATGTAAAATATTCCGGAAAAGACTTTGTGCCGATATCCACCACTCCACCGGAAAAATTGCCCGGCTTATCCGGTGTGAATGTCTTCACCGTAACGATGTTCTCCAGCATATTGGACGGAAAAAGGTCCATCTGAAATGCGTTTTTATCCGGATCCGCAGAAGGTAACTCTGCACCATTGAGATGGGTGCTCGAGTAGCGCTCTCCCAATCCCCGAATATAGACATATTTTCCGTCGACCACGGAAGCGCCGGTAACCTGCTTCATGGCTTCAGCCGCGTCGCCACTGCCGGAACGGGAAATTGCTTCAGCACTGATTGCATCGCTGATTGAGTTTGATTTTTGACGTTCTTTTAATAAAGCAGCTTCGGTATTCTCCAGCGCCTCGGCCGTAACAACCACTTCCTGACCCTCAAGGACCTCCATGCTCATAGCAAAATCAATTTCCTTGACAGCGCTGGGGATTACTTTAACATGCTCGATTTTCATCTGGGAATAACCGATATAAGTTGCTACTAAATTATAAGTGCCGGCAGGCATATTCGGAATACGATAAACCCCCTCCAGGTCTGTTGCTGAGCCCCGGTTGGTACCTTCCACAACAATGTTTACACCGGGGAGCGGGTCTCCCGTTTCAGCGTCTACCACCTTACCGTTAATCATGCCCTTGTCCTGAGCCAGAACAAGCGTTGTTGAAAACAATAAAAACGTGAAAACGAATCTGTGAATTAAGGTTTTTCCTTTCATGCTTGATTACCTCTTTCGTTTAGTTTCTGCCACCCAATTAGTTGAGCCCAATATAAATTGTCAAGATTAGAAAATCATAAAGCGAATGTTAAAAAATTGTTAAGAGCATTGGGGGGGCGTCTGTAAGTTTTTGTTTTTCTGTTGTTGTTGCTTTTAAAGTTTCCGCGTGGGTAAAAATCTCTTGTTTAAAATAGAAAAAGACCTTACTTTTGATCACAAATTCATGTTGAACAATTGTGATTGGTGTTATGGCAAAACATATACTCATTGTCGATGATGAAAAGGATATCATTGATCTGCTTCAGTTTAACCTTGAAGCTGAGGGTTATAAAACAAGCACGGCTTTGGACGGCGAAAAGGCGCTTGAAATCGCCACGCGGTACAAGCCGGATCTGATTATTCTCGATATCATGTTGCCGGGAAAAGACGGATATCAGGTCATCCGCGATCTCCGGCAAGATTCAAAAAGTCAAAACATTCCGGTTATTTTCCTAACCGCCAAGGACAGCGAAATTGACGAGGTGGTCGGTCTTGAACTCGGTGCGGATGATTATATCATAAAACCAATCAGTATTCGAAAGCTTATCGCCAGGGTCAAGAATGTTTTGCGGAAATCGGTACAATCCATCGTTAAGGAAGAAGAGAAAATCATACACGGATCCCTCGTCGTTGATCCTCTCAGCTATTCCGTCACCAGGGAAGGGGAACAGACAAGTTTTACCAAAAAAGAGTTTGAAATATTAACCTTTTTAGCGCGCCGGCCCGGCCGGGTGGTTACCCGGGAGACGTTATTGAATCATGTTTGGGGCGATGAAGTTATCGTCATCGACCGGACAATTGACGTTCATATTCGCAAAATTCGGGAGAAACTGGGACCACAATACATGAAGCTGATTGAAACGATCAAAGGGGTCGGTTACCGTTTTAAGGCTGAATCATAAAAGATGAAAATATCCATTCGCAACAAGTTTATCCTCATTCAATTGTCCCTGCTGATCATCGTTACCGCTTTTGCCAGTATCATTTCAACTTATAATCTGCAAAGATTCTATAAGAGCCGGGTTCTGGATGAATTGACCAAACATATCCACGCGGTAAAATATATCCTTTCCCAAACCGAAAACAACAGTGTTTCCGATAGTCTTAATTACAATTTTTTAAAGGGATATGCACAGGCTTCCGATTTACGTCTTACCCTGATCGATTCCTCCGGATGGGTCCTTTTTGACTCTCAGGTTCCGCGGGATTCTCTCCGCTTTTTGGAAAATCATCTCTATCGGCCGGAAATCCAGGCTGCCCTCGATCAAGAGCTTGGAGCGGATACGCGACTGAGCGCGACCGTAAATATGCCGTTGTTTTATGCCGCCGAAAAAGTCAAAATCGACAAGATACGATTTGTGCGTTTTGCCATTCCATTGGTGGAAATTGAAAAAGTACTGGCCGATGTGCAATGGAAAATTTTTGCCGGCGGCGGTATCGCCTTGTTGTTGATCGGATTGATCACCTACCTGGCGGCGACGCGCTTTACGCGTCCGATCCTCCGGCTCTCCAAGTCTGCTGAATCGGTTAAAAAAGGCAATCTTGATGCGTACTTTGAAAAAATATCCCACGATGAAGTAGGCGAATTGGCGGATGTTCTGAATGAGATGCTCAGTAAACTCCGGCACGACCTCATTCAAATGAGAAAGCTGGAAAAAATGCGCAGTCAATTTTTGGGCAATACCTCCCATGAATTGCGCACCCCTATCTTTACAGTACAGGGCATTCTCGAAACATTACAAGACAATCCGAATTGCGATTCCAAAACCTTTTCTTCCTTTATCTCCAAAGCGCATAGCCAAACCGTACGCCTCAACAATTTATTGCGGGATTTGATCGATATTTCCCGAATTGAATCAGGTGAAATGAAATTGAATTCCTATCCCTTTAATATGGTAAAATGCTTGCAGGCACAAATTGAAGAGCTTCAATCTACCGCAGCACAAAATGATGTAACCCTCTTGTTCGAAAAAAACAATCAGGCCGATTCGGTGATTATTCTCGGAGATCAGGAGAGACTTGGACAGGTAATTATAAACCTTGTTGAAAATGCAATCAAATACAACAACCCCGGCGGCCGTGTTACGGTCGGTTATCATCTATACGATGAAAGCGTTGAAATCTATATCAGCGATACGGGAAGAGGAATTGCCGAAGAACATATACCCCGGATTTTTGAACGTTTCTATCGCGTCGATAAAGAGCGCTCCCGGGCCGTCGGCGGTACCGGACTGGGACTGGCGATTGTTAAACATATCGTTGAGGCGCATGGCTCCAGGGTCTATGTAAGAAGCAAAGTCGGAGAAGGATCGACTTTTAGCTTTTCTCTGAAACGAAAATTATAATACCCCGGGATGATGGTAAAGAAAAATCCTCACAGCGTTGTTGCTGTCGCCATGAGTGGAGGCCTGGACAGCTCTGTGGCAGCCCTCTTGTTAAAGGAGCAGGGCTGGAACGTTTTTGGTATCACCATGCAACAAACGGATGATTGCATCGATAATGCCGAACGCGTGTGCAGAGAACTGGGCATAGAACACCATATCCTTGATTTAAGGACTGACTTTGCTCAATGCGTCATCGACAATTTCATTAAAGAATATCTGGCGGGCCGCACGCCGAATCCATGTGTTTTGTGCAATAAAACCATAAAATGGGGTCTCCTCCTTGACAATGCCCTTAAACTGGGAGCCAGTCATTTTGCCACCGGACATTACGCCCGTATCGTCTATGATGGCCGCAGCAAACGCTTCCATCTGCTAAAGGGAATCGATCGCCAAAAAGATCAAAGCTATGCCTTGTGGCGTCTGGATCAATGCCAGCTGGCGAAAACGCTTTTTCCCCTGGGTGCACTGGAAAAAGTCAAGGTCCGGGAGATTGCCGGCAAATACAACCTCTTTATCACAAAACCGGAAGAGAGTCAGGATATTTGTTTTGTAGAAAACGATGATTATAAAGATTTTATCCTGCAACATCTGAGCGGAAAACAGGATTCTCTCAAACCAGGCCCCATCGTGGATCAGAAGGATAATATTATCGGGGAACATAAGGGGCAGGCCTTTTACACCATTGGTCAAAGAAAAGGACTTGGAGTGGCTCTGGGCAAACCACAATATGTCACAGAAATTATTTCCGAGCGGAATGTTGTCCGCATCGGTGATAAAAGTGATCTGCTCAGCGCCGGATTGGTTGCTTCGAAGAGCAACTGGATCGCCAATGAGCACCCCCGGGAGGGTATGCGGGTAATGTGCCACATACGCTATAATGACCCCGGATTTAGCGCAGTCATATCAAAAGCGGATAATGACAACGTCAATGTTCTCTTTGAAGAGCTGCGCCCTGCCGTAACACCCGGCCAATCTGCTGTTTTTTATCAGGATGACACCGTTATCGGCGGTGGGATCATTTACAAAGCCATTAAGAAATAACATTAACATACGAACACATGTCGCCTGCCGGCGCTTTTTTTTATTACAGAAATTCAAGAAATTTGTTTTTTTCTCTGATTTTTTTAACTTTGTGTATAGCAGGGGGTTGTCTTGGAAATGGCCTGTGGAAGAGTAAAAATCAACAAAAAAATAATACAAAATGAAAAATAAACAGATTCTTCTCCATGTGTGTTGCGCACCCTGCGCTACCGCCTCAATCGAACGTCTTGAGGAAATGGGATATAATATCGTCCTCTTTTTCAGCAACTCGAATATATTTCCCCGACAGGAATATGAAAAACGATTGTCCAATGCCGGAAAGCTGGCAAAACGATATAATCTGGTTCTTGTAGAAGACAATTATGATCATGATAAATGGCTGGAAAGTATTCAGGGCCTGGAGGATTGTCCGGAAAAAGGTAAACGCTGCGAAAAATGTTTCCGCTTCAGCCTGGAGCGGAGCGCCCGAAAAGCAAAACAGATGAACATTCCGGCCTTTACCACAACATTAACCGTGAGTCCTCATAAAGTATCGCGAATTATTTTTCAAATCGCCAGTCAGTTTGAAACGTTTGAGGCGATTAATTTTAAAAAACAAAATGGCTTTTTCAAGAGCCTGAAGCTGAGCAAAGAATGCGATCTCTATCGGCAAAATTATTGCGGCTGCGAATTCAGCATTCAAAAGAATAAAGATGAACAGTAGAGAGAGACTTTTTACCACCATAAATTATAAAAAACCGGATCGTGTTTCGATTTCTCCACGCCTGTTTACTTTTAATGCTTGTATAAAATACAGACAATATTAAATTATAGTAACAGGCGATACGATTCTGCCGAAACGGTTTGACACAAAGGAAATAAACCAAATCCGGCCCGGGTTGAACATTGTTAACCCAATAAGCGGCCGGGGGTCGTCTCGCTGGTTTTTCGGAGAAAATAACGGAAAGTTCATTATGATGAACAGGTCTCTCTTGAACCGTAGATTGTTTTTACGCAATATTTTGTATAGCAGTGCAGCACTAACCGCGGGGTGTTCCTTGATCAAAAAAACCAAAAAGCCCAATATTCTTTTTCTCTTTACCGATGATCAGCGATATGATACCATCCGGGCCCTGGGAAATGATGAAATATTTACGCCCAATATGGATGCCTTGACGCAAAATGGCCTCTCGTTTACCAACGCATATATCATGAACGGTCAAAGCGCCGCTGTTTGCATGCCCAGCCGCGCCATGTTGCTGACCGGCCGTTCAACATTCAACCTACAGGAAAATGGCCGCTCGATTCCGAAGGAACATATTACCATGCCGGAACAGTTTAAACAGGCGGGTTACACCACATTTGGTACCGGCAAATGGCACAATGGCACCGGGTCTTTTCAAAGAAGTTTCACCCAGGGGGGGAAAATCATGTTCGGTGGCATGAGCAGCCATTATGATATCCCCATCTATGATTTTAATCCCCTTGGAGACTATGCCCCGGAAAAACAATATACTTTACAGGAAAAGCACTCCAGCAACGTGTATGCTGATGAAGCGATCCGGTTTTTACACCGATACGATGGTAACAATCCTTTTTTTATGTATGTTGCGTTCCAGGCTCCGCATGATCCCAGAGAAATGCCTGAGGAATTTCTGCAGATGTACGATCCGGAGACCTTGAGCTTGCCTCCCAATTTTAAACCCCGGCATCCGTTCAACAACGGTGAGTTGACCGTGCGGGACGAAAAACTGGCCGAATGGCCAAGAACGCCACAGGAAATAAAACAGCATTTGGCCGCCTATTATGCCATGATCAGCCATCTCGACCATGAGATCGGCAAAATTATCGATACGCTAAAGGCTAAAAAACGATACGATAATACCATCATTGTTTTAGCCGGAGACAACGGTCTTGCGGTTGGACAACACGGTCTGATGGGAAAGCAAAACTGTTACGAGCACAGCCTTAAAGTTCCTCTACTTTTCTGCGGCCCCGGCATTCCCAAAAACGAGGAGCGAAACGCCTTATGCTTTCTGCATGATCTGTTCCCGACACTTTGTGATTGGCTCGGAGTTGAGATTCCCTCAACCGTCCAGTCCGCAAGTCTGATGCCCTGTTTTGGCTCTTCCTGTCAGGTTCATGACGAGCTGGTGTTTGCCTATAAAAATTTTCAGCGTGCTTTGCGATACAACAACTGGAAGCTCATTTGCTATAACGTTGACGGGGTAAAAACCGAGCAGCTCTTCAATTTGAAAACAGATCCGTGGGAAACCAATAACCTTGCCGATAAAGAAGAGTATCAGGATCTATTGCAATCGCTCAAGTCGCGCCTGCAAAAAGGACTGGAAACGGCCGGGGATAACGTCATTCTGGAAAAACCGGACTGGAACGTAGAGCCGATTCCGGCTTGGGGTCAGTAAAGACATCAATCGAAATTCTGCCTTTCCGGCCGTGATGTTGGTAGACTGTCCCAAAAGGCTTTTTTGAGGAGAAAAACAGGAAGATTAAATGAATAATTTGAATGAAATCGTTAAAAATGCCATCGAGCAGTATCAGCCAACCGATATTCAGAAGAAGAAAATCAACTTTACCAAAAAAGATATCTGTCAGGCTATCGATCACACCTTATTAAAGCCGGACGCGACAGAGCCGAAAATTATTGCTCTGTGTGAGCAGGCGATAAACTATAATTTTACATCGGTTTGTGTAAACCCTGTCTGGGTCTCTACCTGTAAAACCCTGTTAAAAAACAGTTCAGTTGATGTTTGTACCGTCGTTGGTTTTCCGCTCGGTGCCAACCTTACAAAAATCAAGGTGGCGGAAACTTTGCAGGCGCTCAACGATGGTGCTGATGAAATTGATATGGTACTAAATGTAGGACAGTTGCGAAGCGGAAATTACGATGCTGTCTATAATGACATTCGAAATGTGGTTACCACGGCATCCCTCGCTGTGGTCAAGATCATTATAGAAGCGTGTTTGTTGAGCAAAGAAGAAAAAATTACTGCCTGCAGTCTGGCATTACATGCCGGAGCGGGCTATGTTAAAACCTCCACCGGCTTTTCTCTTCATGGCGCTGTAGCTGGTGATGTTGCTTTGATGCGACGTGTGGTCGGTGAAAAAATGGGTGTAAAAGCTTCCGGAGGTATTCGCGATTTGGAAACCACAAAGAAAATGCTAATTGCCGGTGCTGATCGTATTGGCACCAGTTCCGGACTGGATATTATTGAACAATTCATAAAGGAAGAGAGCCAATGATTACAAAAAAACGCCTCTGGGTCATCGTCACAATCCTTCTCTTGTTATTATCGTGCGCACAAATGGATCAGTTTCTGCAACGACCCGCTGTTAAGGTTGAATCGGTGTCTGTGCGGGATCTGGGGTTTTCGGATATCACCCTCGCCTTTAATCTTCTTATCCACAATCCAAACAGTTTCGGCGTCAGTTTAAATCGCTTTGACTATCTGTTTAAAATAGAAGGAAAAACATTTCTCAGCGGCGTGGAAGACAAGGGCATACAAGTTGCCGCCGGGGAAAACAGCACAATTGAAATTCCGGTTACAGTCATTTACAGGGATCTCTATGATCTCTACAGCAACTTAAAAAACCGGGATTCACTATCCTATGATTTTTCCGGATCTATACAACCGGGCGGTTTGCTGCAGACATTTGAAATCCCGTTTCACGGCAGCGGTTCGCTTCCCAACGTAAGAATTCCAAAGATTTCCCTGGGTTCGCTTTCTGTTGCCTCCATCGGCATGAGCGGTATTCAATTGGCCCTCGCTATGAACGTGAGCAATCCCAATGTTTTTGGATTCGAAATTGGCAAATTTTCTTATGAAATTGATTTAGCGGGAAATAAATTTGCCAGCGGATTCACAGAAAATCTGGTTTTTCTTCCTGCAAAAAAAAGTGAGACCATTCGTCTGCCTGTCTCTCTCGATTTTACCGATGTTGCCTCTTCCATAAGATCTTTACTGATTTCCGATCGACAGACCTTGGTCGGACTGTCGGGATCAGCTGATCTGAAGACACCGATGGGATTACTTCACCTGCCCTTTGCCGTGGAGGAAAGCGTCAGTATCAAGCGCTGAGTTTCGTTCTGGTTAATGTTTCAAGGAGCTCGTCGTTAATTGAGATACCTTCCTGTTGCAACCCCAGCAATGCAGAGCCGATAGCCGGTTCCCATCGGGGTTCAATAAAATCGATATGCCGGGATATCGGATCGGTCTCTTTTTTAATAAAGGGCAACAGGACGTTAATCTGATTGAATATGCTTCCAATCAAAGCTACCTGAACGTTTTGATTTTCTTTTTTCATGCGTTTTGCCGTGGCAGCAACAATTTTTCCCAATTCAATACCTGCCTGTTGAATAATCTGTTCAGCTGCCGCGTCGCCTTGTTGAGCCAAATCAAAAACCAGTGGAGCGTTGCTCGCGATTTCGGTTCGATCTATTTGGCCCGAATAAATCGGTGAAATGATTAAATCAATCGAATCGAGATTGTATTTCTTTTCCAGCTCCGCCCGTAGCGCTGTTTTTACGCCGCGACCATCCAGATATTTCAGCGCAGCCATTATTGCTTGCTGACCGATGTAAAATCCACTACCTTCATCACCGAGAAGATAGCCCCAGCCACTGCAGCGAACAACATTTCCCTGCTCATCTTTGCCAAAGCAGATGGCGCCTGTTCCGGAAATCACAATAATTCCGGAACCTCCGGAAAAAGATCCGGCCAACGCGGCCATGGCATCGGTATCAACTGTATAGGATTTGGTCAGGTTCAGGGCGTCAAAAACCCGAGCAACTCTTTCTTTGTCTTTGGGGCGGCCGGCACCGGCCAGTCCGGCATAGATATGGTCAATTTCGATATTCTCTATTTTCGCTTGTTTGAGCAACTCTTCAACCAGCGTCTTGAATGTATCGGCAAGCTCCTCTTCGCCAATTGCCTGAATATTCGAACTGCCCGCTACGGTTCGTCCCAACATTTCGCCATTGTTGTTCAGGAGAACGCCTACGGTTTTGGTTCCTCCACCATCCAGCCCGATGACGTGTTTTTTCATGGTATCACCTCATAGTTTTCCAGTTTTCGTACCATCCAGGCGGCTATATACGACTTGAATACTTCCACAGGAATAAAAACCAAAATGCCGGCCGTTAGTACCTTGATGAGTGAATAATTAATTGTCGAAATGATATTGACTATAAAATATAGATAAAAAGCACCGATGAACAGGATAATCAGCGAGCCGGTAATATGTATTCCTGTTCTTTGCATGAGAGAGAGAGAACGATGGCTGTGACTCAGAGATGAAATGACAAAGGAAGCAATGGGTAAAGCGAGCAGGTATCCAAATGTCGGATGGAAAATATATTGAATACCACCGCCATTTGAAAAAATAGGCAAACCCAGCAATCCCAGACCGATATACACCAACTGACTCGAAAAGGCCCACCCGGGTTTCAAAGTACCGCCGGCGAGAATTGTAAAAAATGTTTGCAGTGTAACCGGCACGATGTAAAACGGTATCCTGACAAATGCTCCGGCCGCGGTCAGTGCAGTAAAAATACTTGCATACAGGATATATTTTGTTGATTTTATTTTCATAGAATCATAAAGGTACAAAAACGGCTCAAATGAATCAATGGCTAAATAAACCGTCAGAAAAAAGCAAACCTTGAAAAATTGATCTGGAATGCTATATTTAATGTTTATATTATCGGTTAGAATATGAAAAAAACAATTCCATATATTGCTATTTTTATTTTGCTGACAGCTTTTTCATATGGTCAGACGAAAAAGGATGTTGACCATTTATCTCTGACCTTTGATGGCGTATTGCATCCTCCGTCCTCTCTGATCACCCATAAACGGCTGGCAAAAGCCCGGGTTGGTCTGGCTCTCAGCGGTGGAGGATTGCGCGGTGTTTCTCAAATCGGAGTACTTGAGGCCCTCGAATCAGCGAATATTGATATACATTCTATTGCCGGAAGCAGCATTGGCTCTGTGGTTGGGGGATTATATGCGAGCGGATATTCACCGGAAGAAATATGGAAAACATTAAAAACGCTTGATCTCAATGATATCCTTTCCGACACACCACAGCGCTCAAGCCAGTTTCTGGGAAAAAAAGAAGGCGTCAACAGATCTATTCTGCAATTTCGTCTGGAAAATTTCAATCTCACTCTGCCCAAAGCCTATACAGCCGGACAGAAAATCAACGAATTATTTACCTATTTAATGCTCAACGCCCCTGTGCATGCACATGATTTCGCTAATCTCGAAGTTCCCCTGCAAATCATCGCCACAGATTTACTGAGCGGCAAAAAAGTAATTTTGAAAAAAGGTGATTTGGCTTTGGCCATGCGGGCATCCATTGCCATTCCCTTGCTTTTGGATCCGGTCTCGCTTGATTCCATGTTGTTGGCTGATGGCGGATTGCTGGATAACCTTCCGGTTGACGAAAACCAACGGATGGGTGCGGATTATGTCATCGCTGTCAATACCACGTCTCCATTGCGAAAACAGGGCGAGCTGAATGCTCCCTGGGAAATCGCCGATCAGGTAACAACCATCATGCAGGTACCGTTTAAACAAAAACAACTCGACGCGGCTGAAATGGTAATCGATTTTTCCGATATGAAGGGGACGTCGATGGATGTTGGTGAATCCCAAATAGATGATTTTTATCAGGAGGGAATAAATCGAACCGTTTCTCAACTTGAAAAAATGAAGAGACATTTGTCCCGCTTAACTCTCTCTAAACAAGTTAAGAACAACAAGAGCTACTTTATCACCTTTATGACGGTTGATTCAGCGAATATTAACATCAAAACAGATTCTCTTTATCGCAGCATAAGCGAACGCGAAATTTATTCAAAGCTGATACCTTTTTATGAGAGTGGTTCCTTCCGCAGGGTTTGCGCACAAATTAAGTGCGTCGATCAGGATACCTCTCTGCACTATCATCTCGAACCCTACCCGGTTTTGCGAGAAGTGGTTTTTCACGGGAATTCGCTGCTTGCAGATTCATTGCTCAAACCGTCCTTTAAGCCGCTAATCGGTATGCCGATAAATTATTATGCCGGCAAAAGCGCTTTGCAAAGCCTGGTTCGTCTCTATCGTCGACACGGTTTATCCCTTGCAGAAATCGATTCTGTATATTTCGATGAAAACGTTCAGCGCGCACACATTTTCATTTCGGAGGGAAAAATTCAATCGGTCAGCTATAGCGGTCAACAAAAAACCAAAAATTTTGTTATCGCCCGTGAATTTACCCTTTCGCCCGGAGAAATATTCGATATCAATACTGCACGTCAGGGCATTAAAAACGTTTTTGCCACCGGACTGTTTCAATCGGTAAAATTAAAACCAATCGAAACAAGCGGCGGCTGGAATATTCATCTGATTCTGCAAGAGAAAAAGACGCAACTCCTCCGCTTCGGACTCTATTATGATCGGGAGCGAAAAGGGAAAACCTACATTGAATTTTCAGAAGAAAATTGCTGGGGCACGGGTAATGATATCACCACTCATTTTCAGTATGGCAATCGGGATAAAGTTATCTCCTTCAATTATCGCGCCGATCGAATCTTTAAAAGTTATCTAACCAATCAAATCAATATCCACTGGGATAAAAGTAAGCATTATTACTATAAAAATCTGCACAGAATAGGAGAATATGAACGGCGCTCTTATGGTGTGAAACTTATCCTGGGGCAGCAAATACAGCGTTTCGGCACGTTGTCCGGTTTTCTTCGCGCAGAAAAGATTCAAATTTCGGCTCTTTCGGGACATGGATACGATACCGGTTCCTTAATCATCAATACGATTGGATTAACCTCGGTTATCGACACCCGGGATCAATTGCCATTTCCAAAATCGGGAAAATATCACCGCTTCTTTTATGAAGCGTCTTCGGGTTCTTTCCTGGGCGCTGATATTTCGTATTTCAAGGTTAAAAATCAATTATCGAGTTACTGGACAATAAGAAAGAGACATACTTTTTGTCCCCAGGCGATCTGGGGATTTTCAGATTTAACCACCCCTTTTTCGGAACAATTCCGTATCGGAGGGCAGGATTCCTTTGCCGGGTTGCGGGAAGGGGAATTGCAGGGACGACATCTTTTTATCGCCAGCATGAAATACCGTTACTTTTTTCCCATCAACACCGCTTTTACAGGATATCTCTTTCTACGTTTGGATATCGGGGCTGTGTGGGAGAGTGTTGTGGATGTTTCTCCTCAAGACTTTATCAATGGCCGCTCTTTCGGTTTTGCTTTGCAATCTCCGTTCGGACCGGTTTCCCTGTCCTATGGAATGGCCAGCAACAATCAAAAAAGGGTCTATTTTTCAGCAGGATATGATTTTTAGGTTAACCGGAGTATGACTTTTTATGTGACTCGTCTTTGTCTTTGATCACTATTAAACCTTGATTGGATCAATAACAGTAAAAGGCGTTAAGAGGGATTTTGATCAATAGGTATAATTAAAATATTTTGAAAAAACAATATTGCCGAGTTTAAGGGCTTCGCGTGAAAACTTGTCGAGGTTTCTTTTCTCCAATTCACCATCTATGATCTGTTTGGCTTTTCTCCACTGATCTTCCTGATCGACTTTGTCCATAAAATGAATGAATGCCTCTTCATCTTTTTTAAATAATTTTTTCACCAGGGTTTTATAATCTTTTTTTTCGATCAGGGTATATACGGATGGATAAGGACCCGGGGGCTGTTTTTCAATCTTTTTGCGTTTTATTTTAATCGATTTATCATCATCCGAATAAATGACCCGCGGCAAACTGATGATTTCATCGGTATCATCGTCCCGGACGAGTGGTCGCTTTTCAAGTCTTGGATTTAATACGAATGAAAAAATATCCACGATATCTTCCGTTCGCCAGGCTTTTTTTCCCTGCAGCTCTTTTTTCTTGACAACTTTCAGGGCCTGCTTTAATCCCCGCGCCATCAGCATGGTTTGTACAATTTCTCCGCTGAGCCCGCGTCTGTAGGTCATTTCATCCGTTTTGAACAGACTGAGAAGAAGGTCAAATTCAGATACCAGTGCGTTTTGTTCTTGTTGCGTGTATAGCTCTCTTTCTGCCGCCTCTATATGTTTTTTAAAACTGTTACAATAAACGGGTTTTTGATGATCTTTAACTTTTGTCAATACCTTTTCGATGAACGGACTGCCATGATCCAGTCTTTGTAAAGAACGGCAAAACAGCGTATTATCATATTCTTTATCCTCTTCCTGAAAGAAGATATTCTCAAGAGTTTTTGCCGGATCAATAAGCAGGTCGATGCGCCGGTTGATTGCAAAAGTAATGTTTGCTTTGGCCTCTTCTTTGCTGAATAGAACATTATTGAGAAGGGCCAACATCAACGCTTCCATTGCTTCTTTGATTTCCCGGTCGTCATAGTCAATGCCGGCATCGAAATTGATTTCCAGAGGTTTCTCTTTTTTTATTCGTTTTCTTGCCGAAATATAAAAATGTTCCTTAATGAATTGAGGCAAGTTGGTGTGGGTGATTTGCCGATAGGTTAAATGGTCTCTCCCTCCCAGCGTTTTTTCAATAAAATTTGCCGTTATCCGCTTTTTACCGCTTTCGAGGTTTTGCACAGAATTTCATCCTTTTTCTTTTTTCCGCTTGCAAATTGTCCCGGAAGACTATAAAGAAACGCCGGGACGCTTAACAATCTCAATCACTTCATCGCCTTTTGCAATGGATGCTACTGGTAAACCCTGGGATGCTCGGCTCATAATTTTTATGTCTTTAATTTTGACCCGTTTTTGTCTTCCTTTTTTGGTGATTAAAATGCATCGACTCTTGTCCGTTGTCTCAATAACATCGATAACATGTCCAACCTTTGGAGAAACTTTATAATTAATTATACCTTTGCCGCCCCGTCCTATCAAAGAATATTCAGCGAGATCACTTTTCTTTCCATATCCTGTCCGCGTAACCGAGAAAATCTCTGATTTGGTGTGCTTTATTGCAAAGGCATTTACAATAAAATCATCCTTGTCAACATTCATACCTCTGATGCCGCCGGCCGAAAGTCCCATATCTCTGATGTCCTGTTCGGAAAAACGAATCGCTTTGCCATTCGTGCTGGCCAGCAAAACTTCATTTTCTCCGGTGGTCAGAAACGCGGCGGACAGTTTATCGCCGGATTTGATTTGAATAGCGGTCAAGCCCCCATCTGATTTGCGATTGAATTGATCCAGCCGGGACCTTTTAACCAGACCATTGCGCGTGGCAAAAAAGATGAAATGCTTGTCGTCAAAAGCCGGAATTTCGATATATCCGACAATTTTATCCTTACTATTGAGCAATTTCTGAATCGATATTCCACCATTGGATGTCGATGCCAAAGGTATATAACTCGACCGTGCCGTATAACATTTCCCCCCCTCATCAAAAAACAGGATATAATTGCTGTTCGAAGAGGTAAAGGCATACTTTACAAAGTCGTTCTGATCAGAACGTTTCAAACTATCGGAGGAGGCTTTATACTCCATTTCGGTAAACCGTCGCCCGACCCATTTATGCGTGAGGGTTATAACAACTCTTTCTTCGCTTGTCATTTGTTGTTTTGCTTTGCTCTTCTTCTCAAAGATGCGTGTTTTTCTCAAATCTCCGTATTTCTCCTTCAGAGCCAAAAGCTCATCCTTTATTAATTGCATGCGAAGCTTTTTACTTGAGAGCAAAGACTTTAATTTTTGTATGAGTTTAATAAGCTGTAAGTATTCTTCCTCGATTTTCTTGCGTTCCAGTCCGGTTAATTTTTGTAAACGCATATCCAGAATTGCCTGAGCCTGAATCTCGCTTAATTTAAATTTTTTCTCCAAATTCGTTCTGGCGGTTTCTATGGTTCGGGATCTTTTTATCGTCGCAATAATTTCGTCGATATTATCGAGAGCGATTTTTAGTCCTTCCAAAATATGGGCTCTGGCTTCCGCTTTTTCCAGATCGAATTTCAGGCGACGCAAAACCACCGTGTGGCGGTGTTTAATAAATTCGGATAACATCTCTTTGATATTCAGAATCCGGGGCTGTCCATCCACCAGAGCCAGGAGAATAACACCAAAGGTGGTTTGCATTTGGGTCTGTTTATAGAGACTGTTTAACAGATTATTGGTATTGACCCCTTTTCGCAATTCCATAACGATGCGCATGCCTTCACGATCGGATTCATCGCGAATTTCGGTAATCCCCTCGATTTTTTTGTTTCGAACCATGCTGGCGGTTCGCTCGATCAAACTGCTTTTGTTGACCTGATAGGGAATTTCGGTAACGATAAGACGCTGACGGCCTCCTCTTATATCCTCTATGTGCGCTTTTGCCCGCAGAATAAGCTTGCCACGACCGCTTTTGAAATAGGAATAGATTTCCTCCTTGTTGATGATAATGCCGCCGGTGGGAAAATCCGCTCCCTGCAGGTGGGTTATCAAATCCCGAAGCCTAATCCCCGGTTTGTCGATCATGGCGGCACAGGCATCTATGACTTCATTCAGATTGTGAGGAGGAATATTGGTTGCCATCCCAACAGCAATTCCGGATGCGCCGTTGACCAGCAATGTGGGTAGCAATGACGGCAATACTGATGGTTCTTTTAACGTTTCATCAAAGTTGGGTACAAAAGGAACCGTTTCTTTTTCGATATCCTTTAGAACCTCTTCCGCGATCGGAGCCAGCCGGGCTTCTGTATATCGCATGGCAGCCGGAGAATCTCCGTCAACAGAACCAAAATTTCCCTGTCCATCTACCAGGGGATAGCGCAATGAAAAAGGTTGCACCATTCTGACCATGGTATCGTATACAGCGGAATCACCATGTGGGTGATATTTACCCAATACCTCGCCGACGATTCGGGCGCTTTTTTTATAGGGAGAATTCGGCCGCAAGCCCAATTCCATCATACCAAACAATACCCGTCTGTGGACGGGTTTGAGTCCATCCCTGACATCGGGAAGCGCGCGCGCAACGATTACAGACATTGAATAATCAATGTATGAATTGCGCATCTCTTCTTCTATTAAAACAGGAATGATTTTATTACCGTTGATTACCATTTCTCACTCGCTCTATATTCGATCAGACATCTAAATTGCGGACGTATTTGGCATTTTCTTCAATAAATTTCCTGCGCGGCTCGACATTGTCTCCCATTAGGGTTGAGAAGGTGTGATCTGCTTCAAAAGCCTCTTCAATAGTCACTCTCAAAAGCGTTCTGCCATCCGGGTCCATGGTGGTTCTCCATAGCTGTTCCGGATTCATTTCCCCCAAACCTTTATAGCGCTGAACGTTAACCTTGTTTTTTGCCGATGCAGTCAGGCTTTTATAGACTTTTTCTCGTTCTTCTTCATCATAAACATAATGTTCGCTGTTTCCGGCCCAGATTCTGTACAACGGGGGTTGCGCGATGTAAAGATGACCCTGTTCAATCAATGTACGCATATGGCGAAAGAAAAAGGTCAACAAAAGGGTTCTTATATGAGCACCATCGACATCGGCATCGGTCATGATAATGATCTTGTTATAGCGCACTTTTTCTATATCAAAATCAGACCGCCCTATTCCCGTACCCAGAGCGGAGACAATTGTCCGTATTTCTTCATTGGAAAGCATCTTTTCCACACTGCGCCTTTCAACGTTGAGAATTTTTCCCCGCAGAGGTAAAATAGCCTGAAAACGACGGTTTCTACCCTGTTTGGCGCTGCCGCCGGCTGAATCCCCTTCGACCAAAAATATTTCTGTATTCTCCTTGTTCTGAATTGAACAATCTGCAAGTTTACCGGGCAGCGTATCATTTTCGAGTGCGGATTTTCTCCTGGTTAATTCCTTTGCCTTGCGCGCAGCCTCTCTTGATTTGGCCGAGGATTTGCATTTCTCGATAATTTTACGGCCGATGGAGGTGTTTTTCTCCAAATAAAGAGAGAGTTTTTCATTTACAATTCCCTCCACAATCCCCTTTACCTCGCTGTTACCGAGCTTGGTTTTGGTTTGTCCCTCAAATTGAGGATCGGCCACCTTGCAGCTTATAACCGCTGTCAATCCCTCCCTGACATCTTCACCGATAATATTGGGGTCTTTACCTTTTAATAATTTATTTTTAATTGCAAACTGATTCAAACTACGGGTTAAAGCGGTTTTAAAACCGACAAGATGCGAACCCCCTTCTATGGTATGGATATTATTAACATAGGAATAGATATTTTCCGTATAGCTATCATTATAGGAGAATGCCACTTCAACAGGGACCCTGTCTCTTTCAGCTGAAAAATAGACCGGTTTGCGTATGACAGGATTGCGTCCCTGATCCAGATACTGGATAAATTCCAACAATCCACCCCGGTAGCGAAACGTTTCCTGCTTTCCGCTTTTTTCCTCCTGAATAGCAATCTTTAATTCACTGTTTAAAAAAGCAAGCTCTCGAAGGCGCTCCGAAATAATATGAAAACTGAAATTTCGTTTTTTAAATATCTCACCATCCGGAAGAAAAGTAATCTTTGTGCCTGTTGTTTTTCTTCTCCCAACCGTTTTTATCGATGTGACCGGTATCCCCCGCTCATATTCCTGCCGGTATACCTTTCCATCTCTGGAAACTTCCGCAACCAGCCATTCTGACAGGGCATTGACAACTGAAACCCCTACTCCATGTAATCCGCCGGAAACCTTGTAGGCTTTTTTATCAAATTTACCGCCGGCATGTAAAACCGTCATGACGATTTCAAGGGCCGATCTTTGTTGATCGGGATGAATATCGACGGGAATTCCTCTGCCGTTATCCTTTACCGTTACAGAACTATCTTTATTAATGATAACCTCAATGGAATTGCAATAACCGGCCAACGCTTCGTCAATACTGTTATCAACCACTTCGTTGACCAGGTGATGAAGTCCTCGAATGGATACATCACCTATATACATTGCCGGTCGCCGCCTTACAGCTTCCAGTCCTTTGAGAATTTGAATCTGACTTGCATCATAGGTGTCGATTGTTTTTTGCGCCATAAGCCTCTTTCAAATAAATCTGATGTCCTGAATGATGTTTTTACCGAACAGTTGATTAATTTTTTCTATAATCTGCGGTTTTTGCATCATTAATTCTGTTTTCCAAACCGACCTTTTTACTTTAACAATCAGGGTTTTTCCTTCGATCCGCCTGGCCTCTGAAATTTTGCCTATGTTGTTTCCCACTACGTCTGGCCATTTTTCCACAACCCGGCATTTTTCTACTTTTTCATCGATTCCATAGGCTTTAAAGAGATCGCTTAATGTTTGATTTATATGCTTCATTGAATCCTATACACTGACAACCGTTTTACCTTCTTTAACAATATATACTTTCTGCCTTTGATCGTTGATTTCGTTTTTCATAACATTCAGATCAAAGGTTGTACCGGTTATGAACATTTGGCTTGATGAAGAAAAAAGAACCAGCGCTTCCTTGACCCGCTCGATATCCAATTCCGAATAAAGATCATCCAGGAGCAAAATGGGTGACATTGAGGTTCTTTTTTGCAAGAGATTCGCTTCTGCAGCCTTTAGGCTGACCAGAGCGCTTTTATGTTCACCTCGCGATCCATAGCGTCGAAGATCTTTGTTATCTATATAAAAAACAAATTCATCCCGCTGAGGCCCTATTAAAGATGTACCTTGAAATTTTTCCTTTGCGTAATAATTTTCGCATTTTGTACGAAAATTAGCAATACTCTTTTCGCGATCCGGGCAAATTTCAACATCGGGCCTGTAGGCTATGCGAAAATCAGCACGGGATAGCGATATTTGACGGTAATAGGGTTTTATATACTCATTTATCTCTTCCACAGCCTTATGCCTGGCCATGTTCAGCAAATATCCTTTCTGAATCAGCTGTTCTGTCCACACCTCGAGCTGTGGATGATGATTTCGAGACGGATGTTTGGAAATTTGCGACAGAATAAAATTGCGCTGTTTCAATATTTTTTCATATTCTTTCAAATGCTGCAGATAGACAGTTGAACATTGACACAAAAGAATATTAAAAAATCTTCGCCGCTGAGCCGGAGGACCATTGGTAATAGAATGATCATCTGCGGATAAAATAATTACCGGAAATTGTCCGATCAGTCGGGACAGGGGTAACAGCCGCTTGTTATTGCTCTTATAAACTTTGCCTTCTTTTTTGCTGTAGCTTAGTGCATTTTTAATATCTAAATCATTCCGATCGAACCATCCCTCAAGATAGTACTGATCCCCCTGTAAGGGAATAAGGTCGGAGTCATCTCTGCTTTTAAAACTGCGCGCCAAACACAGACAGTATATCGACTCGAGAATATTTGTTTTACCTTGGCCATTATCGCCAAAAAAATAATTTTTTTGGCGATCGAATTCGAGTTTAAGATCTGAAAGATTGCGGAACGCATGGATATGCAGCGATTTTAGAATCATTCTTCGGTTTCAGTTTCCGTCGCTTCCGTTTCTTCCTCTTCTGCTTCGTCTGTACTTTCACCAGTTTCTTCATTCAGTCGAATCGGCATTAACAACATAATATGATTCTCATTTTCATTTTGTTCGGCTGGATAGATAATGGCTGAACTCAGACTATCTTTGACTTCAAAAATCACGTCTTCATGTTCTATATGTCTCAGAACATCCATTAAATAATTTGAATTATAACCGATATGAAGGGATTCATCGGTAAAAGAGGCATCAATGGTCTCCTTGCCCTCGGCGCCAAATTCAATATCTTCAGAACGAATGGTCATTTGATTTTTACTGATAATCAACCTCACCTGATGCGTGAGTGAGCTTGAAAAAATGGAAACCCGGCGCAGGGTTGAAATAAATAAATCCTTGTTGACCTGTAATTTTTGGTTATTATCTTTGGGAATAACGCGGTCATAATTCGGATACGTACCGTTGATCAATTTGGAATAAATGACGCTTTTATCCATATTGAAAACGATATGATCTTCACCGATACGAATGGAGATGCTTTCCTGCTTTTCCGGATCTGCGTTTCTCAAAAGCAGATTCAGAGTTTTTGTCGGGATGATCATATTTTTTTGTAAATCCTCCGGCCCTTCAAAATCAGACAGGATGATCTTAGACAAACGGTGTCCGTCTGTGGCGACAAAACGCAATTCATTGGCGAGCATTTCCATGTTGATTCCGGTCAGGGCAGGACGCAATTCATCCATAGAAACGGCAAAAATAGTTTGATTTGTCATTCTGACCAAAACATCGGTTGCCATATCAAACTCAAAGCCATCCTCTTCCACATTCACTTTGGGAAAATCTTCTTTTGGTTGAGTGGAAATTTTGTACTCGCCTTTTTCGGTTTTTAAAACCAGTTTATTTCCTGATTCGGTATACAGGGTTAGGGGAATATCCGGTAATTCCCGAACGATATCCGCCAGAATTTTAGCAGGCACAGCCACTGTACCATCCTCTGTTCCGTCAACCTCGATCAATGTTTTGATGGAAATTTCGAGATCAGTACCCATAAGGGATAACTGATTACCATCCAAATCAAGCAAAATACAGGTTAAAACGGAAATGGTGGTTTTTTGCGGTACAACACCAATTACTTTGTTCAAGGAATCGTGAAAAACAGATTTTGAAATTGAAAAATTCATAAAACTTCCTCCCATGGGATCATAAACCAGAAATTAGACAAATCAAAGAAAATTTTCAAGTACTTTATATCTATATAATATATTTAAAAAAAGAGTAATAGATATAGAAGCTGTGGATATGTTGAAAACATGTAAAAAAATGATATATCTTGTTGTTTTTTCTTGTTAAAAATTATTTTTTAATCAACATTTATATGTGAATGAACTGTTGGTAACATGCCTTTTTTACACAACATTATTTAAAGCATTAATGTTTGGTGGATAAAGAGCCACTTTTCCACAAGTTTTATACACTTTATCAACTCTTTATTCACATTATAATTGAGAAATTTCAATTTTATTTTTTATTTTTTCCACAGCTTCGCCAATAGCAATATCTCTGTTAATCAGTTCTTCAATGGTATTGATTGCATGTATCACCGTGCTGTGATCCCTGCCGCCAAAATGAAGCCCTATGGTTTTAAGAGAACTATCCGTTAATTTTTTGCACAGATACATGCATATTTGTCTTGCCTGTGCAATTTCTTTTTTTCTGGTTTTTGCTCTTAATTGGTCTTCAGGAAAACCAAAATATTCTGCGGTTGCCTTTTGAATAATTTCTATGCTGATTGCCTTGCTCTTTTTTATACAGACATCACGTAAAACCCGTTTGGACAATTCGATGGTTATATCCTCTCCATTTAGAGAAGCGTATGCGAGCAGGCGAATCAATGCTCCCTCCAGCTCTCTAATGTTTGAGGTAATGTGGGTGGCAATAAAATGAAAAATATCCCCCGGTAACTCTATACCATTTTCTTCTGCTTTTCGCTGTAAAATTGCTTGTCTGGTTTCGAGGTCCGGTGGCTGAATATCCACAACCAGCCCCCATTGGAATCTGGATATCAAACGTTCCTCCATGCCTTGTAATTCTTTTGGCGGGCGGTCGGAAGACAAGACGATTTGCTTTCCCTTTTGGTGTAGAGTATTAAAGGTATGAAAAAATTCCTCCTGGGTTCTTTCTTTATTGGCAAAAAATTGTATATCATCCACCAGCAAAAGATCTACGTTTCGATAAATATCGCTAAACTCGGTGGTTTTATTCTTTTGAATACTGTTGATAAAATCCATTGTGAATCTTTCGCTGTCGACGTAGAGGACTCGATGCGAGTTGGTTTCATATTTTGCCAAATTGCCTATTGCCTGAATGAGATGTGTTTTTCCCAATCCGACACCACCATATACGACCAACGGGTTAAAGGTTGTTTTCCCTGGTGATTTTCCTACGGCTGTGGCTGCGGCCTTGGCGAATTTGTTGCTTTCTCCTTCGACAAAACTATCAAATGTGTAGCGATCGCTGAGGTTATCTCGAACATTATCCTGGGGTGCTTTGGTTTTTTTTAAAGACGGAAGCTGTACCGGATCCATAGTTGAATCCATTAAAATAGAATAGAGAAGCTTATAATCAGACCCCAGTATTTGCTGAATCGCTTCATTGAGCACAGTGCTATAATGTTGTTCCAGCCATTCATAGAAAAATTGACTTGGTACCTGAATCGTAATTGCGCTGTTTTCGATTTTGAGGGGTTTGATAGGTTTAAACCAGGTAACAAAGCTATTTGAATTTGTATTTTCTTTAACAATTTGTAAAACCTGGCCCCAGGCTTTTTCAGCATCCATTTGCCCCATAAGTACAATCCTTTATGTTAAATCCACATATGACGTTATAATAAACAAGATATCAACATATTGTGTTATTCATAACAACAGTAACAATATTATAACAAAAACCGGCTTATCCACAAAAAAGACACTTATCCACACAACCCCCAAAAAACAAAAACACAAAACAAATAACTGTAAAATAGTAAGTTAAAAAAGGCGGGAAAACGGAGTTATCAACACAAGAAAAAATGAGATAAAGTTCATTTTAAAATGGTTAAACATAAAGTAAAGTTATCCACAAGTTACCAATTACTCCTCTTTCCTGTTAAAATTAGAGATTCACATCAGTAATGTCAAGATTAAAAATTGATTTTTAAATAAAATTCAAATAAATAAAAGGCTTGATTTTTTTATTCTTTTTTATTACTTTATATGGTTTTAAAAGAACTAAAATAATGAGGATATAAGTATATGAAACGCACATTTCAACCCAGTCGCCGCAAACGCGTCAACAAGCATGGTTTTCGTGCGCGTATGGCCAGCGCCAATGGACGGCAGGTTCTTAAAAGACGCCGCGCCAAGGGACGAAAAAAATTGACTGTTAGTGATGAACGCAGATAAAGTCAAGTGAAACCGTTTGCTCTTCCAAAAGATGCAATCATAAAATCTCCTGTTGACTTTTATAAACATTATAAGGGCGGTAAAGTTTTCAAGGGTAAACTTTTTATTCTATTCATACGCAAATCTCCTTCTCATAAGATCGGCTTTACCGTTGAAAAAGGTATAAAATCAGCCGTCAAAAGAAACAGAATCAAGAGAAAAAGTCGGGAAATATGGAGGCTTTACGCGCGTCAATACCATCCCGTCTCTATGATCATGTTGGCCAGGGAGTCTGTCTTTTCTGCGTCCTTTATAGACCTAAGGAACGATTTTATTTCCATCATGACGAAGGTTCATTTTTTTTATGAGAGAAAATGGTATGAATAGATTTTTCAAAAAAAGTCTTATTTTTATTATTGTTTTCTACAAGCGCTTGTTATCCCCTTTGTTACCCAATTCCTGCCGTTTCTATCCTTCCTGTTCATCTTATGCTATTCAGGCTATAGAAAAATACGGCGCTTTAAAGGGACTGTTGAAAAGTACCTGTCGCCTTTTACGATGTAACCCCTTCTGCAAAGGAGGATATGACCCAGTATAAACAACGCGAGGATAAAGAATTATGGATTTTGACAAAAGAACCATTATCGCTTTTCTTCTGATCGGTTTGGTACTCATTTTTGTACAAACCCCTTTGTATAAAAAAATATTTCTTCCAGAGGCTTATAAACAGGAAATAGCGCAAAAACGCGCTCTTGAAACGGCACAGACAAACCCGGATAGTATAACGGTTCCCCCGATAAAGACCGCCCCGGAAAAAAATCCTGATATAAGCGCTTCCGATGCACAAAGCGATCCGCTACAGTCGACACAGCGTAATGTGATCCCGATGGAAACACCTTCCCTGGTCCCGGACGAATTGCCTGAAAAAACGATTCGGGTCGAAAGCGAGCATTACAGTGCGGTTTTTAGCAGCCAGGGTGCTTCCTTAATTGAATGGGTTCTAAAGGATTATGATGGTCCAAACAACCAACCCTTACAAATGCTGCCGGATGATGCTTACGGAACCCTTGGTATCAGTTTTGTGAACCCATCCGGAGATACCATCCAGACGCGAAACTGGAGTTTTACTCCTGACCGCCAATCGGATATTGTTCTATCCGGAAACGAGGAAAAGCGATTGCTCTTCCGTACCACCCTCGATGGCAATCAGGTCATTGAAAAGGAATTTATTTTTAAAAATCAGTATTATGCTTTTGATATGAATGTGACCTTAAAAAATATGGGAGATATGATTGCCGACAAATCTTATTTTATAAATGCTCCCGCCGGATTACTTCCCACCGAAAAACGTATCGAAGATGATATGTATTATGCCAAAGCCGTCGTCTCCGCAGGAGAAGATGTGGAAAAGGGCTATAAACCCAATGGTGAATGGCACACCGAAAAAGGAACGATCAACTGGATTGCAGCGCGCACAAAATATTTTATGCTCGCCATTATTCCCAGAGAAAAACGCGGAAGCGGTGCCAATGTCTACGGAGAAAAAATACCCATTACTGAAAACCGGGAAGAATGGAAAAAATTTAATATTCAGCTGGTTATGCCCTATCTCAACAATCGCCTGGAACAACAGCAATTCACCGTATATTTCGGACCTCTGGATGTAGATGTTCTGAAAGCCTATCAGGTCAATCTGGAAAAGGCGATGGATTTCGGAGCCAAAATTCTACAGCCCTTTAGTTATGCCATTCTCTGGACCTTCAAGTTTATTCATAATTTTATTCCAAACTATGGTATTGTAATTATTATTTTTTCTTTTTTGATCAAGATTCTGGTTTATCCCTTGACGCATAAAAGCTATGTTTCCATGAAAAAAATGCAATCGCTATCTCCCAAACTCAACGAATTGCGCGAAAAATATGGCAAAGATCCTCAGCGGATGAACAAAGAAACGATGAAATTATATAAAGAACAGGGTGTAAACCCGCTCGGTGGTTGTTTGCCGATGCTGTTACAAATGCCCCTGTTATGGGGATTGTTTATTGTTTTTCGTTCCACCATCGAACTTCGCGGAGAGGGATTTTTACTCTGGATTAACGATTTGTCTGCGCCGGATACGATTGCCACATTGCCGTTCAGTATTCCGTTGTATGGGGATATGGTTAATATTCTTCCCCTGATAATGGGGGCAACCATGCTTTTGCAACAAAAAATGACCACCACTGACCCCAAACAAAAAGCGATGGTTTATCTCATGCCGATTTTTCTCACTCTTCTCTTTAACCGTTTTCCGTCGGGATTGAATCTGTACTACGCTCTATTCAATATTCTGTCGATTCTGCAACAAAAGTATTTAATTAAAGATCCTGGCGAAGAAAAGAAAGAGGTGAAGAAAAAGCGATTATAGCTCGACTGAATATACGCCCGGCTTTAGCAGCAGGGCGTTTCTTTTTTATGGATATACTATGTCGTTCGATCATAACATTGTTGCCATTGCCACTCCGCCCGGACGTGGTGCAATTGGAATTGTCAGAATTAGTGGCAACAACTCTTATTTGCTGGCTGAAAGACTGGTCGGGCAAAAGGAAAAGTGGCGACAAAGCGACACTCGATCACTACAGCTCTTTTCAGTCATTGATGCCGACGGGAAACCGGTCGACGATGTTTTAATGGTAAAATTTAAATCACCGCATTCCTTTAGCGGAGAAGATATTGTTGAAATCCACTGTCATGGCAGTTTTTATATTCTTCATAAAATAGTAGACCTTTTACTCGACCACGGGGCGCGGCTGGCCGAACCGGGGGAGTTTACAAAACGCGCTTTTTTAAACGGCAAAATCGATCTGGTGCAGGCAGAATCGCTCGATGATCTTATTGCTTCCAAATCACAGTCCGCTGCACAACTTTCGCTGGAAAACCTGCATGGACATTTATCCGAAAAGCTGTTGCAGATACGAACCTATTTAAAGGAACAATGTGCGCTGCTCGAGCTTGAGCTGGACTTTGCTGAAGAAGATGTAGAGTTTGTTTCCCGCAATGAATTTATTCACAAAACTACTAATATATTAGTAGATATACGGGATTTGCTCTCTTCTTTTCAAATGGGCCGCATTTTACAGGAGGGTGTTTATGCCGCCCTTATCGGCCGACCCAATGTTGGAAAATCCAGTTTACTAAATTGTCTGTTAAAAGCCGACCGCGCCATCGTAGCGGAAGAGCCCGGCACCACGCGTGATACCTTGCAGGAACAAATTGACATCCGCGGCATTTTATTTAATTTAATCGATACCGCCGGCTTGCGGCCGACGCATTCTCAAATTGAAGCGCTCGGTATTTCCAGAACCCAAAAGGCCATCGACCGATCCGATATTTTGATCTTTATTTTTGATGCCCATGAAACATTACAGCCTGAGGACAAGAGGCTTTTACAGGAATCCGGATCCTGGCCGGTTCCAAGGATATTTGTCCTAAACAAGAAGGATCTGCAGCAGAACATCGAATCAGATGAATTAAAAACGTTTTCACCGAATGCCATGGTCTCCCTTTCCGCCAAAAACGGAAAAGGAATCGAGAAACTTGAAGAGATTCTTTATCAGCTTATTTACCAAAAACATTCGGCGGCAGGACAGACTTTTTTCATCACTCGAAAGCGTCATCAACAGGAATTGCTGCAAGCGCAGAAAGAACTGGAAAATGCTCTGGCTTCCTTGAAGCAGAATTTTTCTTCAGAATTTGTTGCCGCCGATCTGTATCGCGCTCTGGATCATATCGGTTCGATAACCGGACATGTCGCGCGCGAAGAGATTTTGAATGATATTTTTACATCTTTTTGTATTGGCAAGTAAATGGTTTCACGTGAAACAAAACAACATTTTTCCGCAATTGGATCAGAGGATTATCGCTTTGATGTCATTGTTATCGGAGGCGGACATGCCGGTTGTGAAGCCGCTCTGGTAGCAGCGCGCATGAAAGCCCGAACCCTGCTTTTGAGCATGAATCTTTTTTCCATCGCCCAGATGTCCTGTAATCCGGCCATCGGCGGGCTGGCCAAAGGACACCTGGTCAAGGAAATTGATGCCCTGGGAGGTCAGATGGGCGAGGTGGCGGATGACAGCGGTATTCAGTTTCGCATGTTAAACACCTCCAAAGGCCCCTCTGTATGGTCTCCGCGTTCTCAGAATGATCGAATTGATTATTCTATACGCATGAAGGAGATTCTGGAAAATCAGGATCACCTCAGCTTGCGCCAATGTCAGGCTGTCGATCTGATTATTGAAAAGGGAATAATTAAAGGCGTTGTAACGGATATCGGTACGGCGATTTCCGCTAAAGCGGTTATCCTCGCCAGCGGAACATTCTTAAATGGAACGCTCTTTGTCGGATTAACATCCTTATCCGGTGGACGCGCCGGTGAACCTGCGTCTCACGGCCTTTCCGAATGCCTGAAAAAAGCCGGCTTTATCGTTGGCCGCCTGAAAACAGGAACGCCTCCACGCGTTGACGGCAAGAGTATTGATTTTATGTCAACAAAAGTACAGTCCGGTGATCCCGACCCCGTTCCCTATTCCCATAAACATGATTCTATCGATGTTGACCAAAAACCCTGCTACCTGACACAGACAAACAGCAAAACCCATGATATCTTGCGATCCGGCCTCGACCGGTCTCCCCTGTTTGGCGGAATGATCAAGGGCATCGGACCGCGCTACTGTCCGTCGATTGAAGATAAAATTCACCGTTTTGCCGACAAGCCAAGTCATCAAATTTTTCTCGAGCCGGAAGGACGGCAAACCCGGGAATATTACGTCAACGGATTTTCCTCCAGCCTTCCGGAAGATATACAGATCAAAGCACTGCATACCATCCCGGGCCTGGAAAAAGCGCGCATTACCAGGCTGGCATATGCTATCGAATATGATTATTTTCCACCATCACAATTAAAAGCCACCCTGGAAACCAAGCCGGTTGCGCATCTCTATTTTGCCGGACAAATCAACGGCACGTCCGGATATGAAGAAGCTGCGGCTCAGGGATTAATGGCCGGGATCAATGCCGTTCTGAAACTTCGGTCCCAGCCACCGTTTGTTCTCGATCGTTCTGAAGCCTATATTGGGATACTGATCGATGATTTGGTCACCAAAGAATTAACCGAACCCTATCGCATGTTCACTTCGCTTGCAGAACACCGCCTGTTATTGCGACAGGACAATGCCGATTTGCGCCTTTTCAAATACGGACACGCTTATAGGTTGATCGGGGATCAGCATTATCGCGATCTACGGGAACGCCAGAAAAGCATCAAAGAAATGACCGACTGGTTGAAAGGATATAGAATCCGTCCGAATGATATTAATTCAATTTTGCAACAGCGGCAAACAACGCCTATATCGGAAGCGGAAACGGTTATCACCCTTTTACGTCGTCCCCAGGTAAAGCTAATTGACTTTGAAAGTGTAATCGACCATCCGCTTTTCAACAGCTCTTGCCGTTTTTGGCAAAAGGTTCGAGAGCAAATTGAAATCGAAATCAAATATGAAGGCTTTTTGCATCGCCAGCGACGACAAATAGAGAAAATGAAGGAGATGGAAAACCTTACCATTCCGCCTCGATTTGATTATAAAAGTATACACTCGCTATCCACAGAAGGAAAAGAAAAGCTGATCAGAATACAGCCTCGAACCCTGGGGCAGGCATCGCGGATTTTAGGTGTGTCACAATCTGATTTGATGTTGGTAATGATGCATATTCAACAGAAACCAAAATAATGTTTCACGTGAAACGTTAAAAATGTTATCGCAAAACAAATCCGATCTTGAATTGTTTTTTCAAGAACGCTCCCTTACAACCGTACAGCAGGGTCAATTTACCCGATATGTCGAATTGATTGAACGGTGGCAGGGTAAAGTTCATTTGGTTTCTAAAGCAGATATTTATCGATTGGTTTCAAAACATATTCGGGAGTCTCTGTGGTTTGCCGACCGCGATTTGATTTCACAACAGGAGCACGTATTGGATTTGGGCTCTGGAGCCGGGTTTCCGGGAATACCGATTAAAATTCTGTATCCCGAAATCCATATAACCCTGGTGGAATCAAAAAGAAGAAAGGCCCTTTTTCTGCAACAGGTGTGTGCGGACTTGAATATCCGCAAAGCAGACATTTTTACACAACGGATGGAAACACTCTCTTTGTCTGATCTCGCTTCGCCGGTGGATGTTGTGGTGGCCCGGGCCGTGGCAGGACTGGAGATATTATGGTCCTGGAGTGTTCCTGTTCTGGCCGGCAAGGGACGCCTGATGACGATTAAAGGAAAAGAGTTTACAGAACAGGTTGACGAGCTGCAGCGTTTATTTCCCCATACGCGTTACCACTCCATTCCCCTAAGGGATGAAGAAAAATATTTAATTGTGGTGCAATCCCGGGCCGTTGAATCATTATGAGGAGGAAAAATCTTGTCGAAAACAATATTTGACGAAATAAAAAATTTGGTAACGGAAAAACAGAATGAAGCGACAATGGATATCGATAAAAAATCGGTTAGAAAAATTCTGGAAATGATCAATGATCAGGATAAAAATGTCCCTTTGGCAGTGGAAAAAGAAATCCCCTATATCGAAAAAGCGGTTCATGTCGTGGTGCATTCTTTTAAAAATAACGGACGTTTTTTTTATGTCGGTGCCGGGACCAGCGGCAGATTGGGGGTATTGGATGCTTCCGAATGCCCCCCCACTTTTGGCGTCTCCCCGGAGTTGGTTCAGGGAATTATTGCCGGTGGCAACAAAGCACTGATTCGGGCTCAGGAGGGCGCAGAGGATCTCCCCGAAAAAGGCGCAGAGGATTTGCTTGAGAGGGGATTTACAAAAAACGATGTTCTCTGCGGTATTGCCGCCAGTCGCAGAACGCCCTATGTTATCGGCGCGATAGACCAGGCCCGCAAGCTCGGTGCGAAAACCCTTTATGTGACGTGTACACCGAGAAGCGAAATGAATATTAACGTCGATGTTGCTATTTGTCCGGTGGTCGGCCCTGAAGTGATTATGGGATCGACACGGCTTAAAGCCGGGACAGCAACAAAGCTCGTATTAAATATGATTACCACAACCAGCATGATCCGGCTCGGAAAGGTATATGGTAATATGATGGTCGATTTGCTAATGACCTCAAAAAAACTTCAGGAACGGTCGAAACGAATCGTAATGATGGTTAGCGGTCTGAGCTATGATGAGGCAACGGACTATCTTGAAAAAGCCGGCGGTCATGTAAAAACCGCACTGGTTATGATTTTGGCTCAGGTGGATGAAAAATGCGCAAAAAAACGATTAAAGAACGCTGACGGGTTTATCTATAAAGCGATAAAGGACTAGATCTTTTTATGAATGCGCTCTCATTATTAGATATTATTAAACAACGCTTTCAAAAAAACGCCTCCTATCGTACCCTTTTGCATCAAATTGTATCCGGGCAACAAGTCAGCATTACCGGGGCTGTGGGATCTGCTCCGGCTTTTTTGATTTCATTGTTCTCTGAACAGGTTCACTCCCCGCTGGTCTGTATTCAGCAAGAAGACGATGCGGCAAGATCCCTTGCGGAGGAACTCAAATCAATAACAAGGGCTCCGGTGCTTTTTTTTCCCGCTCTTTCAAAACACAGGTGGAATGAAATAGGTCCGCCGGCTTCAGTCATCGGTCGCCGGTTGTCGACCATGAAAGCAATAAAAGCCGGCAATCATCCGCTTGTCATTACCAGCGCTGAGGCATGTCTGGAAAAAATTGCTTCTGCTGCTCAAATTCAGGAACACACGCTGACGCTGGCCACGGACGAAGAATTTTATTTTGATCTGCTGGTAGAGTATTTGGTCGATGCCGGATATAGCCGGGAAGAACGCGTGGACCAGCCCGGAGATATGAGCGTCCGCGGTGGAATCATCGATATCTATATGTATGATGCTTTATATCCGGTTCGAATTGAATTTTTTGGCGATGTTGTCGACTCGATACGGCAATTCAACGTGGAGACACAACAATCCATAAAGACCTTGCAACAGATTTCATTTATCCCCTTGAGCGCTTCCGGACGTCCCGGACCGATGGACGAAGAAAGAATCAATGAACTCGACCTGCACAGCAGTATTCTGGATTTTTTTTCACCGCCTGCCAACGTTTTTGCTTTTGATTATCAACTTTTAAAGTCAACGCTGCAGGCCTATCAAAAATCCACGTTCCAACAAATCGATAAATACCAGTTTGAAAAAAAGCACGCGATAGACTTTCACGCCTATTTCCTGGAGGCCTCACAGGTGCTTGACAAACTGGAAAAATCAATGGTGGTTGAATTTAGTACGGTTCTGCCACATTTCGAACAAACCTACCATCTCTCTATGCAAGTTTCAGAACATTATTCTGCAAATTTGAATCAATTTAAAAAAGATATCAAAACGAAATCTCAACCCAAAGCACTGATCGCCATTGTTTGTGACTCTGAATCCCAAACAAAACGGATGCAAGCCATTGCCGCGGATGAGAACTTTTCATCACATGTACGGATAGACACCATCGATCTGGTTGAAGGATTTCTATGGCCCGAAGAACATCTCTATATCTATACCAATCAGGAAATTTTTGACCGAAAGCGCCTTTCAAAACTCGATTCTCTTGAAACGCGTTCGGTTTCTTTTCGTGAGCTTTTGGAATATAAACCCGGCGATTTTGTCGTCCATACCGATTATGGTATTGGCATTTATCGTGGCCTGAAACATATAAACGCCTATAACCGCGAAAGAGAATGTTTAATTATCGAATATAAAGATAATGATGTTTTGTACGTTCCCCTCGAAAAAATGGATTGCGTGCAGAAATATTCTTCCCGGGATAGTACCCTCCCGAGTCTGAGTAAGCTCGGCGGCAATGCCTGGCAACGCCTCAAAACTCGGGCAAAGAAAAATGTAAAGGAAATCGCCGAACAACTTGTAAAATTATATGCCATTCGGCGAGTGGAAAGCGGATATGCCTTTGCCGGGGATACGGTTTGGCAAAGTGAACTGGAAGCCTCATTCCAATACGATGAAACGCCGGATCAGCTTGAAGCGGTTCATGCGATTAAAAAAGATATGGAGAATCAGAAGAGCATGGACCGGTTAATCTGCGGCGATGTCGGATTCGGTAAAACAGAGGTGGCAATCCGGGCCGCGTTTAAAGCGATCAATAACGACAAACAGGTCGCTATCCTGGTGCCAACCACGGTTCTGGCACAGCAACATTTTATTACATTTGCAAACCGGTTAAAATCTTTTCCGGTACGCGTTGAAATGCTCTCACGTTTCCGCTCTGCACAACAACAAAAGAAAATCATTGAAGATTTGAGAACAGGAAAAATCGATTTAATTATCGGTACACATCGATTGTTGTCCAAAGAGATTAATTTTACAGATCTCGGATTGTTGATTATAGACGAAGAACAGAAATTCGGAGTGCTGCATAAAGAAAAATTAAAAATGCTTAGGAAAAACGTGGATACCCTTACGCTTACCGCCACCCCCATACCCAGAACCCTGCAAATGGCCCTGGTGGGAGCACGGGATATGTCCGTGATCAATACCCCTCCGAGCAACAGAATCCCCATTAAAACGCAGGTGTCCCGTGTTGATAAAGAATTAATCCGTGAAGCCATTTTACATGAAATCAACCGTAATGGTCAGGTCTTTTTTGTTCATAATCGCGTTCAGAGCATCTATGCAATAGCCAATATGTTAAGGGATCTATTGCCACAGGTATCATTCGCCATTGCGCACGGACAGATGAAAGCCGAAGAGCTGGAACGGGTAATGATCAAGTTTACCAAAGGCGAAATTCAATGTCTTATCACTACAATGATTATTGAATCCGGAATTGATATGCCGAATGCAAACACTATGATTATCAATCGTGCTGACCGGTTCGGCCTTGCCCAGCTTTATCAACTGCGCGGACGCGTTGGGCGATCGAATCAGCAGGCGTTTGTATATCTCTTAATTCCGCCTCTCAAGCGCCTGACTCGGACGGCGATTAAACGGTTGCAAAGCATTCAGGAATATTCACACCTTGGGTCGGGTTATAAAATTGCCATGCGAGACCTGGAGATCCGGGGTGCAGGCAATATTTTTGGGGCCAAACAAAGCGGTTTTGTCGATGCGCTGGGTTATGAATTATATAGTAAGATTATTGAAGAAGCGATTCATGAAATCAAGAGAGAGCATAATATCCCAACCACAACCAAAGAGGGTCGCGAAGACCAAACAGATTCAAAAGTACTGATAAACACCAACGCCTATTTACCGGAAGACTATGTGAGATCATCAGCAGAAAGAGTCGATCTCTATAAACGGCTTGCAGCAGCCAGGTCCCTAGATGAAATCACTAACCTGCAAAAAGAGGTGGTTGACCGCTTTGGCTCTTTGCCAAAAGTCGCTCAAAGTTTATTTGATTATATAAGTATAAAATTGCTGAGCAAAGTGAATTCAATTGCTGAACTCTCTCTGCAAAATCATCTAATTAAAGGCAAATTTAATAATAATACCATTCCCGCCGGAGATCATTTTAAAGAATGGATCGCCCGGTTGGTAAAAGCCGGTGGCAGTAAGTTGGAGCTCGAGCAAACAGAAAACCAGCTTTCTTTTTCTGTGCCTCTAAGCGAAAAGGAAAATGAGCTTGAGACGACGAAAAATTTCTTGCAAAGAATGACATGATTCAATAAATTAAAATCTATAATGATTTAAAAACGTCACAAATAATTGTTTTTTATAAACTTACAAAAGAGGGTTAAATGCTGTTTAGGATAGGGTTGAGTTTAATACTGCTTTTTATGTTCTGTTTGGGCTGCGATAATACCTCGAACAGACTCGTCCGCGTGGGGAATACATTTATCTATGCCGAGCAGGTATCCAGAGAGGCAAACGCGCTGACAAAAGCAATTGAAAACAGGTTAATGCTTCTCGATGCGGAAAAAACAAAACTTGCAGAAACCCCTACCGTAAAAAAGCGCCTTGAGCAGACCGCACGAAAACAATTGTATTATTTCACGGCTGACAAAGAAATCGCCCGAAAAATTATTACAGAAGAGGATGTCCGGGAGGCTTATAAGAGAGAGCTTTATGAAATCAGAATGCGCCATATATTTTTACCAACGTCTATGGATAAAAAGGCCGCAATTGAAATTCTCAGTTCATTACGTCAGAGAATTTTACGAGGAGAAGCTTTTACCAACCTGGTCAGGTCATTCTCCCGCGATACATTGACTCTGGGTAAAGGAGGCGACCTTGGTTTCATTAAATATGGAGAAGGTGATTTTGGTACGGAATTCTATGAAAACGTTATGAGGATGAAAAAAGGATTCGTATCTCCACCTTTACAATCGGAAAAGGGATATCACCTTGTTCGGGTCGAACAACGCCGAAAAACAGCGATTCCCTCCTATGACGATTATTATGATCAACTGCGTCAAAAACTTGAACGCAGCAACGCCCGAGAATTAAACAAAGCATTTCAGAGCTTTATTGACCAGTTGAAGAAAAAATATGAGACCAAAGTCAACGATGACGATCTTGTTCATATCTCTTCAAGGGTGAAAGCGCTTAAGAAGGAATTACCAAAGGAAAAGACGATTGACCTGTTGCGTCAGCTAGCGGCTGCCGGTGAAAAAACCGCCCTCATCCATTTCAAAAAAAAGAATTATACTCTGGATGATTTTATCGCTCTTCTGGAAGAGATTCCATCGTATGAAAACCTTCCGGTGGAGGAGATTGACGTGTTCAAAGAGTTTTTAGATCGAGCGATACCGCTCATCCTGATTATTAAATATGCCCATGAAAAAAATTATCATAAAACAGAGGCATTCCACGCGAGAATGAAACCTTACAGGGAAAAAATTCTTCTCGAAGCGATACATCAAAAGCAAATCGAAGACAAGATAACCGTAGAGGATGAGAAACTTGAAGCTTTTTTCGACAAGCATAAAAGTGATTATATTGACAATCAAGACAAAGATAGCGAGACCTTAAAAACAGACCGGTTCGAAGAGGTAAAGGGACGTGTCCTGGCTGATTATAAAAAAGAGAAAAGACAAGAACGACAACAACAATGGCTATCTGATTTAAAAGCCGATATACCTATTGTCTATTACGAGGAAAGAAAATAAAATGAACGGAATTAAAAAAAGGCTGTTGTTGACAAAGGCACTTTTCCTTCTCACGGTGATTCTTGTCGTGATATTATCCTGCCAGCGCGATCAAAAGCAAGCCGAAATAATTGCCCGGGTACGCAACCATACACTCACGGTGGAAGAGGTCAAAGCTGACTTGCCCAAACACCCTGGTCTCAACATTTCAGAGGTTCAGGTGGAAAACTATATAAAACGCTGGATTGAAAAAGAGCTGGTTTATCAGGAAGCCTTGAAAAACCGCTATGATAAGCTACCTGATATTCAGAAAAAGCTTGACGATATCAAACGGGATTATATCGTGGCCTCATATTTGGAACAGCTTATCAATAAAAACGTTAAAGTAGACAGTACGGATCTGATGGAATATTATGAGGAAAAAAAGTCAGAATTTATCCGGAAAAATGATTATTATCAGGTTTATTTGATTTTGGTGTCTTCTTATCAGGATGCCAATATATTGCGGCGCGACATTTTAAATGGACTGGATTTCAATCAGGCGGCTGAAGAATCTTCAATTGATCCCAGTTCACAAGAGGGCGGATATCTTGGATGGTTAATGCTTGAGGATGTTTCTTCTACTTTGGCCAGACGAATTCCGCAATTACCCCTGAACAGCGTTTCCCGGCCGATAAAAACAGAGATTGGCTATGCGCTTGTGAAAGTAACAGGAATTCGCAAAAAGGATGAACCGCAGACATTGGAAGAAGCCAAAGAAAAAATACGATGGCGGATCGAGTCGCAAAAACGAGAATTACTGTATCGCCAATTGATTTCAGTATTGGGTGATGAATATGCCATCGGAACCAATTGGGAGCTCGTGAGTGACGTTTTACCGGATTCTGCAGAAATCAAGTCATTAAATAGAGACTAAAACCTACTAAAATAACAGGTGAGCAAAAATGCAAAAATATGTTCTATATCTTTTAATCTTTATGTTGAGCTTTTCTTTCGCATCCGCGCAGCAGGTTCTGGATAGAATTATTGCTATCGTAGATAAAGATGTTATTCTGGAATCAGAGGTTGTTCAATTTGCCTATTTGGAAGCATTAAATCGACAGATTGATCCGGCGAAGGATCCGGCTGCTTTTCAAAAATTAAAATCGGAATCTCTGGAAAATTTGATCAATAAAAAAGTACTACTCATTCAGGCGGAAAAAGACACCATAGAAGCCGATAAGCGAATGGTTGACTTTCAGCTTGAGCAACAGATGCAGAACATTTTACAGCAGATTGGTGGTGAGGAGAAGGTTGAAGAGTATTTCGGTATGAGTATTACCAAAGTACGCAAAAATTACCGGGAACAGATTGAAGAAGAGATGCGGATAAGAGCTGTACGAAGTTCAAAAATTTCCGATGTGAATATCACCCGCCGGGAGATAAAGGAGTTTTATACTAGTTATAAAGATTCGTTGCCATCCATGAAAGAGACGGTGGAGATCGGTCATATATTGGTTACACCGGAACCCGGAGAGGTGGCCATGAGCACTGCCAGAGAACAGATCGAACAAGTACAGGAAAAAATCAATGCAGGGGAGGTGTTTGAAGAGCTGGCAAAAACCTACTCCGAAGACCCCGGATCCGCATCACGTGGTGGTGATTTGGGTTTCATGGCCCGTGGTGGTTTTGTAAGAGAATTTGAAGAGGTCGCCTTTTCTCTCGAGCCCGGCCAGGTTTCAGATATCGTAAAAACACAGTTTGGATTTCATATCATAAAACTCGTCGATCGCCGCGGTGAAAAAATTCACTGTAAGCATATTCTTATTTCCCCCGAACCCAGCAGGGAAGATGAGGTTGCGGCTGCTGAAAAGATTAAACAAATTCACAAAGAGCTGATTAACGGAGCGCCTTTTGAGGAAATGGTGGTAAAATATTCCCAGGACGACGTCTCCCGCGAGGAAGATGGCTTTTTGGGACGGTTTGAAATGGATCAACTCAGAGAAACGGCGAAAGAATTCGTCTATGCTCTGAATGGGGTGGCCCCCGGTGAATATTCAGATCCGGTCAGAACGCAATACGGTTTTCATGTTCTTAAACTGTTAAAGCGGGATGAACCCAGAGCGCTTGATCTGGAAAAAGATTGGCAGCGGATTTCCACAGTGGCGAGAGAACAGAAAATGCAAAAAGAATTTGAAACGTGGTTGTCTGAAATCAAAGAAAAAGTCTTTATTGAAATCAAACACGATATAAATGAATCATGAGCAGAAGGTCGATTAAAACGTTCTTGTTGATCATTTTTTCTGCTCTTCTTGTGGGATATGCCATGGGAGCAGACAGCTCATACCGGTTAGGCCTGATCCGACTAAAATATAGCGGTGGTGGGGACTGGTATAACGACCCATCCTGTATTCCCAACCTGTTACGCTATATGGAAACGCATGTTCAGCTCAAAACAGCGCAAGCAGAACAGCAGGCATCGCTTTTGGACAAAACCCTTTTTTCCCATCCCGTGTTGTTTTTAACAGGCCACGGACGCATATTTTTTTCGCAAAAGGAAGTAAAGAGATTGCGTACCTATTTGATGAATGGGGGGTTCCTGTTTGCAGATGATGATTATGGTATGAATAGATACTTTCGCGAGGAAATGAAAAAAGTGTTTCCCGATAAAGAGCTGCTGGAAATCCCCTTTGATCACCCTGTTTATCATTTAGTCTTCAACTTTCCTAACGGCCTGCCTAAAATACATGAGCATGATGGCGGCCCTCCAAAGGGATATGGTTATTTTCATCAGGGGCGCATGGTGGTTTTCTATGCTTTCAATACCAATATCTCGGATGGTTGGGCGGATCCCGCGGTTCATGGTGACCCGGAAGAGGTTCGTGAAAGAGCCCTACAGATGGGCACGAACATTGTCATTTATGCCTTGACCCATTAATGATATGAGAACATCAAACGCTATATATGAGAGACTGGTTAAAGAGCTTGACCGGTTTCGAAAACACAGCAATTTTCTGTCGCTTTTAAAAGTGCTTTTTCGCTTTCTGGTGCTGAGCCTGCCCATCCTGTTTTCCAGTCTGCTACTTGAGGCCGTTTTTAATTTTCAGCCCATAGCGCGGTTGTGTTTGAGTTTATGTACTCTGTTTGTGTTGATCATTCTCCTGATTCGGGTTGCGGGGTCCCAACTGTACATCTTTATCAAACCCAACACCCCCCCCCTCAACGAAATTGCCCTGACAGTTGGAAAATTTTATAAAGGAATTAATGACCGCCTCGCCAATACCCTGCAGATGTTCGCAAAACACGAACAAAACCGGGAAAATTACTCCCGCGAATTAATCAGCCACTCTCTTGTTCAGATCAATGAGACATTTGAAAAGACCGATTTTGTTCAATTTCTTGACAGGCGACCTGTCATCAGGTGGAGTCAGTATACAGGAGCTGTCCTGATGTCCGTTCTCTTTCTGGTAATTTTATTCAAATCCGTTTTTCTCCCATCCTTCCATCGCCTGGCTCATCCCTTACGAGATTATTCCAACAAGGCACAGATTCAGGTTTTTCTGACGCCGGGCGACATCAAAATCGTTAAAGGAAACCCCTTAACAGTAAAGATTTGGACAAATTCTGAAGAGCAACAAAGGTTTCAGTTAAAGTTTATGCACAGCAGGCGTTCCTCCGTGCAGGCGTTTCAAGCATCACAACAGGACACCTTCAAGCATGTTATCCGAAATATTCAGGATTCTCTTCAATACCAGATAGCCGGATATTCACCTCCTTATATGATTTCTGTTGTCGAGTTACCCATGATTCGACAAATGCAATTAAAATTGGTTCCTCCCCCCTATACAAATCAGGACCCGATAGTGTTGGAAAAAAATGTAGGCAACGTAACCGCCCTGAAGGGCTCTGAGGTGCATATCAGCGGCAGGGTGAACAAGGTCATAAAGAATATCAAGCTTCATTTTAATAATCGCAAGGCAATAGACATCGAATCGGAGGGACCGTTTTTTCGAGGTGTGTTTGAGGTAAGCCGGGATGATCAATACCATTTTTTACTTGAAGATTTTGAGGGTTATCAAAATTCGAATCCGATCGTATACAGAATAGAAACGCTGGCTGATCGTCATCCATTTATACAGGTTCTCAATCCCGGCAAAGATATTGAATTGAATGAGGATATGAATATTCCTCTTTTGATACACGCAGAAGATGATTATGGCGTATCTGAGATAAGGCTGGCATCGCTTAAGATTGGAAGCGAAGAGACGATAGATTCTACAAAATTTCAATATTCAAGCCTGTACGCTTCCAGGCAGCCGCAAGAAAGCATAAACTTGAATCACATCTGGAGCCTGTTATCCTATGATATGCTGCCGAATGAGGAGATTGTTTACTATCTCGAAGCGTTTGATAACGATGACATAAATGGACCAAAATCTGCAAAAACGGATTTTTACAGAGCCAGGTTTCCCTCGATCTATGAAATCTATCAACAGGTTGCGTTTCAACAGGACGAGGCCATACAGCATTTTGAAAATATTTATGACAAAAGTCAGGATCTCAAGAAGGAAATCGATCAACTATCTTTGCAGCTAAAACGCGCCAAAGAACTCGAGTGGCAGGAACGACAGCAAGTCAACGATGCGCTTGTACGAAAACAGCAAATTCAGAAAGAAATCCGGGAACTCTCCGACCAACTCGATAATATGGTTGAGAAAATGGAAGACAATCAGTTGTTGTCCATGCAAACCCTGGAAAAATATAAAGAGCTGCAACGCCTTGTTGATGATGTCATGACCCCCGAATTGCGCAATGTCATGAAGAATTTGACCAAAGCTATTGAAAACATCGATCAGAATATGATCAACCAAACGCTGGAAAAGTTAAGCAAAGGAGAAGATGAATTCCAAAAGCGTCTGGATCGCGCTATCGAAATTTTCAAGAACCTAAAACTCGAGCAACAACTCGATCAGGCCATTAAAATGACACAAGGTCTGAAGGAAAAACAAAAGTCGCTGCAAGAAGCAGGGTCAAAAAAAACCAACGAAGACATTCTAAAACGCAATGAAAACTCGATCAAGGAGGCCGATAACCTGGAATCTCTGCTTCGGGAAATCTATGAAAAAATGTCTGAAACCGAGAATACGGCAAAGGATTCTGTTGATCGCGCCCTTGACATTTTTGAGGAAGAAGAGGTTAAATCAAAAATGCAAAACATTCAGAAACAGCTTTTATCATCAAGCGATCCGGCTGGCGTGAACAAACAGTCAAAGCAGATAGAACAATCCCTGCAAAAAATGGAGCAGCAATTGCAGTCCGCCAAGAATTCAATGAGTGGTCAGGCTATGAAAAAGGCCATTGCGGCCATGCGCAAGGCATCCAGAGATTTGATACGGTTATCCGAGGAACAAGAACGCAATTTAGTCAACACGGAGGGGATGATGACACCGGATGTTCCAAAACTGGCAACATCGGAGAATGATCTGATTCAGGCGTTGGGGCGGGTTACAGAAGAGCTGTTCATTGCCGCAAAACAAAACATATTTATTCAGCAAAAAGCAGGCAAAAGCCTTGAAAAAGCAAAAACGCACATGGAGAACGGCAGAGATGCTCTGGTTGAACGCCGCCAGTCCCGGTCTCTGATCGAGCAAAAACAGGCAATGCAAGAAATCAATAAAACGGTCAAGATATTAATAGACAACATGCAGCAGATGATGATGCAGGGCAGCGGTAGCGGAATGAGTTTTGAACAATTTATGCAGCAGATGCAAAAACTCGGTCAAATGCAACAGGGCATCAATCAGCAGACCATGGGCATGGCGCAGCAATTGATGGAACAGGCAGCGATGTCGAGGATGGCGGCCAAACAGGGGCAGGTGCGGAAATCCCTGCAGCAGCTGGCTGAAGAAGCAAAGGAGATGTCCAATGTTCTCGGTGATCTCGACAGGATTGTTGAAGACATGAAAAAAGTGGAAGATGATTTTAGCGATCAAAAAGTCAATCGGCAAACCATTGAACGGCAAGAAAAAATTTTGTCCCGGATGCTTGATGCACAAAAATCCATCCGTGAACGGGAATTCAGCAAAAAGCGCAAAGCGGAAACCGGGAAGACATACCAGGCGGCGAGTCCTGAAGCGCTTCCCTCTGACTTTGACCACGAAGATCAATTGACACAGGGCCTTTTGAGAGCTAAAAAGCAGGGATTCAGTAACGATTATCTCAAGTTAATCGAACAATATTTTAGGTCTCTTTCGGAACGGCAAAATGAAAAAAAGTAATATAATATATGTTTTGATTGGCTTGCTTTTTTCGGGGTTGCTTGCCCAGGATAATACGGCCCGGTTAAACAGAACCGAACTGTTGAGACTGGCAACACAGTTTGAGAGGCGGGGCCAGTATCAAATGGCTGCAGAATATTATGCTCGAGTCAGCATGAAAAATCCGGATGAACTTGCCGGCTATTTGGGAGCAAAACGATGTTTTTATCAACTGACACACTATGACCAATTTATCGAGTTTGTTAAAAAGCTACAAACAAAAAAACGGCATCTTCGATATCAGGTTGATATAGCTGATGCCATTTATCGTCAGGGTGACCGCAAGCAGGCATTTGCGTTATGGCAAAGAGTGCTGGATGAAAATCAGGGAGTTAAGCAAGCCTATGAGCTCATTGGCTCGGCACTGATGCAACTGCAACAGCTGGACAAAGCAAAAGCTGTCTTTCAAAAAGCTCGTACCGTATTCAAAACTAAATCATTGTATGTTCACGAATTGGCTGCTATCTACGCCAATCAGCAGGACTTTGATCTTATGGCCCGAGAGTATCTAAATCTGTTACAATTGGATTCAAATCAACTTTCCTATATCGAATCGCGCTTTTTATCGTACTGCGAAGAGCCTCAAATTGCCCAAAAGATCGCAACGGCTCTTAAAAAGCAGCTAAAGCCGTTTCAATCGCTGGAATCCCCGATTCGATCGATTTTGGCCAATATACTGGTGGTGGCAGATGATTATGAAAGTGCTCTTGAACAATATCTTGTTCTGGAAAAAAAGTCTGATGAAAAAGGACGACACTTGTTCGCCTTTGCCCAAACAGCGGCAAAACAGGACCAGGCCGCTTACGCCCGGCGAGCCTATCAGCTCATTATCGATCGTTATCCCAATAGTGCTTATTTTATTCCATCACAACACGGTCTTGCCAAGATATATGATGATCAGGGTGATTATGAAAAAGCTCTGCATGCTTATGAGCAATTCAGTCGTGCATTTGCTCAATCTTCCCAGGCGATTCAAGTCTTGCTGCGAATGGGAGATATATACCTGAACGTCTTTTTTGCCGCAGATACCGCTAAAACGTTTTATCAAAAGGTGATCAAAAAGTGGCCCGGGACCAGATATTATCATACTGCCTTTTTTCAATTAGGCAAATGTTACATCGTCGAGGGAAATTTGCAGCGGGCAGAGGACATTTACAAGGATTTTGCTGAAAAAAAACATGGTGATTCATATTACCATCCGGCAATGTGGACCCTGGCAAAAATCAATATGTATCGCGGGCAGCCCTTTGAAAGCATGGATACTCTTGGAAAAATGATCAAAAAAGATTCTGATCTTTCCGATAAAGTCATCAACGATGCGTTGCACCTTTTTATGATAATCAAGGAGAATCAGACAGACTCTCTCTCCCTGGTGCATTATGGGTGGGTTTTATATTCGATTGAACGGCGAAAATATACCGAGGGCCTGGAGACCATCGAAGAGGAATTGAAAAAGAATAATACCCTCAAAGATGAGTTTCAATTTTTGGCAGTATCTATCTATCGTATGCTCGAAGAACCGCAAAAAGCCATAAAGAGGCTCGAGACAATTGTTGCTGATGAAAACAGCCTATATCACGACCGTGCCTCTTATCTTATGGCCCAGCTTTATGAGCGGGAACTGCAAGAGCAAGAAAAAGCTATTGCTCTTTATGAAACTATCCTGGAGAAATACCCAAAAAGTATTTATATTGAAAAAGCACGAAAACGTATACGGGATATTAGAGGATGAAGAGATTATTCGTACCACTGATATTGGTCTGTCTGTTTTTTTCGTCAGGTCACTCTCAGAAAATTTTGATTCAAATGGATCTTCAGCAAACCGATCATTTAAAAGCGTATGGATTGGCATTCTGGATTTTGCAAAAGAATGTAACTGTTGAATGGCTGTTAAACTACCGCGGAGGATCTTTTCTTGTCGATTATTATGCATTTATTGAACGGGAGTGTCGTGTTCGCGGCATTTCATTCGAAATAACCGAGGGAGCCGCCGTACGGAAAATTTATGCCCAGATAGAACAGGAAAACATGGACTCCATTCTGCTCGAAAAAGCCCCGTCCATCGCAATTTATGCTCCCCCAAACAAACAGGCCTGGGATGATGCTGTGCTTTTAGCATTAGAATATGCCGAGATACCCTATAGCCTGCTCTGGGACGAGGAGGTACTGAATGGTGAGCTGCAGGAATATGACTGGTTGCATCTGCATCACGAAGATTTTACCGGACAATATGGAAAATTTTATGCAAATTATCGAAACACAGACTGGTATCAGGATGAAGTGAAAAAGAACAGTGCCATGGCGCGACAAATGGGATTCCAAAAGGTTTCTGATCTTAAAAAAGCAGTAGCCCTGACCATTCGCGATTATATGGCGAGTGGCGGCTTTGTTTTTGCTATGTGTTCCGCCACAGACACCATTGATATCGCTCTGGCAGCATTAAACACCGATATCGTTGCAAGCGTATTCGATGGTGACCCGGTTTCAGGCGATGCTCAGCAGAAACTGGATTATACACAATGTCTGGCTTTTACAGATTTTAAAATTTTACCCGATCCACTGGTCTATGAATATTCTGACATTGATATACCGCCGAGCTATTCAGCTCCCCTGTTGGGTGCGGAAGCAGAGTATTTCAGCTTGTTCGAATTCTCAGCTAAATATGATCCTGTCCCGACCATGTTGACTCAGAATCATGTGTCTGTTATCAAGGGATTTATGGGGCAGACCACTGGATTTCGCAAGGAGTTGATCAAGACGAACGTTCTCATTATGGGTGAATCGGAAGGCACACAACAGGTAAAATATATTCACGGAAATTATGGCAAGGGAACCTATACGTTTCTGGGAGGCCATGATCCGGAAGATTATCAGCATTATGTAAACGACCCCCCCACTGAGCTGGAATTGCATAAAACATCTCCTGGATACCGTTTGATATTGAATAATATCTTGTTTCCCGCTGCCCGCAAAAAAAAGTTAAAAACCTGAGACAAGGAGCCATATGAAAGAATTAACCATTCATTCCAACAAAAGAGAAGAATTTATTATACTCGACCAAAAACTGCAATCCTTTATTGATGAGAGCAATGTACAGGATGGAGTGCTGACGATATTCGTTCCGCACACGACGGCAGCGGTGACCATTAATGAAAATGCGGATCCGGATGTAACTCGGGATATTATCAATCATCTTGGCAAAATGGTGCCACACCATGCCGGGTTTAGCCATAGCGAGGGAAATTCGGATGCACACATAAAATCGTCATTGCTCGGTCCTTCTCTGCAGTGTTTGGTCTCTGATGGCCGTCTGGTTTTCGGTACCTGGCAATCGGTCTATTTTTGCGAGTTCGATGGTCCCCGCAGCCGAAAGATATTTCTAAAACTCGTTGAAGAAAAGTGAGCGTCACACAAAAAGAAAAATTCGTTCAGCCGTATACGCATCTGGCAGAGATATATGATGATGTTATGGATCATGTCGATTATGAAAAGTGGGCCCATTATATTGATAAAATTGCCAGATCACACAACCTTGAACGCTCTGATATGCTCGATATTTCCTGTGGTACGGGGTCGCTCTGTTTTTATCTCGAACAGCTCGGATACAACGCATTTGGAAGCGACTCAGCGGTGCTGATGCTTCGCCAGGCACGAAGACGGGCGAGACAGAAGGAATATTGTGCGCATTTTTGGTGTGCAGACATGGTCCGCCCGAGTACAAGAAAACGGTTTAATCTCATCGTTTCGCTTTATGATAGCATGAACTATCTCCTTCATGACGAGGAATGGCTGTCCTGTTTTAAAGTTGTAGCGAATTCTCTAAGCTCAACAGGACTATTCATTTTTGATATCAGTACGATTAAAAATTCTTTGCGATATTTTAATGCCTTTGTTCATCAGGAAAAAATCAGGCAGGGCAAGTATAAACGGCATAGCTATTTTGATGTCAACACAAAGATACAAACGAATCTCTTTAAAATATTCTTTCATCGGATTCCCGAGCTGATTTTTATTGAAGAGCACCGGCAGCGCATCAGAACCCTGAAAGAAATATTAAAAATAATTAACCAGAGTCCCCTGGACGTTTTAGCATATTATGATGATTTTAATTTTCAAAAAGGATCAGAAGACTCGGATCGCATCCACTTTATCCTGAAAAAAACGGAATAAAGCCATGGTGGAGTTGCAAAATGTAAGAATCACCTATCCGACCGGTGATGGTGTGTCCCGGATTACCTTCCAGGTTCCTGCGGCTGCTTTTGTTTTTTTGGTTGGCCCCAGTGGAGCGGGTAAATCGACGATATTGCGAGCGATTTACATGGATAGATTTCCGGATGAGGGTCATATTAAAGTTGGAGCGTTTAGTTCGTTATTCATTAAAAAACGGGAAATTCCATTTTTGAGGCGACGGTTGGGAATTGTTTTTCAGGATTTTAAATTGTTTACCGACCGCGATGTGTTTGAGAATGTAGCGTTTACACTTCGGGTTATCGGCAGCAAGGAAAAAGTGATCAAAAAACGCGTGTTAAGAGTGCTGGCTGATGTTGGGCTGAGTCACAAATCAAGAAAAAATCCTGCGGAATTATCAGGCGGCGAACAACAACGCGTTTCTATTGCACGCGCAATCGTAAATGAACCTTATTTGTTGCTTGCGGATGAACCGACCGGGAATTTAGACCCGGAAACCGCTAAAGAGATCATGCGGATTCTGTTTCGAATTAATGCAAGAGGAACCACCGTCATTATGGCCACTCACAATTATGAGATGGTGAAAAACTATCCCGGACGGGTCATACATATAAATAATGGAAGAATCGTAAATATTGGATAATCCTTTCACTGATGATGATCAGAGCTGCAAGTTATCAAAAAGAATGGCGGTAAACAGCTTGCCAGAGGTCAGGCGACAGAGAGGGCGGATGGTGTTGTTCAGTTGCCGTTGTAAAGAGAAAACGACGGGATATTGCTCATGTTAAATCTGAGATACATTATTCGTGAAACCCGGGACGGTTGGCGCCGCGGTCGGCTCTCTTTTCTGTTTTCGGTCCTGATAATGACCTTTTTGCTGATCCTGGTTGGTGTTATTGGAATTTTGTCTCTAAACACCGATCGCATCGTCGAGGTGATAAACACCAGATTTGATATTCAGGCTTTTGTCGCCAACACTCTGAATGAAAAAGAAATTTCCAGGCTGGGAACGGCGCTGCGGGCATTGCCGGGTGTTGATAGCGTCGATTTTTTTTCCAAAACAGAGGCCGCGGAGCAATTCAGCCGTGAATTTGGCGAGGATTTGTTTAATGTTGTCGGAGAAAACCCATTGCCCTCTTCTTTTTTGGTGAAATTAACGCCGGATAATCAAACGTTTGAACACATATACGAAATCGCCGAACAAATCCAGGCGATCGACGGCATCGAGGAAGTCGTCTACCACGAGGAAGCGCTTCGCATTTTATCCGGTTATTCGAGTATCGCAAAAACCGTTCAGGGTATTGTTCTTGTCTTCGTCATCATCGGTTCTTTGGTCATCATTTTCCATAATGTTCGATTGGCGATTATGTCTAAACAACAAATCATAGAAACGATGAAATTGGTTGGCGCCACCAGGCGCTTCATTCGTATACCCTACTACCTGCAGGGATTCGTGCAAGGTATCCTTGGCGGTATTGTTGCGTTTATGCTCTTGTATGCCCTGGTTCGTTTTATCAACCAGCAGGTTCCGAATTTCTTATACGTTCCATTGAGCAGTTTTTTCATGGTGATTGCGCTGGGTGGATTGTTGGGGTTGTTGGCAAGCGCCATTGCTATCCGGCGGTTTTTATAAAATATGGCCGGGAAATTTCTCTTGACAACTCGTTTGAAATTCTCTATCTTACATAGATTTTAACATAAGATATTTATTGGATCATGGTACTCGAAGAATTAACAGAACGAGAAAAACAGGTTTTTTTGGCAGTTGTCGATACGTTCGTGCGTACCGGAGAGCCGGTCGGGTCTCGGTATTTGGCCAGACACTATAAACTGGGGATCAGTCCTGCGACCATTCGAAATGTGATGACTGACTTGGAGGAGAAGGGGTTGATCACCCACCCTCACACGTCAGCCGGACGAATTCCAACAGATGTTGGTTACCGCCAGTATGTGGATGGTCTTGAAAGTGTTTTTCCGCTTACCAGCGAAGACAAGAACGCGATTGTCGAACAGTTGTCAAGGTTTTCTCAAGACGTCGACACTATTGTGGAAAAAGCGTCCCGTGTATTGAGCAATATCTCCCACCAGCTCGGCGTTGCCCTGGCACCACGCTTTCAAAAGGGCATGGTCGAGAAAATTGAACTGGTGAGGCTGGCTGAAAGCAAAATCTTGTTTATTTTGAGTATCAAAGCCGGGTTGGTCAAAACGGTGATTGTTGAAATTAACGAAGCGTTGCCTCAACATTTGCTGGAGACCACCAATCAATTGTTGAATGAGCGATTATACGGATTGACCGTGAGCGAATTGAAAAATTCGCTAAAAGAACGCTTTCGGGATGTCGATGCACAGAGTAAAATAGTGATTGATGCCCTGCAGGCACAATCCAAGAATATAACCACAGCATATACTACCGACATTTTTCACTTTGCCGGAGCTAAAAATGTATTACAGAACCCGGAATTTAGTTCGGGTAATAAAATCGGAAAAATCATTGAATTAATAGATCGTAGAGATATTCTCGTTCGCGTCTTATCCGAACATGAATCCGAAGGCGTTTCTATCGTTATCGGCGATGAGAATCAGGAAGATTTGATGAAAAACTGCAGCCTGATCGCAACCACATATCGCTATGAAGATGCGATCGGAACGGTTGGGGTTATCGGACCGACGCGAATGCAGTATGATAAAATCATTGCCCTTGTACACTTTATGTCGGAGACATTGGGGTATTTGATGGGCAAATCAAAATAAAGGATGGTGAAGCAACATGCAAGAAAAAGAAAGGGAAACATTAGAAACAGAAGGAGAAAATCAACAAGAGGAAAATCTTGTTGAAGGACAAGAAAAGATTGAAGAAGAAAACGATATATTAAAAAGAGAAAATGAAGCGCTACGGGATAAATTCATGCGGCTTGCCGCTGAATTTGATAACTTTAAAAAACGCGCTGACCGGGAAAAACAGGAGCTTATAAAGTATTCCAACGAAGATTTGGTTACGGCGCTTTTACCGGTCATAGATGACTTTGAAAGATTTTTAGCTGCGTCACAGGAAAACAGTGATGATTCTCTGCTCGAAGGAATCGAGATGGTATATAAGAATTTGGTCAAGATTTTGGAAGAGCAGGGGGTTAAGAAGATGGTGTCTCTTGGCCGGGATTTTGATCCCGAAAAGCACGAAGCGCTGATGACGGCCAAAGTGAGTGATGTAGAGTCGAACAAAGTGGTTGAAGAGCATCTCGCGGGATATTACTATAAAGATAAAGTGGTTCGTCACGCCAAGGTGGTGGTGAGTGAGTAGCTATGATTGAACAAGATTATTATGAAATATTGGGGGTCAAAAGAGACGCTTCAGAAATGGAAATTAAAAAGGCCTATCGCAAAAAGGCCATGGAGTATCATCCAGACCGGAACCCCGACGATGAGGCCGCCGAGGATCGTTTCAAGCAGGTCGGCGAGGCTTATTCGGTATTGTCAAACCCCCAAAAGCGGCGCCAATACGACCAGTTCGGCAAATCCGGAATGCGCGGAGCGGGAGGGTTTGGTGCCGGAACCGGCGGGTTTGATCCCTTTGATATTTTTCGCGAGGTTTTTGGCGGTGGATTCGGCGATATTTTTGGCATGGGAGGAACTTCGGGCCGCCGCAGTAGAGTTCAGCGCGGTTCGGACCTGCAGATTCGTTTGAAACTCACCCTCGAAGAAATTGCCGAGGGTGTTTTAAAGAAAATTAAAATCAAGAGATATAACCGATGTGAAACCTGTTCAGGAAGCGGTGCGAGTCCTGGAACAGGTCACACAACCTGTTCAACCTGCCATGGACGCGGTGAGGTTGCTTATCGACAGGGATTTTTTACTGTCAGTCAAGCTTGTCCGGCCTGTAAGGGCGAAGGAAAGACGATCGAAAAGCCCTGCAACGACTGCGGGGGTGACGGCCGTATCCGGGGCGAGACAACGGTGGAAGTACAGGTTCCGCCCGGCGTTTCACAGGGCCAGTATTTAACCCTGCAAAACACCGGCAATGCCGGGCCTCGTGGGGGACCCCACGGTGATGTAATTGTCTTAATTGAAGAGTTACCGCACAAGTACTTTGAGCGACACGGTGATGATTTGATTTATACATTGCATCTTGGTTTTACCCAGATGATTCTGGGAGATGAAGTACAGGTTCCGACGTTGACCGGTAAAGCAAAAATAACGATTGCACCCGGCACCCCAAATGACAAGATTCTGCGCATGCGAGGAAAAGGCATTCCGCATCTGGATCGCGGGGGGGCAGGAGATGAACTGATACGCGTATCTGTTTTTATACCCGCAAAAGTGGATCAGAAAGAAAAGAAACTCCTTCGAGAGTTATCACAATATGAGACCATGTATCCTCAAAAAGGCGAAAAAGGATTTTTTGAAAGGATTAAAGAGGCTTTTAGTTGATCATGCTCGGTTTTTCTAAACAAGAACAGCGATTGTTGTTGTTCCTGTTGTTTGCGTTTCTTGTAGGGTTGGTAGCAAAACAGATAAAGAATCAACAGGACAAAAAGCCGAAGCTGTCCTGGGAAGAACGATATTCCGCGTTTTATCAGACATTTACGGAGAAATCTCGGGCGCAAGAGAAAGCAAACGTTTTTCCTGAAACGACAGCCGGACAAAAATCCGATCTTAAGAAAGCATTGATCGGTAGGATCAACATCAATGCGGCGACCGGCGAACAATTACAGATTTTGCCGAGAATTGGTCCGTCAATGTCTCAGCGCATTATCCAATATCGGCGAGAACACGGTCCCTTCACTTCTATCGATGCTATTAAAAAAGTAAAGGGTATCGGTGATAAAACGTTTGAAAAAATTAAATCTCAAATAACCATTGATTAGCTAATACGTATACTAGGAGGAAAAATGGCCAAGAAAGTTAAAGCGAGGGGCTCGATTATTTATAAAATTATTATTGTTGCGCTGGTTGTCGGGCTGATATGGTCGATTGAATACCCGAAATCCTTATGGAAAAACGAAGAAAAAAATGCACAAATATGCCGAAATCATATGGAGCATATTCTTTATGCTGAATTGATCTATCTGTCCTACAGCGGTGCAGACACGTACACAGACACCCTCAAAAACGCGATTGATTTTATTAAAAACGATACCACCGGCCTTCTTCTGAAACGCTTTACCGATATTGACTCTACCCTGGCTGAAAGAATATATGACGTTCTGGAAAAAGACACCACTGCAGCGGCAATTATCGACACGCTCTATGATTATGGTTATGCCATGGATTTGGATACCACCAATGTGCTCATCCTGGATTCATTGCGGACCTATGAAAAATACAAACGGGTTATTGATTCCATGGCGTTGAATGTGCTTGATGAGCTTTTTCTCTGTCCGACGGTGCTTGATTCGTACAAAATTGTTGCTCTGGACACATCGGTTATTAAAGAACTCTATATCTACTGTCCGATTGATTCTCTGGACAGCTTGAGAGTCGCCAAGGATTTTCTGCTTAACAAAATCGGTGGATTGAGAATTTCAAATCATGGCGCTATTGAAAACGGCGACCGTTCTTGGAGTGAAGAGGATTAAATAACAAGAGGTAACTTGAATGGCCATAGGGGATGGTGAAATCCTGCTCGGGTTGAATTTTGTCGGAAAGCGTCTTCGTGCCATCGAAGGGGAAATCCTGGGTGAACAGGTTCGGATCAAATCCGTTGCTGAATCCCGACTCGATTTGCCCTTTGATCAGCAAACAATAGAGAACGAAGATTATGTTCCAACATTTTCAAGCGCGATTAATAAATTACTGGACGAACAATCCATTTTGGCAAATAGCGCTCATTTTGCCCTTGACCGGCGAATGGTTTTTTTAAAACGCATAACCATTGACAAGGGCTTGAATGAAGAGCAAATACGCAATCATATCGAGTGGGAAGTCGAACAATGGCTTGCTGCATCACGCGATGAATTCAACGTTATCTATGATAAGGAACGATCTGATTTTGGTCAATCCGATACCGTATTGATAGCAGCTGTTCGCAAACGTATAATCGATTATCTCAAACGAATTTTTGTTCGTACACCATTAACCTTAAAAGTTGTCGATATTGATGTTCTCGCTGCGATTCGAGGCTTGATGGGAAACCGGCCGAAACCGGATAGACTCGCAGCACTGGTAGACATCCATAAAAATCTGGATATTCTGTTGGCTAAAGACGGAAAATTTGCCTACCTTAATGAAGCCAGCGGGGAAAAAGAGGGTGACCTGGAAAATGCCGAAAAAATGGCCAACCGGATTCATGAAGAATTGTTAAAAATTTTCAAAGAGTATGCCGAAGAATTTGGTTCCCTTAATCTAGATACAATCTATCTGTCTGGTGACAAAGCAGACGTGGAAGTAATCCCCTATCTTCAACAATTACAAAAAAATGCCGATATTCGATTCGCAGATCCCTTTGAAAGAGTAGAGCTGGCGACCGGTACTGAGCTTGATCCATTAATTAAAAACAACCCGGAAAAATTTCTTATATCTGTTGGCATGATAATACATTGATTGACCAAGAGTAAGGGATTACATGAATTTATTAGAGGACTATAAAGAAAAGAAGGAAGAACCGATCATCGATGAACAATTCTCGGATGAGAGTTCAGCGTATCTGGAAGAGAGCGAGAACTATGAAACCGATGTTCGGGATTTCCATCGCACCTCGGAATATTCCAGTTATAATCAACGCAAGAAAACAATGTTGCCGATACTGGCATTTGTTCTGGTGATTATAACAGTTATTCTTGTTCTGTTTTGGGGTGACTTGTGGGAAGGGGATAAAATTCCAGACACCTATTTTCAAACAACAGAGCAACCAACAGAAGAGAAAACCGGGGATCAAACGTTACAACCATCCGAAGAACAACCGGAAGAAGAAAAAGATGTATTAGACAGGGCCGCCTCTGAAACGACCGAAACAAAAGATGTTTTAGCACAGGAAAGTGAGCCTCGCCGGCCGGTATCACCTCCGTCCTCTGTTGCAAGCGTTTCTACAACCATCGCGGGATTGACTCTTGTATCTGATGTAATGAGCGTCTTTTTGCGAACGGCCGGATCCATCCAGGTGGACGCCCTGATATTGGATGATTATTCTATAGAAGCGGAAATCTCTGCAAAATCGCGCGATGAGTTGGAAACCTTTTTTAGCAATTTGAAAGAAAAATTACCCGGCAACCTCTCTTTTGCCCCCTCCCCAACCGCATCAACGGAGGCTAAAGGTCTGTTGATTGGAATGCTGGCCGATCCGGTTTCAATCGAGACGCTGAAAAGTGATCAAACGCCGGCAACCGTACTGCAGGAACTGAGAACCCTTTCCGAACGTTTTGATTTGAGATTTATTGAGGGCTCTATGGAAAAACGCCTTTCCAGGGATGGTTATACCATAACGCCTTTATATATCAAGTGCCGGGGATTAATGCCGGCTTGTAACGCATATTTGGCAGAAATTTCCAATCGGCAGTTTAAGATAAAGGTTTCCAAGGTGCTTTTAATTGCTAACCATACAGAATCCGCTAATTTTGTACTTCGTTTTAAAGTGATCAATGCGTCTTAAACCCGGAACCGCGAATAGACGAATCCTTTGCCCTGCAGGCTGGTTGTTTTTATTCAGTCGGGGGCATTTGTTTTAATGCGAGTCATAGCGGGACAGTACAAAGGAGCCCGGCTCTATACTCCAAAGAACCTCCATATACGGCCGACGACCGACCGGGTAAAGGAGTATATTTTTTCCTGTTTGATGAATCGTATTTCGAGTGCGACGATTCTTGATCTTTTTGCCGGAACCGGCAGTTTGGGAATTGAGGCAAAAAGCCGCGGTGCTGCACGGGTTGATTTTGTAGACCAGGCAGATCAAGCCGTCAATATTATTAAAATGAATATGCAAAAGCTGGGTTTAGGCGAAAACATATTTAAAATGAATGCATTGACATTTATCAGTTATGCTTATGAACGCGGTTTTTGCTATGATCTGATATTTTGTGATCCGCCCTATGGTTTTGAGTTTTCAACCGTGTTGCAGGCGTTTATGCATAAAACCATTACAAGCCCGGATGGATTGATTGTTTACGAGTCAAATGCCCAACACACCAATCCTGTTATCCATGAATCCGTTATCGTAGAAAAAGAGAAAAAACTGGGCAACACGAAAATAACGTTTTTTAAGATGTCAACCTTATGATGAAACCCCATAAAATTCGCATCGCGATTTATCCGGGATCATTTGATCCGATCACCTATGGACATATCGATATCATTAAAAGAGCCTGTTTTTTATTTGACAAGGTCATTATCGCTGTTGCGGTTAATCCTCAAAAGTCGCCCCTCTTTAGTCAGGAGGAACGCGTTGATATGATTGAAAAGTCCATAACCGAATTTTCCGGTGTCCAGGTCGACAGCTTTCATGGTCTCCTGGTAGAGTATGCCAAAGAAAAAGACGCCACCGCCATCATCAGAGGGTTACGCGCAGTAACAGATTTTGAGAATGAAATGCAAATGGCTCTGGTCAACAGAAAACTGGATGAAAATATCGTCACCACGTTTTTAATGACACATGATAAATATTCTTATCTGAACTCAAGTATCGTCAAAGAGTTGATATCTCTTGGCGGCGACGCAAAGTGCTTTGTTCCTTTGCATGTAAATAAACGATTGATCGAAAAACTGAGGAAACAATGAACCTTATCGAGAGCATTCGGCAAAAAGCCAAACAGACCCCCAAAACAATTGTCTTTCCTGAAGGTGAAGATAAAAGAGTTTTACACGCGGCAGCAATTTGTTACCGGGATAAACTGGTAAGACCGATATTAACCGGCAACACCGAGCGTATTTATCAAGTGGCACAAAACGAGGACATTGATATCGATGCGCTGGAGATCATTGATCCTTCGCAAGATTCCGCTTTTGATGAATATGCGAAAGAGTATTATGAAAAGCGCAAACACAAGGGCCTCGATCAAGACGCGGCAGAAAAGCAAATGATAAATCCTCTATATTATGGAGCCATGTTGGTTCACAAAGGCCGGGCAGATGCGAGTGTAGCCGGTGCGGCACACCCGACCGGTGATGTTCTTAGGGCGGCCATACAAATTATCGGCGTTGCTGAGGGGTTTTCCATTGTTTCCAGTTGTTTTCTTATGGTATTGCAAAACGGACAAAACCTCTCTTTTGCCGATTGCGCTGTTGTTCCTCAACCCACAGCCGACCAGCTTGCCGATATCGCTTTGGCGACGGCGGAAACGCATAAATATCTCACCGGCGAGGATCCCAGAGTCGCTATGTTGTCTTTTTCAACCAAAGGCAGCGCTTCACATAAACTGGTTAATAAAGTACAAAACGCAACGGAATTGGCCCATAAGCGCGCACCGGAACTTTTGTTGGATGGTGAATTGCAGGTCGATGCCGCTTTATTGGAATCAATCGCAAAGCGCAAGGCACCCGACAGTCCGGTTGCCGGTCGTGCAAACGTGCTGGTGTTTCCGGATCTGCAAGCGGGAAATATTGGCTATAAACTGGTCCAACGACTCGCCGGTGCCTCCGCGGTTGGTCCGGTTATTCAGGGGCTGGCAAAACCGGCAAATGATTTGTCCCGCGGCTGTAGCATTGATGATGTTATTAATGTCGCCTGTATCTGTAGTTTAAAGAGCAAATAAAACCCGGAAAAAGCCATGATAAAGTTATCTCAACAATTTTCACAGATCAGCGAATCACAAACGGTTGCCCTTAGCGGGATGATGGCCGAATTGAAACGGGACGGGGTTGATGTCGTTGCTCTGGGAGCGGGGGAACCCGACTTTGATACGCCGGATTCGATCAAAGAAGCAGCCATCACCGCCATCCATAAGGGGTATACGAAATATACCCCCGCTGATGGCATATTCGAGCTCAAGCAGGCGATCACGGAATGGCTTGCAGATGAGTACGGCGCGGAATATGATCCCTCACAGATCGTTATTACTTGTGGCGCCAAACATGCGGTTTATCAGGCGATCGCAGCGGTGTGTAACCCGGACGATCAAGTTCTCTTGCCCGCGCCTTACTGGGTGAGTTATCCGGAACAGATCAAGCTTGCAGGCGCGCATCCCGTAATTTTGCCGGCAAAACAGGAACAAGGATTTAAAGTTACGCCGGAGCAATTGGAAAACGCCCTTAATGACCGGATAAAATTGATTATTTTGAATAATCCTTCAAATCCAACCGGGGCGGTATACAGCGAGACGGAACTGAACTCTCTCGTTGATGTTTTGGCGTCAAAGTCTGTTTTTGTATTGGCTGATGAAATTTATGATAAAATTGTGTTTAAATCCAATTTTGTGAGTTTGTTAAAGTTTTCTTCCATTCGCGAGCGCTTGTTGCTGATTAATGGCGTCTCCAAGAGTTTTGCCATGACGGGTTGGAGAATCGGGTTTTTGGCTGCTGACAAAAGCATTATCGCCGGTATTCGAAAATTTCAGGGGCATACCACTTCGAACCCGGCTTCTGTTTCTCAATATGCCGCTCTGCAAGCCTATCGGGGAGACAAGACATTTATCTCAAAAATGGTTGCAGAGTTTGCCAAAAGAAGAGAGTATTTATATGACCGGTTGATGAATATTGCCGGGATCGAATGCGTCCCGCCGCAAGGGGCCTTTTATTTTTTTCCCGATGTTTCTGTCTTTTTTGGAAAAAAAGGCAATGGACAGCCCATTAAAAATTCGCTTCAACTTTGCCAATATCTCCTCCAGGAGCACAAAGTTGGCGCGGTACCGGGATCGGCATTCGGGATGGATACACATGTGCGTTTATCGTTTGCCACCTCAATGGAAATTCTTGAAAAAGCAATGGATCGCATTGAGGAGGGGTTAAATGCTTTACAATGATTGCGTTATGATAGTTTTCTAAAGGAGCTGGAAATGCCTACTTATGAATATCGATGCAGGGCTTGCGGACACGAGTTTGAGAAATTTCAAAGCATCGTTGCAGATCCAATAAAAACATGTCCGGTTTGTGGTAAAGAAAGCGTTTCTCGTTTGGTCGGCGGTGGTGCCGGTTTGTTATTTAAAGGATCGGGTTTTTATATTACCGATTATAAAAATTCAAAGCCAAAAACCGAAAAGCCAAAAACGGAAAAACCAAAAGCCGAAAATTCTAAAAACGAAAAAAGCGACACAAAAACAAAAAAGTAGTTCCCAAAATGTCTAAAGACAACGTGGACATTGGTTTCAACGATACCATCAAAGTCGGTAAACGGAAACTTCATATCGAAACATCTATGGTTCCGGAGCCTGCCCGCATTGTTTCGAGCATTTTTGATGGTGGTGAACTGGTAGACAAGCAAGAGATGTCCCTGGATGAAGACCTCACTGAAAAAGAGGTGAAAGATGAGATCGGGCAGTTTCATACTTTTATTATCTCAGATCTGGAATTGTTATTCCTCGTTGCCACCAAAGTAAAGGAAACCAAGAGTGCCTCCTCCATAAACAAGTTGGGATTGTTGTTTTTTGAAAAGAATTTATATTCCGAGGCCATAGAACAGTTCCAACTGGCTTTAAAATTGAATGAGACGATTGAGAACGGCAATTACATGCTGGGACAGACATTTTTCAAGGCCCGGCAATATAAAAAAGCAATGGAGAATCTGCAAAAAGCAGTTGAAAAAACACCGGATTATCCCGACGTCCATCTTCTTCTGGGAAAAACCTACTGGCATCTGGAAGAATATGCAAATGCCATTCAGGCACTGGAAAAAGCTGTTGAGCTGAATTCTGAATATCACGAAGCCTGTTACACCCTCGGTCTCTATTTGATTCAAAGCAAATCCAAAATTCCCAAAGGTAAAACCCTCAAGCCGCCGATTGAACGAATGAAGGATGCACAAAAATATTTGAAAAAGGCGGCCGCTCTCTCCGCTGAATATGATGACAAACTGATGGAAGCAGGATTTGAAAAGCTCGAACTTAAAGACCAAGACGACAGCGGGTTGCAGGAATTTAAACAAGCTTACAAACCCTATAAAATACACCGGAAAACGATATTAGCCAATGCAGAATTTTATCTCAAGTTTATGTTTGCCGGCCTGGACAAGGACAAAAAATCCCTTGATCATTACATTACCAACCTGGAAAGCAGTGTAAAGCGACACTCCAATTATCCGGACCTCCATAAAAGTCTGGGAACGGCTTATATGATAAAAAGCTGGCATCTTTTTGCCAAAGCCGTTGAAGAATACAGAAAAGCTGTACAGATCAACTCTTCTTTTCAAGTTGCGCAAAAAAATTTAAAACTTCTTGAAAATGAAACCAAAGGTTTGTTAATTTTATTAAAAGCCATTTTGGAATAAGCGCAACCGAGAGGAGCAAACACCCTCAAAAACTATCCAATAATCCTTCGGATTTCGAGTTTGGCAACAAGGGATTCGGGCAGCATGATATCGCTTTCCACCACTCTGTTGACATCATTTGAATTAATTGGTATTATATTTGCACAACATCAACAGGTGTGTAAAATACGCTTGTAAAGTGCAATTCCTGTATCAGGACAGCACAGGAAAAATGTATTGAAACATCTTTATTCATCGGGCATATAACTATTACAAAACTCATCGGTGATGATTAAATGAATAAAATTTATCTTTTTTTTCTGTTGTTTCTGAGCGTTGCTACGCTTCAGGCTCAATCCATGCAAATAACGACGGCGCTGTACCATCCCCGTATTGCGACCATATACGATTTTGTGATTTCAATCAATGAGGATGTCCCGTCAAAATCGCAAATTCTATTGATATTTCCCTCTCAATTTGATCTGAGCAACGTTTCTGTGGCTGATTCACGGACGCTGGATGGCGGGCTGGAGGTCAGCGTAAAGAGCGATACGGTTGAGATCAAAAGAAGTGGACGGGGAAAGAATATAAACGCCAACACCCCGATCGATCTGAAAATAGGTTTGATTGTAAATCCTGCCGATATGCAAGAAGAATACCTGATTGATTGTGTTCTTCGACAGGAAGACCGCGTTTTACAGGAAGAAAGTATGCGAACATCTATTGAAATGAGAAAGTAACCTCTTGGCCGCAAGCGCAAAAAAATATTATTTTCTTTTATTTTTGCTCATACCTCTTTATGCAGCGATGGGGTCGATTACCGTCACTTCGGTTGACCTGGAATCCAATCAGGCCGGAGACTATACCCTCTGGACCTTTACCTACAGTTCAAGTGGCGTGGCCGTACATTTGCCTGATTCGGGGAAAATTGCCATATGGTATCCCAAATTGACCGGTCTCGATCTTTCTAATATCATGATCGCTTCTTCAATGGATTATGGCAAACTCAATGGCGGCTTTAGCAATGTTGAGACACTTACCCTTACAAATTATTATGTCGTTGTTCTGACAAGGGATGGTACCGGAGATCCGGTGTTACAAAATGTCTCCGACATCAAGATCAGCATCGGCCTGGTCGGAAACCCCCTGTCAACGATTTTTGCGAACCAGATCAGGATCGAAACGTATAATGAAAGCGATAATCCGGGAACAGCCGATATTCCCATAGAAGGGGGTTATGTCCAATTCCCCATAAATATCGTCAGTGGGGATGTCGTTGACAGCTTTGATTTGGTCGATCTGCCCACCGCTGTAACAGCCGGTCAGCCATTTACCATTAGCGTTCAAAACGTGCAGGATTCCGACGGTGATCCTGTATCGGGAAGCTTAATTTATCTTTCATTTAATGATGCCAGCGATCATGATGCTCCGGACGGCACGGCTCCCATTTTAAGACCTATTGTGGTGCGCAATGGAAGCGGATCCTCAAATTCTGTTTTATATAAATCCGGCGAAACCATCCAGATCAAGGCTGAGAGCGAAAACAATATAACCGATGTCAGCACCTCCACAACAGTGCTTCCTGCCGACCTCGGGGGTTTTGAGGTGTCGGGTTATCCGGCAAAGATTTTAAAAGGAAACACCTTTCCCAATGATGTTACGGTTGAGGCGTATGATCTGTATGAAAACGAAAAAACAGATTATGCCGGGACGATAGCCTTTGCCGGCTCTGATCCATCGGCGCAACTGCCCTCCTCCGGTCTTACCTTTGCCGGATCCACCAAGGTGTTTAGCGGTTCTCTTTTTGCCTTCAACACGGCCGGCACACACTATTTTACCGTCTCGGACGGCGGAATACAGGCGCAGTCCGAAGATGTCCAGGTGAATTCTCTGGTGGTTTGGGAAATCCGCTGTGAAACAGACAAGGTGGGAGAGAACCAACAAGACGTTCGGGTATTGATGGATGTAAGAAACCTGGGCAGTAAGCCATTTACCCTGGCCGCACAAAATTTATTCTTTCGGGATTTTCTAAATCCCAGTATTTCCCTGGACACCGATTTTCAGGAATCATATTTGAACAACATCACCGAGATCCAGGCAGGAGAGACGGCCACTCTTGAATTTGATGTCGATGTCTTGAGTCCTTCTCCCGGAAGCCAGGTTTCCATCAGTGGTAAGGTATACGGGGTTGTCGACGGACTGAATGTGGAAAGCGATCATACTGAATTTCCCTTTAACTACTGGACGGTTTATGGCGAAGCTGAATTGGCAATAGATTCTGTTGCCGTTATCCCGGACGACATTTTTCAGGGGCAGAGCAATAAAAAAATCGAGCTTACCGTTGAGCATACCGGCCAGAGCGGCACTTCTGCTGCGGCGAGGATTTCCACCAATCCCGACTTTAATCCTTTTGTTCTAAAAAACGCAAATAACGAGTTTGTTCTCGATGGTTCATTTGAAGTTTCGCGGGATCCTCTGAATAATACCAGTATCGTTTCTGCGTCGGATGATAAAGTCGTCCTTGATTATCTCATTTCCGCCAGCAACACCGCCCAAACCGGCAAAATCTATGTCTACGCATCCCTGCCCTATACGGATGTCATTACCGGAGAGACCAAATATGCCAGCAGTACAGCTGCTGTCGACAGCTTTCAGTCGCGAAAAACAACCACCATTCAGATCACTGATATCTCCCCCACTCAATCACAAGTAACGCGCAACCAGCTTCGGAACTGGTATGTCCGGGTGGCCGTAAAAAACACAGGAAACGCTGATATCGAAATAAATCCGGATTCGTCCAAAACATTTTTGGAATTTCGCAATGGCGTACAGATTGACACCACCTTTCATTACACCACTCCGGATACACTGGAAGAAGGCGGAACGCTAATTCCGCAGGGAGAAACCCGCCATATCGTCTATACTGTAACCAAAACGGGAAGCATGGTTGGAACTGCCTTGATTTTGGCTACTGTTGAAACGGTTAATGGATTATCCACAAATTCATATATTAGCCAACAGGTTGGAGCGGTTGAGGTTCAAAAAGAGGCGAATGTCTATATCTCCGACATTATTGCTTCCCAGGCCACCGTGACCGTCCCGGATTCCTCCTACGAGTGGTCGGTTAAGGTGGTTGTCAGCAACGCCAGCGACAGCAAAGTTGAATTGGATTTTGTCAATTCATTGTTAATCCAATCAGTTCCGGATTTTTTTCAGATAACAAATCCCGAAAAGTTTACAACTCTTGATTCCACCCTTATACAGGGTGAAAGCGATACTCTAAACTATACCATCAAGGGAAAAATAGATTCGACAGAAACGGGAGATTTTTCTTTTGGTGCGGTTGTTACGTTTCGGGTTTTAAATACCGGAGAGATTAAGAGTGTCACTGCGGCAGAACAACAGTGGGCTCACATTATCCGGCAAGCTCCGGCTGAGCTTGATATCCCAAAAACCAGGTCTTCCCGTCTTCGTGTCACGCGTGGTGTCACGCCAAATTGGTGGGTCACTGTTTATGTGAACAATAGCGGGGGTGCGGATTTGAAACTAAATTCGGACTCGACGGTTACATTTATCGAATTGTTCGACAAGGAAAATCAACCCCAAAACGTATCTTTTCAAACCCCATCAACGTTTGCTTCAGGAGACACACTGCTCAGAGCCGCGTCTTCAGACAGCCTGGTTTTTTCCATTCTTTCGCTGCCCCAGGACGCTTCAACGGAGCTCGAAATCTATTCCCGTGTTCAGACGACCGAGTCGAACAGGAAGATTGCCATCTACGACAGCCTCGAATCGACAGATGATGTGGGACAATTGATCGCTCAAAGCCGTGCCGATATCGTTTTTGATCAGGCGGCCGGCGGTATCCAGCCCGGTTATGTTGCGCCGGGCAGCTTTGTCAAGTTTCGGGTTGCCGTTCAAAACAGTGGTGAATCAACAATAACCCTGTCCCCCACCCAAACCATACTCCGCCTGCTGGGGACAAACTTTGCTGTAAATTTGGACCCGGTTTCCGAAACTGAACTGTCAGCCGGAGAATCCCGGGAGCTGGCCTTTAATGCAAATTATATTTCTGAAGATATAGATCACTCCACCTATACACCCAGGATTACCTTTGTCGGGGAAGAGAACAGCAATCATTATAGCAAGACTCTTGATCTTACCTCCCAGGTAACCATTGGAGAAACCGGAGAGATTGCTATTCATTATATAAATCCCGAGATGCCGACTCTGACCCTGGGAAGAGAAGAGCCCTGGGATGTTTTTGTTGGAATCGACAACAACAATGCGCAATCAGCATTTTCTCTGGATAGCGTGGATGTGCAATTCTTCTCGGGCAAAACCAGAATTACAGATTTTTTCGATTTTGATGTACAACCTCTTTTTTCGGACACAACAGATTCTATTGGTGCAAACCGGATCAAGGAAATTTTCGTAACCGTAAACTCTTTTTCTCAAAACACACCGACAGGAACGATAACCATAAGCGCGACGGTGTGGTTAACGGATCTTATCCAGACAACACGTCAGATCAAATTGGACAGCGATATAGGTACTGCCGGATATTTTACCATAAAGTCTCCGGCAAAGTTTGAAATTTTGAATTTATTCAGCAACCAGTCAATTGTCACCCGCGGACAGACAAGTCCCTGGCGGATTGGTGCGCAAATACGTAACAGCGGTGGTAGCGATTTGCGCTTTGTGTCTCATCCGGACAGTAGCTATCTGACCTTTGACAAGGGCAATCAATATTTTACCGTACAAAGCCCTCCCGGGGATGTGATGCTTCCGTCCGGAAAAACGGACAGCGTTTATTTTACCATTCAACGTATCGACACCTCTACGGTTTTGTTGGGCGAAAACAGCGTAGCAACGACGCTTTCCGCGGTTGAGGAAAACAGTGGAAAATTATACCAGTTGTACGACCTGGCAAATGGCAGCCCGGCTGAACTTTCTTTCATCGTACAAGACACCGCCCGGGTACGCGTAGACAGCCTCATCGCCGATGTACCGTTTGATACGCTCGTCAATGTTGATCAGGAATTTTATTTAAAGGCAAGGGTCACCAACCAGGGCAACGGCGAGGTTGTCAAAACAACAACGTTGAGATTTTTTCCGGACGCCGAGAATTTGTTTGCTATTGTTGACCCCTATTTTTCTATTGATTCCCTGGCTGCGGGTGAATCGAAATGGACAGAGCCGGGCGTTTTGGTAACCGCGCCAGACATTGCCGTCATTTCAAAGAGACTCAGCGTGGGAATAACCGAAGCCATTTCGCGTAACACAAAACAAAGTGTTTCCCTGGATCCCAATATGTCAGTCGCGGATACGACGATTTCTCTGACTGCTCAAATCCCGGCAGAACTGTCAATCGATTCACTGACAACCTCGATCGACACCTTGTCTGCCGGCAGCCTGGAGCCGTGGACTATTTCTGTTTATGTGTCCAACCTGGGGGAGGCGCCCTGTATACTTGTGCCGCCACGGGCACAGAATATCCAATTACCGTTGGGATATGTTGTCGAACCGCCGATACTCGACGAACCGGAACGGCTGATTTTTTCAAATGAACAGCGGCAGCTTGATTATACCGTAAAATTGACTGGTCCCGGAGGCGGAGAGGTTACCATTGTAAGCAGATTGACGGCGCTGGACGGAAACGATGCTTCGAGAGATACGCTATATGCTGAAGAGCAGACAACCGCATATGCTGAAAAAACATCGCGTGCCAGGCTTACAAGAACTTTTATCGAAAGCGATACGCTTTACCTCGACAGCGCTGATACCGCACATGTCAATATCACACAATCGTTTACTGTTCTGACAACAGTCACCAATGACGGTGGTATCCAAAGAATGGATTCGGTATGGATTCGTCTGCGGGTTGACAGCTCAAAACTTCTCAGCCCGGACACTCTGGTCCTGACCAATATTAATCCGGGCGACAGCAAAACAGCTTTATTTGAATGTAAAGCAGACAGCCAGGAAAACCTGAACGGGGAAACGATAACAGCTGAAATTTTCAGAGCCATAACCAGGGATGGCTCGCTTGCTGACATCAAAACAGCCGAGGATTCAACAGCAGTTGTCAAGATTTACAGGCCGGCAAAATTACAAATCAGCGACACGGGTAATCAGGCGCTTAACGAACCGCTTGTAAGTGTTGGTCAGATTTTTCCGATCAATGTCAACATCACTAACCTGAATTCAGAGCCGGCGGAAGATATACGTGTGCGCCTGTTCGCAGAACCTGAAAGTGCGGTTTCCATTGTCGATACCATTCTCGATATTGAAAAAACGGCTTTTCAGGGCAAAACCGTTTCCGACACGTTTTGGATAGAAGCATTGGGCCAGAGCGGGAATGTAGATTTTTACTCCTCCATTGTTCAGGCCTCTGGCCGAAATGATTTAAAACCGGTTACGGATATTGACACTCTGGACAACAGTACCTCTGTGACCATTCAGCAGGGCGCACAATTACAAATCACAAATGTTATTCCCTCTATTGACCTGGTCAATGCCGGAGACTCCCGCCATCCGTGGATGCTTGCTGTTGTGGTTCGCAATACCGGACAAGCAGACCTGGTGATGCAGGACATATCCCCCAATAATATTGTTGTTCAGGTGGGAGATCAGATCGATCCCGACTATAGCATTCGCGCTCCGTCCGGATTGAAAATTGCCAATAGCTGGCGGCTCAGTGGCGGCAATACGGATACCCTTGTTTATGAGATTCGCGAAAACGGCAAGATTGCCGGAGAAGCTGACATTCTTGTTTCCTTGAGCGCCTATGACCGCAATAAAGGGTCTCAGAGCCAGGCGCTGACAGCGGATGGGCAGACCTCGGTCACCGTGACCAGTCAAGCCTGGGCGCGAATAGACAGAATGCTTGTTCGCAATCAACTGCAGAACGAAGATTATGTTGAGGCCGTGGTTGGAAATAACGGAGATTTTTTAACCAACCGCGACCAAAAATTTCAAGTTCAAGTGATCTGTGAAACCGGAGAGTTTGCCGGTGTTGATTCAATTGTCGTCGAGTTGTCTGAAAGCGGTTCTTCAGAAACTCAACTCGACACCATTGCCAGGATACCGACAGAGGATAAAGCCTCTGCTGTTTTTTCGTTCGATGCCGACGGCTCCTGGAATAAAGACCTGGGCCAAATTACCCGCCGCTTTTCGGCGCAGATCCTTTCTGCAAATTCTCTGGCCAGCACGTTACCGGCAATCATCCGCGGTCCCGAAACATCGGCGGACACAACTCTATCCATGCGTATACAGATGCCGGCGCAACTTTCGGTTCAATTGTTTTTAGCCTCGACCGAGGACACGACGCTGAGCAGTGCCCAGGAATTTACCATTGTCGCACGCGTTACCAATCTGGGAACCAGTCCGATGACCGCCGGGGATCTCAGATTGCAACCGCCAGACAACTATTATATTCAAACCGCCACAGATTCGGTTAATATTCCTGTTGTCAGGTCGTTTCAATTGACCGACGGTGTATACAGTGCAGATATCCCCTATTATGTCTATGCACCCGTGGAAGAGTCTTTGAATGATCACTTTGAGTGTTTGATCAACACGTATCCGAACGATGTAAACACGCGGCAGAGCGTGATCATCGATAGTCAACGCGATACAGTGTCCGTCTCTACGTTTAGTACGGATTTGAATATCGCTTCTTTCACCATCCTGTCCCCTGAAGGCGCCAAGGATGGCATTTTGTCCACCGAGCAAAATTTTACCGTCCAGGCCCGAATACACGCCTCCGAGAATCTTGCGAATGTAACGGCGAGCCTGCTCTTGCCTTCGGCATTTGACTATGAATTACTCGAAGCCCAAACCCGGCCTGTGCAGAGAAATCAGGACATGACCTGGAAAATAAAGACACCACCAACGGCAGTGGCCATTCCGCATGACCTGACCTTACAGGTGAACGCCAACACCCTTGAGGGGACGGCAACGGAGCGGGATTCGATTACCATCAGCCGCGTGGTAAAGCGAACCAGTCTTTATCTCGAAGCTCTTGAGGTGGTGGATCCTTCCGGAGTGATGCAAAACGAGACTGCTATCTTTTCAGAGGGTCAGAGCGCGGTTTTGAGAACCGTGGTGAAAAATTTCGGCGATTCAGATATTGCCGGCACGGGCAGGGTGAGGTTGGATTTAAAAAACAGCGGCCTTTCCCTGGCCGATGCCCAGGCCAGCCTGGAGAAAGAGTTTCAAGTCGACGAAGATCTCTACTGGACCATTAAAGCGCCGACTTTTCCGTCACCTTTAACTGAAATAAGCGTAGAGATTACCGAGGTTCCCCTTGACGAAAATACGGACTTGACAGCCGGGACGCAAAACACACCCAATCGATTGCGGGTGAAAACCGAGGAAAAAGGCAGTATTCAAATCACCGGTTTTGGAATCAGCTATCCCAGCGGTGCCATGGACGGCGTTGTTTCAACCGGACAGATGTTCAAAGTCTCTGCCCAGATTGATTCGGATATTGATAAAATCACAGAAAGCCTTCGTGCGCAAATATTTTTCGATCCTGCCGGCGTTTTTGATGCCGTTGAACAAGTCATCGACGTGGAGCCGGGCTTTCAGGAAAATATCGAATGGTCCATTATCGCTCCGGAATATAAAAGCTCTTCCCCTTATCGACTTTGGTTCGAAATCACAGGTATCGACAAGCGTTCGGGCGAAGAAATAGTAACGAGCTCGGAGCCGATGGATGTTTCGGTTGAAGAGAAAACCATTTTTTCTTTAAAGCCATCCATATCACAACCCGTTGGGCTTGAAGGCATTGTGTCGACCGGACAGCAGTTCACCATAAAAATAGAGATAGAACATGAAGGGGCGGATTATTTTCAGGATGATGAATTCAGAGTGCAAATGGAGAGGCCGAAAAACGCATTATACCAGATGGATCCATTGGACACGTCGATAAAAGAGTTTGTCGGCGCGGCATTCTGGACCTTTACGGCGCCTGAATCCAGACCCGAGGGATTGTCGGAATTCAAGTTTACCTTTCTCTCTGTTCCCCGCGATCAAAACACAGGCAAACAGGCTGCTGTTCGCAACAATGAATGGCCCTTTACCATACAAACGGTCGAAAAAACCAAACTTGAACTGAATGCATATCTGAATGGCGCCAACCGCTCCGACTCCGGTGTGGTTCGGGTTGGAAGTAAATTTCATATTGTCGCTGAATTGGAAAATAAAGGCGAGGCGGATTTTGAAGGTCCCTATCAGGTTTCCCTGCACCTTCCCCAGTCGGGATTTCGTGTTGATGAAGCAACAAAAAATGGAACCGGTCCGGAAATAAGCTGGGAAGTTCAAGCCCCGACAACGCTTTTGGACAGACCCGACACCTTTTATATCAAGCTGGACAAAAAGCCGTATGACAAGTATGCCCGGAAAGAAGCGACCGTCCTGAAAGACTCTGCCGAGGTTATTGTCGGCACCAAAACAGGCACGGTTTCTGTAACGCAACGGTCTCTGAGCCGCTCCAATGCACTGGCCAAGGGTCAGGAAAATATAACGGTGATGGGACTCGTTTTCCGCAACAGCGATCTGATTTCCCAGGCAAAATCGGTGCTAAAAGGAATCTCTCTCGTTTTCCGCAACAAACACAACGAACCGATCAGAGCCTCTTCCGTAATCAGCCGAATATCTGCAATAAAGCGCACTCTACCCCAAAAGGAACTCTTTTCTACTACGATCATCAGCGAAGAGCCGGAACAATTTTTAGATTTCACCCTGGGCTCGCCGGATACCATTTCCGGCACCAAAGCAGATTCTATTGACATTGTGGTGGATATTTCCGCAAATGCTTCGGTGATGGATTTTCATGTTGATCTCGACTCTTCTTCTGCCTTGCTGCTGTATGACGCTGAATCCAATTATCCGCTGACCGTGGGCGACATGGACGGTAATTATATCCAGTTTCTGGGAATCACCTCCGGAACCTCAGTGGTTGTGGATTCAGAGCTTGAAGAGTCATTTTATAATTATCCAAATCCATTTGGCAGCAGTGGACGCCGTTCCACAAAACTGGTTTATTTTCTCAAACAACCCAGTGATGTAAAAATTAAAATATTTACGCTGACCGGAGAGCTGGTCAGATCATGGTCATTTACAAAAGAAGAGCATTACCGCTATACACATCAGGGTATTCATGACGGCGATGTCACCTGGAACGGTGCCAACGGTAACGGATTTCTGGTATTGAACGGTATCTATGTCGCCTATATCACGGCAGTTGATTATAATGAAACGACGCGTACCAATATTGCTGTAGTGAAATAAGAACATGAAAAACAACTCTCAAAATAGTATCCTTATATTCCTTGTGTTCACGGCCATTCTGTGGTTTACGCCTCTCCACTCTGCGGATGAATGGGGCGGGATAAACGACATATTCGACTTGCCTGTCGGCGCAAAGGCAATGGGCATGGGGGGGGCATATGTTGCCGCCGTAAACGACCCCTACGCTTTGTACTGGAATGCAGCCGCCCTGGAGCAGGTCTCCAATATTAGCCTGGCACTCTATATGAACAGCCTTCCCACTGGTGCACAGTACAACTATGTTGCCTATGCGCATCCTACCCTTTTCAAAGGTACTTTTTCTGCCGGCTGGATGCGCATTTCAATTGATGATATCGAAATTCGCAGTGCTGAAGACGGTTCTTACCTGGGATCGCAGAATTATGGCAGGGATTTGTTTCTTTTTGGATATGCATTTAATTTGGTGCCCAACCTTTATATCGGCACTACATTAAAAATTGAACGTTCTGTGTTCCCGGGACCGGAAAATGAACTTACGCTTGTTCCCGGCCGCATCACGGATTCTGCATTTGGTGCGGACATTGGTTTTCTCTATACGCCGCCTTTTGACAGTCCGTTTTTTCAAAACACAAAACTCGGAATGAACATACAAAATGCTGTGAAGAGAACGTCGCGTTTGATCGAGATGCGGGAATCGACGCCGAGGAATTATCGTGTCGGATTATATCGTTTGTTCCCTTTGAATGAGCTGAACAGTTTTGCCCTTGCCTTTGAAGTCGATAAAAATGAAAAGGCCTCTATTCCCATGCAATTTAGCATGGGAGCGGAGTATGGATTTTATAACAGTTTGTTTTTGCGAAGCGGTTACGCAGACGGACATATTACCTTTGGTGCCGGTCTTGAAATCATCGGCGTCAATCTCGATTACTCTTTTTGGAGTGCTCAGGATGTTTTGCTTGACAATAGTCATAGAATTTCAGTAACTTTGAATATTGGTAAAAGCCGGGAAGAGAGGCAGTCTCTCTATCAGCAAAAACAGATGGAGCAGTGGGAACAGGAGATTCGGCAGAAAGTCCAGATCGAAGAACAGCGCAAAATCAACGAGTCCTGGGAGCGGGCCGAGACCGCCTTTGAACTCGAAAATTATGATAAAGCCTTTTTTGAAATTACCAAAGTGCTTTCGTTTGCCAAAAGCGACGACGATCCTGAATTCACCCGGGCGCGTTTGTTTCGCGACGAAATCATACGCAAACAACGCGAGGTAAGGAAAGAACAGGAGAGATTATTTAAAGAACGCGAACAGGAACAAGCGCAACGGCGGGCCTCTGAACAAACGATTCGTCAACACCATCAGAACGCTATTGCTTATTACGAAGAGGAAAATTATCCGGCGGCGATTTCCGAATGCGATATGGCGCTGCAGCTGAATCCGAAAGAAAATCTGGCAGCCCCCATTCGTGATTTGCGTTCGAAAGCTCAGGCTGATATGGGTAAGAAAATCGACAATCTTGTTGCACGGGGCGCCGAACTGGCCGCCCAGGGACGGAATGGAGAGGCTATTGAGATATTCTCGCAGGCTAAAGGGCTGGCGGAGGGCTACCCGGCAATCGAATCAAATATCAACAATCGTATTCGCGTCTCTACCAACAACCTGAATTACGAGGGATTGTTCAGGCGGGCCACTCTTGAAGCGCAAAAAGAAAATTGGGCTGAAGCTGCCCGCTTGTATGAGCAGGCGTTGCGTTATCAACCCAACAATTCAAGCCTACAAAAGCGGTACAAAGAGGCGGAGGCAAGAGCCAATGCCAGAGATATGGAGATGACCCCCGAAGTTGAAGATCTTTTTTCTAAAGGTTCAACCGCAATGATTAAGGGAAATCTGGAAGAAGCTTTGCAGTATTACGAACGGGCCAAGGCGCTGCAACCCTATAACAGGAAAATTTTAAGAGGCATCGACTATATTCGGGAAGAAATCGCCACAAAAGAAAAAGCAACGCAAGATATTACGAATAACTAGGGAAAAGATTCTTGTTCAGGCGCGTCGTAAAAGAGCAACTCGTCGTACCGGCCCGGATTGACCATCTTGGAGATTTGCGAGATTTTGTTACCCGATTCGGGAAAAAACAGGGCATTTCTGACCGGATCATCAATGCCTTCAAGCTCTCCGTCGACGAAGCAGCCACAAATATTATTAAACATGCCTACCGCGACTGGGATGGTGATATAACCATCCGAGCTATTCTTAAAAAAGATACGATCAACATTGTTCTTGTCGATCAGGGCAAATTCTTTGATCCGCGCCAGGTCAACGATCCTGATCTGCAGCGATATGTCAATATCGGGAAAAAAGGGGGCCTTGGTATCTTTATCATGCGCCGCCTCCTTGATAATATCGAGTATCGTAAATCTGAAGATGGCAATGAGCTGTGGTTGATAAAATACCAGGAATCCGCACATAAAAAGAAAATTACCTTACCTTCATTTTCTGTTTCGCTTAAAGCAAAGTACTGGCTTTTGGCCATGATCATTTACAGTCTGGTCATTCTCGGGGGATATATATTTTTCTTTCTGCAACAAAGACATGTTGTCATCAACACATATCTTAGTCAGGCAAAACAGGCTTGTGCTTCGCTGATCCGGGAAATCGAGAACAATATGGAATCTCTTCCCGCGAACAAAAAGGAGGAGCTTCTACGACAGGGCAACTATGATATTGACGTTATTCGTCACACCGGCAGACCGATACATGCACTGAGTCGTAAAAATGAAGACATTAATATGATTCATGCTTTTGTGCGCACCAATACCGGAGAGGTCATTGCCAGTTCCGATACGGCTTATCTTAAAATTATTATTGATTCATTCTTTATCCCGGATGATGCAAAAACAATAGAGGAAAACATATATTCTTATACCCTGGAGAATGGCCGTACTGTTCTTGATGTCGTCCAGCCGGTTCTCGATGAACGGAACCGGCCCCTCTGCTTTGCGCACTATCAAATCAATTACGACAAAATCCGGCGGCAGGTTCTCGACACCAGGTGGGATTATGCCAAACTTGCTTTTTTTATCTGGATAGCCGGGGGGGCAAGTATTTTTCTGCTCGTTTATCTGGTGATCAATCCGTTTCAGCGTCTGGCGGACTGGGTCAAACAAATCGGCCAGCCTGGCGTTGTTGAAGAAATGGATATCGATGAATCCACCGAGGTCGGAGAAATCGCCAAAGCGTTCAGTGATATCACGCTTCGGCTGCGGGCGTCGCAGGAAAATCTTGCCGAGCAGGAACGCCTTCAGAAAGAGATGCAGGTGGCTCAGGAAATTCAGCAAACGCTTCTTCCGTCCGAGTTTCCGGCTGTTGAAGGATACGAAATAGATTCATATTACGAGGCGGCCAAAGAAGTGGGGGGCGACTATTTTGACTTTGTTGAGGTGGACAAGGAAACACTCGGCATTGTGGTTGGAGATGTTTCCGGAAAGGGTGTTCCCGGTTCCCTGGTGATGACCATGATACGTACAGCATTGCGCACTGAAGCGCGGGGGGTAAAAGACGCCGCTGAAGTTTTGGCTCGAGTGAACGATTTTGTCGTTAACGACATGAAGAAGGGAATGTTTGTCACCCTTTTTTATGTGATTATCGATTCCAGGCGGCGTAAACTTAACTATGCCAGCGCCGGTCACAACCCGATGATTCTTTATAGAACAAGTACGCAAAAAACCTATTATTTGAATCCCCGGGGTTTTCCTATCGGTATATCGCTGCCCGACAAGGATCTGTTCAGAAAATCCATTGAATCAGATACGATTTCCTTAACTGAAGACGATATTTTGATCGTATATACGGATGGTATCACCGAAGCGATGAATCAGAAACGCCATCTTTTTGGAGAAGAACGCTTTCTGGATGTTGTGCGGGAAAACGGTCAGTTCACTGCCGGAGAGTTTGTAGAAAATCTGCAACAATCCCTGCGGCAGTTTACAGAAGGGACGCCCCAAAACGATGATATTACCCTGGTGGCCATTAAAGAAAAGACAACGGCGGACAAGCTCGAACATAAACATGCCAAACAGGTTTATCAACTTCTTCAGGATGGCGTATCCATTAAAGAAGCTTGCGATCAGGTGGGATTATCAAGCTATGCTTATTATCACAAATATAAAGATGCCTTTGAAACCGGAAACTTTGAAGATATTGATTTTGATCTCGAGGCCGATCAAATTGAATCCCGGCATATGAGTATAGAAGAAAAGACCAAAATTTATGATATCATTCGCCGTTTTCCCCAATACGGAGCCAAACGCATTCAGGAAGAGCTCAAGAGCGAGGCATACGGATATTTGGATATTTCGGTCGCCAAAATTTATTCAGAATTGGTTAGGGCACGATTAAACACCAAAGAGCTACGCGAAGCGTATGTACATCGAGCCGGAAAGAAAAAGAAACGGCTCAAACCTCCCGGTACACCGATGCTTACTCTGGATGGACGCGTCATTATCAAAAAGGGAGGATTTCAGGAAGAAGAATTTGAAGAGGAAGAAAAGTCTGAAATACCGGAAAAAGATGAAGAAGAAAAAAGAGCCCGGAATGAAGAGAAATCGCAAAAATCTAAAAGCGGTGTCTCTAAAAAGCCACCAAAAGAAAAGAAACACGATCTTTTACACACGACACCGCCTCAACTTTTTAACATGTCCCTTGAGGATTTACTGGACAAAAGAGCTATTGAAGCTGAAGAAAAAAAGAGCGACGATTCAAAAAGGGCACCTGAAGAGCTCGAGGCTCCAAAATCAGAGGCTGTTGAATCCATGGAAGAACTGGACATTGCTTCCTCCACCAGTCCGGACAAAAAGAAGATTGACGAAGAGGAGATTGACTTTGTCAGATTGATATCGGTCGGCGAAGGAATTGAAGAGCCGCAACTGGAAGAACAGGAGAACCATCCGTTCGATGAACGCCACACCGAGGACGCAAAAATTATATCTGAATCAGAGCCGGATAATGGCTCTATTTTTGATCCTCAGCTGGACGACGCCTTTAATGAATACATGGAAATCGAGGAAGAACACGGTCTTATTACCCCTGAGGGAGAGCTTGCCAAAGACATAGCTCAAAAGTTAATGCGCCGGGAAGTTGAGAGTGATGCGTCGGAGACTGAAGATTCAAGGATTTCGTCGGGCGGTGAAAAAATGGACTTTAACCGGTTGATAAAGGTGTTGACCGATGAATCCGGCACACCTTCAAAGCAAAAAACGTTTAAACGATTTTCTGAAATAAAACAAAAGTCCGAAGAAAATGGTTTCGACGGGTTTCCGATAGAGTTTAAAAGACGAATAAATAGAGCGCTAACGCTTTACAAGGTTCAAAAATTTGCCGAAATGGTAACAGAGGCCGAAAAGTTGTGTCGTGACTATCCCAGGAATGTAAAAGTCCATCTTTTGCTGGGAAGTGCTTATCTGAAAAACCACCAGTATGAGCAAGCAAAGGATATATATCAGCACATTATTGAAACCTATCCAATGCACACAATTGCCTATGAAAAACTGGGGACAATATATGCAGATCAGGGCGAATTTATCAAAGCCATAGAATGCTGGGAAAAAGTTATAGAAAAAAATCCCAAAAGAAACGAGATACGAACCAGCCTGGAACGAGCCAGGGAAATCGTACTGCGATGAATTTTCTGTTGACATTTTATCGACTATCGTTTATATTGATGGTCAAACTTTAACTCAAAAAGCTTATAAACTAAGCAGGTTACGGAGTATCAAACATGGAAGGCATACAATTGTCCGTCGAAAAAACGGGAGTTGGGGACAACATCTCTGTCATCAAAGTCGGGGGGTATATAGATACCACGACCTCGTCTGAGCTTGAGCACGCTCTCGACACATTGCTGAAGGAAGACAGCTATAATATCATCATTGATTTGGGAAATGTCGATTACGTCTCAAGTGCCGGTTGGGGAATTTTTATAAGCGAAATCAAGGGCATTCGCGAAAAAGGTGGAGATCTCAAGCTTGTACGCATGATACCCGAGGTTTATGAGGTCTTTGAGCTTTTGGAATTTCACTATATTCTAAAAGCATTTGATACACTTGAAGAAGCCGTTAAGGATTTTGAGCGTAACATGTCGACACAACAGACCAGCGGTCAGAGCCGGAAAGAGCGAGAGCTATCCGGGGCGGTGGCTCAGGAAAGCGATGCGTCCGCTTCACCGGAGAAAAGCCAATCCCAGTCTATTGAAGGGGCAATCAAGGAAATCATTGCAGAAAATCCAGATATTAGCACGAGTCAATTGGCGCGCACGCTGAACACGCCACAGTACGGCAATATAAAACTAGGGTGGTTTGGTCTTAGAAAGACATTGAAAACGTTGCAATTAAAATCCCCAAAAGACCGGAAACAATTCGCCACCAATTATAAAAAGTAACCTTCCGTTTTATGAAATTTATTGATAGCGCGGTAATTACAGTGCGGGGCGGCAATGGAGGAAACGGCTGCGTAGCCTTTCGCCGGGAAAAATTTGTTCCCAAGGGGGGGCCTGGCGGTGGAGACGGTGGTGATGGCGGAAACATGATCGCTGTCGCCGACCGAAACCTGCATACGTTATACGATTATCGTTATCATTCCTATTATAAGGCAAAACGCGGACAGCACGGCGAGGGAGATAAAAAGACGGGAAAGAGGGGAGCGGATATTGTTATCCGTGTTCCCGTGGGTACTGTGATCCGCAACAACGACACGGGTAGCGTATTGGCCGACCTGGTTCACGATGGACAACAAGCCGTGCTTGCGACTGGTGGCAAGGGTGGGCGTGGAAATGCCAGATTTGCAACCGCAACAAACCGCACCCCGCGTTATGCTGAAGATGGCCGGGAGGGGGAGGAAAAAAAGATACTGCTTGAACTCAAGCTCATTGCCGATGTTGGCCTGGTCGGGTTGCCCAATGCCGGAAAATCTACGCTTTTGTCCCGTATTTCCCGGGCTCATCCCAAAATCGCCGACTATCCCTTTACCACCCTCACCCCCTCTCTCGGTATTGTAAAGGCCGGTACACACGAAAGCTTTGTTGTTGCAGATATACCCGGCCTCATCGAAGGAGCACATGAAGGCAAAGGGCTAGGCTTGCAATTTTTACAGCACATCGAACGAACCAGGGCTCTGGCGGTATTACTCGATGCAACTTCGCCTGACCTTAAAAAAGACTACCAAACCCTTTCGGAAGAACTCAAGCGCTACGGTCATGGACTCGCACAAAAGCCCCGGCTGATTGTATTCAGCAAAAGTGATTTATTGGGCGAACCACCTGCAATCGAGCCAATTTTTAAAGCATTGCCTGTATGTGCTGTTTCCTCGGTTCGGGGGGACAATCTGGATCAATTGATTTCGCTTTTATCATCAATGTTGAAAAGAGATTCTGATGATGCAAATTCGAGGGTTAAATGATCCGAACCTGCGCGCCCTTTTACAGCTGACAAGTGTTCCCAGGCTTGGTCCCAGAAAGATTCGTACGCTTGTCCGGCGGTTTACATCTCCACAAAATGTTTTAACCGCCTCTATGCGCGAGCTGGTCCAGAGCGAGGGTATCGACCAAACCATGGCCAGACATATCAAGGTGCATTCTAGTGTAAAGTTCGCAGATCATCAGCTTGAACGGGCAGCAAAAGTTAACGCACACATTGTTACGATATGGGATGACAGATATCCTCTTTTATTAAAAAAAACCTACGATCCTCCTGTCCTGTTGTTTACCAAAGGGATTCTCCAGCCAGAGGATCATAGGGGGCTGGCAGTCGTGGGCACACGGCAACCCACTTGTTATGGTAACTTGATAACAGAAAAGTTTTGCAGGCAGTTGGGTCAGCATCGTGTAACGGTGGTGAGCGGACTTGCCCGGGGAATCGACACCCTTGCACATCGCGCAACTCTTTGCGGCCGGGGAAGAACCCTCGCTGTGTTAGGATCCGGCGTGGATTATATTTATCCGCATGAAAACCGTGAGCTGGCTGAAAAAATCATTCAATCCGGTGCGCTTTTATCCGAGTTTTCTCTGGGCACCAGGCCCGAACCGCACTATTTTCCGCGCCGAAACAGAATTGTGGCTGGTATTTGTCAAGCAACGCTGGTGATTGAGGCAGGGAAGAAAAGCGGAGCGCTGATTACTTCAGATTATGCTTTGGAACAGGGGCGGGATGTATTTGCCGTGCCCGGTCCGATTAACAGCAGCCAAAGCGTTGGACCAAATGAACTTATCCAGCAGGGCGCAAAACCTATCCTCACCCTTGAGGACATTCTGGACGAATTTGGATATACTGCCAAAGCCGAGAAGAGGCTGCCGGATATTCAGCTGGATATGCTTGAGGAAAAAATTTTCAGCTTTATCCGGCAAGAACCGGTTCATATTGACAACCTTCTGACCGAGAGCAAGATGCCACCGGCTCAGGTTCATTCGATTTTGTTGTCTTTAGAACTAAAGTCGGTTATCAAGCAATTGCCGGGAAAAAGCTTTATCAGGTTATGATCAGAGTCTCCAAAGACCGATGTTCGCCCCGTTGATGTGTATAGAGACAGGCAAACAAGGCACAGAAATGACAGTGAGAGGGGATCGGTTGCAGAAAAAGGTTGACATCGGACAATAAAATTTGTAATTTTATTGATCGGAGGGCTAGACCTAACTGGTAAGGCAGCGGTCTTGAAAACCGCCGGGCGCAAGCCCTTGTGGGTTCGAATCCCTCGCCCTCCGCCGCACGGGTACAAAACGGAGAGGTGCCGGAGTGGCTGAACGGGGCGGCCTGCTAAGCCGTTGTAGGGTTTGATCTCTACCGCGGGTTCGAATCCCGCCCTCTCCGCTTTAGTCCAATAAAGAGGCGTTTTCTTTATTGGATTTTTTATTTTTATGATCATTTTTTGAGAAAGGAGCCCGTTTTGACGGTCCGTGTGCGCTTTGCTCCCAGTCCGACAGGCTTTGTCCATATCGGCAGTCTGAGGACGGCACTTTATAACTACCTTTTTGCCAAAAAGCACAATGGCAGGTTTGTACTTCGTATTGAAGATACAGACCGCAGTCGTTTCGTTGAAGGCGCATCGGAAAATCTTGTTCGGATACTGGAATGGGCGGGAATAAGCGCGGATGAAGGTCCGGGATATAATGGAACGTATGGGCCCTATTTTCAATCTCAGCGGACCAGCATCTACAAGGAGCAAGTTGAAAAGCTGATTAACGCCGGTGCCGCTTATTATGCTTTTGATACCCCCCAGGAAATTGAACAAATGCGCCAAAGGCAGCGCAACCAGGGCGTTCACACGCCCAAATATGACTATAGTGTCCGCGACCAGATGCGTAACTCGCTAAGGTTATCATCTTCCGAGGTTGAAGAAGAAATCGCAAACGGAACTGCTTTTGTCATTCGGTTAAAAATACCTAAAGACCGTATATTTCGATTTCAGGACCGGATCCGGGGCGAGGTAGAGTTCTCCAGCGATGAAATAGATGATCAGGTTTTAATAAAGTCGGATGGCTTTCCCACCTATCATCTTGCCAATGTTGTCGATGATCATCTTATGGAGATAACGCACATCATTCGGGGGGAAGAATGGTTGAGTAGCGTACCGAAACATTTGTTTATATACGAATCTTTTGGATGGGATGCACCGGAAATGGCGCATTTACCATTAATTTTTAATCCGGACGGCAGCAAAATGAGCAAGCGCAATATACAATCACTGGATGATATTCCGGCTGGAAAAGTTGACCCGGATGTCGAGTCATACCGCCGAAAAGGATACGAAAACAGCGCTCTGATCAATTATATCGCACTGCTGGGATGGAATCCGGGAAAAGGCACTGAGCAGGAAATTTTTATGCCCGATGAGCTGGTTACAGAATTTTCTCTCGACAGAGTCAACAAATCCCGTGCGATTTTTGATTTGAATAAATTGAATTGGCTGAACAAGGAACATCTCGGTCGCCAACCAACAGAAGAGTTGGTCAAAAGGCTCGAACCTGAATTAACGCAAAAGAAGATTGATTACAAATCCGATCAATATCTTTACCAGGTTGTTGATTTGGTAAAATCGAGACTTGCATTTTTGCAAGAGTTTATTCCCTATAGCCATTATTTTTTTCAGGATCCGGAACATTTTGACGAAAAGGGCATAAGAAAACGCTGGAAAAGCGATTCTGCAAAATTAGTTCTTGAATTTTGTCAGGAAATTTCTAAATTAGAGACATTCGATGTCAAATCAATCGAGGAAGCCCTGCGTCGAATCAGCGATCATCACGATGTCGGTGCCGGAAGAATTATTCATCCGGTGCGACTGGCAGTGACCGGGGTCACAGTGGGGCCCGGACTTTTTGAGCTGCTGCAGATTTTGGGAAAGGAAACGGTTATCCGCCGCCTTAAATATGCAGCTGAAAAGTTACCCGTATATAAGCAACAATGATACTGGGGAGTCGTCCAATGGCAGGACACATGACTCTGGATCATGGTATCGGGGTTCGAATCCCTGCTCCCCAGCCATTTCTCGCCTCATTTTCTTTCCATGTATGGCATAATTCTTGTATCATATCATTCGTAAACAAAAGCAATCGGGTCTGATTTACTAAACCATTGTTATAGTTGCGCTCAAAGAAGATCCTTTCCGCTATTTTGTGGCATTGGGTTCTCAGTGTGGTACGATGTCTACAGGAATGTAATTCATGAAACATAAAATTTCCCCCTCCCTTTTTATTATTCTTTTTATCGTTATATCCGCAGCAGGACTATATTATCATTTCCATTCAGGCTCTCTTTCGAAAAAGGTATATCCGGTTCAGATCAGCGAACCATCCCTGCCTGACCGGAAAGAGGTAAAAGTACATAAAGATACTCTGGCCTTGGAAAATATCCAGCTCTCAAAATCGCGGGGTATTGATTCAGTAAATCAGACTTCCGCCCCAGCTGGATTGTCTGAACACCTGGAGATATCCACAACATCAAAACCGACAAAAAA